>CAZYHY010000005.1:0-94485 GCA_964647635.1 uncultured Nitrosomonas sp.
ATTACAAATCACGTGTCAGTGATCCAGCAAGCCGTAAATTTGAAACATTTTCCTACCTGCCTGCGATGGCTGACAAGGATATCAAAAAGCAAGTGCAATACTTAATCAGCAAAGGCTGGAACCCAGCTATCGAACACACAGAACCTGAGTATGTCATGGACTCCTACTGGTATATGTGGAAGCTGCCTATGTTTGGTGAAACTGATGTAGATCGTGTATTGGCAGAAGCCGCCGCTTGTCATAAAGCCAATCCGAATAATCATGTCCGTTTGATTGGTTACAACAATTTCAATCAATCGCAAGGTACTGCCATGGTGATATACCGCGGCAAGACTGTTTAAGACACAACGGGTTTCGTACCCTGGAACCCCCTTTGCCTGCAACAGGATCGGGGGGTTTTTTTTGATCGGAATAAAATACTTATCAGATCGCTATAACAGGAGTTCATCGTGAGCAAAATCATTGATCAATACCGCGTGACCGCAGAGCCCTATTACCATCCCGTAGCTGATGAAGTGGAATTATATGAAGCGGCCTATTCAGTGCGCATGCCTATGATGCTGAAAGGTCCTACCGGGTGCGGCAAAACCCGTTTTGTTGAACACATGGCATGGAAATTAAAAAAACCGCTGATTACCGTCGCCTGTAACGAAGATATGACCGCGTCCGATCTGGTCGGCCGCTTTTTGCTGGATGCCAGCGGCACACGCTGGCAAGATGGCCCATTGGCCGTCGCTGCACGCTATGGCGCTATCTGCTATCTGGATGAAGTTGTTGAAGCACGCCAGGACACCACCGTGGTAATCCACCCATTAACCGATAATCGCCGTGTCCTGCCACTGGAGAAAAAAGGCGAGCTCGTTCATGCGCATGAGGATTTCCAGATTGTCATTTCCTACAATCCAGGTTATCAAAGTTTGATGAAAGATCTCAAACAATCGACCAAACAGCGTTTTGGTGCGTTGGATTTTAACTACCCCAGTCATGACATTGAAAGTGAAATTATCGCGCATGAAACCGGCGTATCCACTGAAATTGCAGAAAAACTGGTGTCGATTGCCGAGCGCGCACGTAATCTGAAAGGCCATGGATTGGATGAAGGCATCTCGACGCGTATGTTAATTTACGCTGGCAGTCTCATCGTCAAGAAAGTAGATGCCCATGCCGCTTGCCGCGTTGCCTTGGTACGCCCCATTACCGACGATCCTGATATGCGCGATGCATTGGATGCCGCTGTGTCAACTTTCTTTAATTAAAACTTGGCTGGTCCATTGCGTACAGTTGCTCAATAATTTTATATAAGAGTGTGTCACGATGAGTATTAATCTGGATGACTACAAAGAATTACTGGAAGACCTGGAACCCGAATCGATTGAATTACTCAGTCATGCCTGGCCTGAGGTAGTGAAAACTTTTTCAGCGCGTGGACTGGATAATTATCTGAAAGGCGTCTCAGCATTACGTGGACTAGGCCGTGGGCGCAGCTTGGTGGATTGCTGGATTGATGAAATCCCATTGGTCGCCAAAGAAATTGGCGAAGACATCATCAGCGACCTGGCAACTTCCGTACTTTCACTGGCTTCAAGAACTTCAGGTGCGGTGATTGAATTGGTATTGGCTACCTCCCCCACAGCCGCCAAGCGCCTGGGAGATGCCCAGTTATTCCAGAATTACCTGCAATTCCTGAATATGCTGATTGCCCAAGCACCTCGCGGTATGCGCCCCATGCTTAACAAGCTGGATATCCTGTTCGGACAATTGACGCTGGGTGGCCTGCGCCGCTGGGCGATGTGGGGAGCGCATGCGCATCGTACGAATTACGAAGAGCAAATAAAGTATTTTGGATTGGAATCCAAGGAATCGCTCGCAGTTTTGCAAAAGGAGCGTAAAGGTACGCTGTTTGTCGATATACAACGCCGTATCAATATGTATCTGCGCGCACTTTGGGGGCGTGACTTTTTCATGAAGCCCACTTCCGGTGATTTTGAAACGCGCGAAGGTTACAAACCCTATATTGAAAATTATTTCATCTACTTACCCGATGCCTATGACAGCCATGGCGACGTCACTGCCACCGAAGTTTATCGGGCCGCCGCCGCACATGCCGCCGCACACTTGGTAGAAACCAAACAGCCCATTTCCGCGGAAGGATTAAATCCGATGCAAATGGCGGTAATCTCCATGATTGAAGATGCACGTATCGAAGAACTTGCCATTCGCCGCTTTCCCGGTCTACGTAAAACCTGGTCAGTATTACATACCGCCACACCGGACATGGCTACCACGATGGGAGACTATCTCAATCGGCTGGCACGCGCTTTACTCGACCCGGATTATCAGGATAAAGACCATTGGATTGCCGAAGGTCGCCATCTTTTTGCAGCCGCACAGGATAAACTGGACAGCTATCAGATCTCATGGGACATTGGTGTTCAACTGACGCATAGCTTTAGAGAAAAGAACATTCCTTTCGCCATGCTGACGGATCACCTCACCGCGCCTTATCGCGATGACAACCGCTATTTCTGGGAATTCGAGGAATTTGATTTAAACAAATCATTATCGGCTGGTTATGAAGCACCGAAACAAGTGCGCAAATACGTCAATGTGATGGAATTTGCCAACGAAGTCGAAGTGGAGTCAGCCGGAGATGATGCCCAGGAAATCTGGGTCATGGGCACTGAATTCTTCCCCTATGAAGATACCGGTGTTTCCTACAACGAACTGGAAGGTAAAGAACCGGTTTCAGCGCCCTATCACTATTCCGAATGGGATTACCAGATTCAACTGGAGCGCCCGGATTGGGCAACGGTACAGGAAAAACGCGCCAAGCTGGGCGACATGCAATGCATCGACGATATCGCGCAGCAATACAAACGGGAAATTGCACGCATGAAGTTTTTACTGGACGCCATGCAACCGCAAGGTACCCGCCGTATCCGCAAACTGGAAGACGGCGATGAGATCGACATCAATGCTGCCATCCGTTCGATGATCGATATCCGCATGGGCATGCAGCCTGACCCTCGCATCATGATGCGCTCGGTACGCAAGGTTCGTGATATCTCGGTATTGGTATTGCTAGATTTATCCGAATCCACCAACGAAAAAGTCGCCGGACATGACTACTCCGTGCTGGATCTGACCCGTCAAGCCACCGTATTGCTTGCGAACGCCATCAACAAAATCGGCGATCCATTTGCAATTCACGGTTTCTGCTCGGATGGACGGCATGACGTAGAATATTATCGCTTCAAGGATTTCGACCAACCCTACAACGAAATCCCCAAAGCCCGCCTCGCCGGCATGACCGGGCAACTTTCCACGCGCATGGGTGCTGCAATGCGTCATGCCAGTCACTATTTGAAATTGCAAAAATCCGCGAAAAAATTGCTGCTGGTCATCACCGATGGTGAGCCTGCCGACGTCGACGTGCGCGACCCACAATATCTCCGCCACGACACCAAAAAAGCGGTGGAAGAAGCTGGCCGCTCAGGCATCCTCACCTACTGCATGAGCCTCGATCCACGGGCAGATCAGTATGTTTCGCGGATTTTTGGTGAGCGTAACTATTTGGTGGTGGATCATGTGGAGCGGCTGCCGGAGAAATTGCCGGTGTTGTATGCGGGGCTGACGAGATAATAATCAAAATAATATCAGCTTCTGGAGTGGATGATGCAAGCTTAACCATCCCTTACATTGCTGATTACAACAACCCATTATCTATCAAGGAGAGATCTTGTCATTAATTGCTGGAATTGAATTTCGGTTTGATTTGAATTTTCAGGAAATTGATCTCAAAGAAACAGAATCATACCTTAGCGATATAACATCAAAATACTCTGACATAATTTTTGACCAGCAAACAGATATTCGTGCAGCGCTTGAAGAAGGGAGTTTAAAAGCAACATTATTAGTTTTAGGCACTCTTTATATTGCAATTGGGGAATATGGATCTTTCCGTTCAGGGATCGACTATATGATTAATGATGCCAAGTCATTGAAGGATTTGGTTTCAAGTAAGATTGTAAAGAATGGATTAAATGAAGCCAATATTATGGAGAGCAAGAGGATTCAATGTGATCCCGATAAAATACGAAAAGTTTTACTTTCTATAGAGCGTCTTGAGTCAAAGAAAAACTCGACACCAGAAGAAATTGAAAAAGATATTTCAAAAATCAAAACATCAGTGCGTAATATATGCCTTCACTTAAGTAAAGAAGATGCAGGTTTTTTCGTATCATCTATTCAGCAAAAATATTGGCCCAATGACCATGAGATTCCATATTTTATAGAGCGTTATAATTTAGTTGTGCGAGAAGAAGAAATATCCAAATCCCGGTTTACAGTTTTAAGCACTCAGGCCCGCAGGTTGGAATGAATCTGATAACCCCAACATTACATATACTCCACGCGCGCAAATTGTTGGGGCTCGTCACCGCACATCACTTTACCCTTTTGCCTGAGAAACATCACCCAGCAACAATGCCTGACTGTATTCCAGAAACTCATCCAAATGCGTTTCGATGATACTAATCAAGATCGGTAGTTGCAGCGCCTGATAATCATGCACGGCAATATTGCGAAAACCCACCATGCGCTTGAGTTTGTCGGCAATTGCGGCATCAATCCAACCACCCTGTGCCAGCAGCGTGAAAACATCACGTGCACTTTGTGGCACGCCCAGCTTTTCATGCCGGATTATATGCTGCCCCATGTCCAGTGCTGCTTCGCAGGCACGTTGAATATTCAAGATAGCCGCATCTTGCCGTGTGAAGTCGATAGGAAAAGTAGTGGGATTTTTTACATATTCCTCCCGCGCCCGCGCCACACAGCGCTCGATGGTGGCAGCCTTGTTGATCAGCACATCATCGACCATAGACCTTTCCTCTTTTTTGAATGTCGGATAGCAATCCGGAACGAGTAGTATCCAGTTCCGTTTTTTCACTCAAGATAGCGATCTCGAATAAAGCCGCTTGTACATCCAGTGCCCACCAGCGCTGACCGGTGGCGATAACTTGGTATTGCATCACGGTGGAAGCAGCTCGCAGATCGAGCAAATCGACTGGGCAACCAGCTACATCCGCCAGATCACCTGCCAGCGTCCACAATACCAGAGGCTCGGCATAGCCAGCGACCAACACCGCCAGGTCGAGATCACTATCAACTTGTGCAGTACCTTGAATACGGCTACCGAAAGCGTAGATCGCCAGTAGATTGGTTAGACGGGCTTGCAGCATTTGGATGATGGCAGTCTGGTTCACCATGCGAAGCAACTCAACCCAGCAAGCCAGTGTGATAATAAATCAAGATCTAAGAACATAAGCCCATGCGCTAAGGAAGTCTAAAGAAAATAAATTGATTTTAAGCGTTTGATCGCATTGGTGCCGCCTATTAATACTTGGATGAACGCACAACCGGGGTTGGGTCTGGAACAGAGAATATTTTTAAGCTCAAGTCCGACAGGAAAGACCTCCGCATAACCCTGAGAATCTCGCTGTAGTGGCAGAGAAAAATTTCCAAATGACACTTTGTCGCACGTGATTCTGATAAAAAGTGAAGTTTTTTTCCTTTTTAGGAGAGCTTTCCCCCTTTACGCATGAAAGCACATCTATTCGGCATTGAAGCGCTCTTTATTGGATAATCTTCTGCAATCCAGTCGCTATCTCATGACTCAATGTTCCGATTACCTTACTCTGTGTTTTGACAATGACGTTAAAGTCATTACTACCGGCTTCTTGCGTAATAGTACTTTTCTGCGTGTGTACGATCTTGCCATCAGATTTTCTCTGAATCGTCCAATGTGCGGATAACTGAACCTTGTTGCTGAGATCTGCATCAAAACGCGCAACTTGAATGGTTACCTGGTAATCAATGTCTTTTGAGTTGTGCCAGGGAAACATTGCAACAGAGGCATTACCTAACAGCATTTGCAAATTATCTGATAGTACCCGCAAAAAATTTTTCTCCAGTGGTTCAGCCCAACGATGATAGTCATTAATAATAATCTCCGCGCCAGGGCTGCGCACTACAATGGCTGGCCTATCCAAATATTCTGGAAAACTCACAGGACCCAGGCCGATTCGCGCACTGGAGGAACCTGGCACTGAGGAGATGCTTTCACGAGCATCTTCAAGGCTGGTTAGCATATAGTATTGAGTAGGTTGGGTAGTTGCACACCCGATCAGGATCAAACTGGATGTGCAAATAACAACGCGCGATATTAAGAGTCTAATTTTTGAGAATGTCATTTATTTTCCTGTTTTTTTCCGCGTATCAGTACTTCCGGATGATTCTCCAGCATGTCAGTCAGCCTACGTATCGATTTTGTGGTGCGAGTCAATTCGTCCATTGTCGCGTTGAATTTATAAAGTGTCGGTGATTCCTCATCGCTTAGTTCCTGAATGTTGACCGCTGCAGCATCAATTTTGGATGCCGTATCTTGCAGTCCATTCAATAACTGATCAATTTTACTCGACAAAGGAATAACTTTGTTATCGATAGAATGCACCAACGCTTTCATTGCTGCTAATGTTGCTTCAAGCTGCTGAACTGATTGGACTAACTCCGGTTTGCTAACAAGCTGGGAAATCGCAGTGGCAGCGGCCGATACATCCTCTATCAATGCGGATAACTTAAGTTTCTCAAATTTCTTCTCAAGCATTTCTAGTGTGGATGGTATGATAGGGACTTCAATCGTTTCATCATCATCACCACTGCTATAGTACTTATAGGCAGTTCCTGGATGGTAATCCAACTGCACGTAGAGTTGGCCTGTTATAATACTTTGAGTTTGTAATTGCGCACGCAGACCAAATTTCTCCACCAATTTTCTTACCGTTTGATAAGTCGGTCCATTGCCTTCATCAACATGTATAATGTTACCGGGATAAAATTCCGCAACGACGGGAATGAGAATTTGTCCTTTAGCGTAATTGTGAATCAGTGAAATACGCTTGACGATACCAATCTGTACGCCGCGCATAGTAACCGGTGCTCCAATACTCAATCCATTGACGGAGCCATCAAAATACATGACAAATTCGTGTTTTTCCTGATAAAACCCTCCCCTGCTCAATAAAATAACAATGCTAATGATCAGGACAAAGCCACCCAGCACAAAAAGGCCGATGGTGGCGGGATTTGCTTGCTTACTCATATTTCTCCTCGATTTAAGAAGGATCGCACCTGCGGAATGTGCGATTCGTCACGCAGGATTTTGGGGTCACCGGTGGTGAGCATTGTTTTTGATTCCGCGTCCAGAAACACTGAATTATTGCCAATAGTAAAAATGCTGGCCAGTTCATGCGTTACGACCACAACCGTTGCACCCAGGCTGTGGCTTAATTCTAAAATCAGATGATCCAACCGCACCGAACTGATCGGGTCCAATCCTGCCGAAGGCTCATCAAAAAATAGAATCTCCGGATCTAATGCCATCGCGCGTGCAAGACTTGCGCGTTTCTGCATGCCACCGCTAATTTGAGAGGGATAGAAATCTTCAAATCCCGCTAGACCGACCAATGCCAGTTTGAATTCAACTATTTCCGCAATCTCTTTTTTAGGTAGTCGCGTGTATTCACCCAAAGGCAACGCGATGTTTTCTGCTAGCGTCAGCGAGCTCCAGAGCGCTCCCGCCTGAAACATAACACCAAAACGACGTTTGATTTCTTCTTGTTGATCCGGTGGCGCTTTCCAGAAATTCTGTTTGTCAATCAATACATCGCCTTTGGCAGGGGACTTGAGGCCAATCAGGTGTTTCATCAGGGTGCTTTTGCCACAGCCACTGCCGCCCATAATGATAAATATGTCACCACGGTTTATTGTGAAATTGAGATTGCGTTGAATGATGTAATCGCCATAAGCCATCGTAAGATCATGCACTTCAATATGCGGACGGTTATTTTGTGGCGTGACAGCAGTATTTTTTTGATGGGTTTCAGAAAGCAACGTCATTCGATCAAATCCCCAGATTATGAAATAGCACGGTGAGGAGCGATGCGAATATCACGATCAGCAATATTCCGGTTACGACTGCCGATGTTGCCGCTTGTCCTACCGCTTGAGCGCTACGACCGCACTGTATTCCCCTGAGGCAACCTGCATAAGCGACTAAAATGCCATAAACCGTGCCTTTGACGATCCCGACCGCGAATTGATTAAAATTAAGCGCACGTATCGTTTGATAATAATACTCAAAGATCCCAATATCAAAAACAACATTGCCGATGATCAGTCCGGCCAGGATACCGATGGCGCCGGAGTAAATTGTCAGTAACGGTATCATTAGAACCAATGCTAGCAAACGTGGTAGCACCAGAAAATCCATCGGTGAAATCCCCAAGGTTTTAAACGCATCGATTTCCTCATTTACCTGCATGGTGCCTAGCTGCGCAGCGAATGCGGCACCAGTGCGGCCCGCAACAATAATTCCCGTCATCAGCGCACCGATTTCGCGTACCATACCGATAGCAACAAGATCAGCAACAAAAATCTGTGCACCAAACTGGCTCAGCTGTATTGCTCCCATATAAGCCAGAATCAACCCAACCAGAAAACTGATGAGCGATACAATCCCAAGTGCTTGTGGCCCGACTTCCTGCACGACCAAGAAAAAATCGGACTTCCGATACTGCGCCTTGCCAAGCATCAAGCGTTTCAGAGACAATATTATTTCACCCAGGAATGCAAGCATCCCTATCGCACCACGGTACCAATCCAAGGCCGAGTTGCCAAGTTTCGTGATGAAATTTTCAGGCTTCTTTTTTTTGTTGGCGCTGGCACTGGGTGTTTCGGTGCCTGCCAGATCCATCAAGCGATGCACACCATCCGGCAAACCGGAGTAATCAATTTCCATTTGGTGTTGCTGGGAAAATTTAAATAATCGAGAAATGAAAATCAGTAAACTGGTATCCCAGCTGTCTAGCGCCTGACTATTGAAGCTTATCCGAGTACTTGGCATATCACGCACTAATGGTTCAATATCAGTGAATGATGGATGGTCCTGCTGTATGTGCCAGCTGCCTCCTAGAATGATATTCAATTCATTTGTGCCAATCTGGTTCAAATCGACTTTAGCTGTAGATTGTTTTGCGGCAGTTGCTTGCATAGAAAGCTGAATATCAGTTAAATGATTTAAAAACGCAATTCAAGTTGTCGTTCCAATTCGATCTGTGGCGCATAAACTCTATCCATATTATCGGGAATCGTCTGTGGATGTTGCTTGTTATGCTCCGCATAATGAAATTCAGCTCCTTTCCAACGATATCCATTCGATGATTCATCAGCATGCTCGCGCCATTGCCGTGCTTTGGCTTTGGGTTCATTTTTGGATCGAGTGCCACGATTAAATTCTGTATCAGGTAACTGCTGCTCACGATAAAATTCATCCGGAAAGCTAAGCTTTAGTCTTGTTTCTGCCATTGCGATAGAAGCCAGCAATAACAACACCATAAGAAATATCCTCCGATCGCACATTGCGATAGCGATACGATCGAGTGGAATGATTGCCATTATTTCTTCTTCCAGCCTAGCGATTCAAACCAATATTTATGTCTGGATGAGATCCATTTATCTGCATCCCGAGCGGTAATCCAGGAATTAAGGTAGTTTAGGAATTCCTGATCACCTTTGTTGACGGCCATCCCAGCTTTATAACCAGGTAAGGGCTCTTTAAGCGGAGTATCCACCTTATCAGGATACTCAAGCGCTAGATAGCGCGGTATCGGTGTCGAATCGAACCATGCATGAATTTCATTATTCAAGATTGCCTTCCTGACATCATAGTGCTGCTTGAATGATCTTATGGTGGCTTTTTCAAACATTTTTCTGGCTAATTGCTCAGGCGCGGTGTTGCTTACCACACCGATTATAATTTCAGGATGATTCATTTCACTCAGTGAGTTGATGTGAGCCGTTTTTGAAAGTGAGGCTGCAACATCATACCCCGCAGATGCGTATGCGTTAGAAAAATTGACGCGCAAAGCACGTTCCGGCGTGATTGCCATACCGGATATAATAATATCAATCTGCTTTGCCTCAAGCGTACTGATCAATTGTGACCATTCCAGGATCACAAATGTGGGCTGAACACCCATATCTTTTGCAAGCTGTTTGGCCAATTCAATTTCAAACCCGGCTAAATTGTCTGTTTGATCCTTAAAAGACCAAGGTTCGTACAATGAGACCCCAACGCGCAATTTCCCGGACTCCAGCACCTTTTCAAAAGCACCAGCATAAGCATGATTGATAAAAATCAGGAAGACAACCAGACAATAAAAATACTTTAATTTATTCATATAATTAGACACTGTTCTACAGTTCAAAAGTCAAGTTATAGGGCTCATTAGTAGGAGGTTAAGCAACAATTCGTCGAATCTGGACCATATCCAACGAGGGTTTTTGAGTCCAAAAATAACTTCTTGATTTCATGGTGTTATTCGCATAACCCGATGAATTCACGCTTGATCCTCCAGCCTTTGAGGCGAGGTTTTCACTTCTAAAAGAAAAAATGACCCGAGCAATCAAGTCAGCGAGCTTATTTCTTATTGGATAAAGCAAAGGCAACAATGTAATCACCCCAATCACTCGGATTATAACGAGCGCCGCTCGCCGTTGTAACAACGAACTGGCGTCCGCGCTCATCAATATAAGTCATCGGCGTTGACTGTGCACCGGAAGGCAGCCTATTTTGCCAAAGAACTTCTCCTGTTTCCACATCATACGCGCGAAGATAATAATCTTGCGTACCACCGTGAAAAACGATACCGCCTTTTGTTGTCATCGGTCCACCAAGACTTGGCATACCGACAAAAAACCCCAGTTGTGGCTGGATGGTACCAATAGTAAAATCTTTTGCAGTACCGGTTGGCTGCTGCCAGATCAACTGTCGGCTAGCCAAATCGATTCCGGATATTGTACCCCAAGGCGGCTCCAAACAAGGAATGCCGATCGGTGACATATAATTCACCAATTTATGTCCGTAGGGAAGGCCAAACATAGTGGATAGCGAACCATGCGCATCCGGTTTTATATTCGGATCCATATCTTCACGCCGTATAAGATGTGCTGATACGGGTACTCGCATATCATTAACAATGAGCATATTGCGCTCTTGATCGACAGAAGCGCTGCCCCAGTTAAAGCCGCCATTGTTACCGGGATAAATAATGGTTTCTTGCAAGGATTGCGTTGTAAATTCTCCGTCATATCGGGCTTGCTTGAAACTGATCCGACACAGCATATGATCAATGGGTGTTGCTCCCCACATGCGCTTCTCACTCAAGGGCTCTGTTCCGATTGCAGGCATTCCGACAGAGTATGGCTGCGTTTCAGCATAATACTCACCTTCCGCGGTACCGTCTTCTTTGGGTGCCTGACGTTGCTCAACTTTGGTAACCGGTTCACCCGTGCGGCGATCGAGTACAAAGATTTGACCTCGCTTGGTAATCTGAATTAACGCCGGGGTCGTGCCACCGTTGCCGTCGGGCATATCAACAAGCGCTGGTTGTGCCGGTAGATCATAATCCCAAATATCGTGATTGACCGTACGGAAATGCCAAATACGACGACCTGTATCGAGATCAAGCGCTACGACGGAAGCATTGTATTCATCATCGAAATCACGTCTTTTTCCTCCATAGTAATCAGGAGTTGCGTTACCAAGCGGTAGGTAAACCATATTTAAATCGAGATCGAAAGCCATCGCACTCCAAACATTCGGTGTGCCTCGTGTGTAGGTTTCGCCAGCAGGAGGAAAATTGGTAATGGATGGGTTGCCGAGATCCCAAGCCCAAATCTGCGCTCCCGTTTTTGCATCGTAGGCTCGTACAGCCCCCGAAGGTTCACCAACAGAATAATTATCAGCAACCCAAGATCCCAGAATGATCTTATCGCCTGCGACGAAAGGACCCGTGGTCGGTACCAGAAAACCCGGCATGACTTCCCCCATGCCTTCGGTGAGATCGACAACACCATTCTTACCGAAGCTTTCGCATATTGTTCCGTCAGCAGTGCGGAGCGAGATGAGGCGGGTATCGATCGTTGCCAGAATAATTCGCGGGCCACAGTCATCATTTTCACCAGGATCATAATATCCGAGCGTGCGACAACGTTTCCAAAATGGTGAGTTAGCCTCGGGGTTAAATTGCCACAAAATTTCGCCGGTTGATCCATTAAGCGCGGTTACGCGACTTGTGGCCGAGCATTGATACAGTGTGCCGTCAATGAAAAGCGGTGTATTTTGGTCTTGTTTATTTTCGGATTGATTTGCAATATCCCCTGTACGAACAATCCATGCGACCTCAAGCTCATGAATATTGCTGCGATTGATCTGATCAAACGGCGCATAGCGGTTTCCTTCACCAGTCCGGCCATACGATATCCAGTTATTACCAGCATTATGTGTTGCGGTAGTCGCTTGGCCAGATTTTACGGTGAAATCATTTCTGACAATATCGTGCGGTTGAAACATCATGGCAAAATAGGCAACGAAACCAAAAGCAAGCACCGCCCCGCCAAGAACAAATCCACGTGTATTTTTAGGGCGATCCCCTTTGAGAAATGGCACGATCATGAGCGCTATAGCACCCAGAAAGATAAACATCACTGTTCTTGGAACTAGAGGCCAGAAATTGAAACCCACTTCGATGAGTGCCCATATTATCGACAAGGCAGAAACAACCATATAGACCCAGATACCGGCGATCCTATTCTTGAACAGGAGATAGGCGGAAATGACCAATCCTAGACCCGTTGGTGCGTAGTACCAAGATCCATCAAGCCAGATCAAATAGGCTCCGCCAATTGCAAGCGCTATCCCTACAAGACCTAAGATCATGGCAAAAAACAAAATAACTGCGTGTGGGCGATTTCTCACTTTCTATTCTTCCACGTCATTCAAATAAATTATTTAGCTATCTATTTGAATCAACTTTATCGACTGACATCTACCTATTAGCGATAATATGCCATTTTATAAATTCAGTGGGTAGAATATTTCCAATGGATTCAACTTGCGATTCCCCGTGGTCTTGCCACGGGGATAAATGCAGGGCGCGCGAAGCAAATTTATTAATCGATAACTACTGAACCAATTCACTCATCTAAAATAGTTACGCAAAATGTTTTTGATATATAACTTCTGCCGATGAAGGTTCCCCAAAGTAGTAACCCTGCGCATAATCGCATTTAAGTCGAGACAAAATATTCAGCTGATCTGCATTTTCAACACCTTCAGCGGTAACTTTGTAACCTATGCCGTGCGCCATGGTAATGATAGAGCTAACCAAGTGCTGACTCTGCGTGTTGGATGTTATATTTTTAACGAAACTACGATCAATCTTAATCATATTGAATGGATATCGATTTAAATAGCTTAATGACGAATAGCCAGTACCAAAATCATCCATAGTTATCAGTATGTTGGATTCTCTGAGGCTGGCCATTGTCTCAAACACATAGGAGTTCTTACTCATCAATAATCCTTCGGTAATTTCAATTTCCAGACTATCAGCGCCGAGTTCATGTTTAGTCAACGCAGCCTGAATCATCGTAAATAACAATGGATCATAAAACTGGCGTGGCGAGAAATTAACAGCCATTTTTAATGATTCACTTTGCATCTTTTGCCAGATTGAAATTTGCATCAACGCTTGATCCAAAACAAACTGACCAATTTGAATTATTAAATTGGTTTGCTCTGCCAAAGGAATAAATTCATCCGGTGAAACTTCACCCAATTCTAAATTATGCCAGCGTGCCAACGCTTCAAATCCAATTGTTTTTCCTGAGGCAATATCAATTTGAGGTTGATAAAATACTTTCAATTCAGATAGCTCCAAAGCTTTACTGAGCTGTTCTTCAAGCTTGAATCGATACTCGGCAATTTGATTCATCGATTTTGTATGGAATGTATAAGTATTTCTGCCGTTCTTTTTGGAATAATACATTGCAGTATCCGAACTTTTAATTAAAAGTGACGGGGTATCACCATCGTCAGGATAAATAGCAATTCCCATACTTGCGGATATCAGAAAATTCCGTCCTCTAATTTGACAATTTTCGCTAAATAGATTTTGAATTCTGACCATTAGCTGTTGAACAGACGAGATATCGTCCAGATTTCCCATCAAGATAATAAACTCATCACCACCAAACCGACCTAGCGTATCGTTTGTACGGAGAATGGCATTTATTCGCCCCGCGACATTAACGATCAATTCATCACCACTTTCGTGCCCCATGCTGTCGTTGATTTTTTTAAAATCATCGAGATCGAAAAAAATAACGGCTATCTTTCGTCCAGTCTCCTTGGCATCTTCAATTAGCTGATTTAATCGATGGATAATCAATCTACGGTTTGGTAATCCAGTCAATTGATCAAACAATGCAAGCTGGCGCAGCTTATCTTCATGCATTTTTTGCTGAGTGATGTTTTCCCGAATCAGCAGATAATTATTGGGGTTTCCAGAGTTATCCAAAATACTGGAAATTTGCACATGTTCCCAATGCTGATGACTATTTTTATCCAGTGTTTGAATTTCTCCTTCCCAATAATTGTTTGCCGATAATTCACGTTGGATATCTTCTTCAGTCAAGTTAGAAACTTGATTTTTTAATAACTTATCTAGAATCTTGTCAGACGTCTCATCATCGAAGTGTGCTGCTAATTTTTTAAAACCTCTGTTAGTGTAAATAATATTCAGTGCCACATCAGTGATGGCAATAGCGTTAGGGCTTTGCTGCAATGCTTGTAGCATGATATTAAATTTCTCATTGGCTATATTCGCTTCTTTTGCGTAATAATGCTTCTGGTAAGTAGCCTCCAGCCCGTAAAGTACACTTTGTTGAAAGTGTTTTAATATTTCGCGGTATTGTAGGCAGTAGGCATTTTCTTTGTTATCGAGTATGCAGATAGTTCCAAAAATTTCTCCATAAGGCCAAGTAAGTGGCAAGCCGTAATACGAAATCATGCCAAGAGCAACATGGGGATTCTTACTCCATCTTGGATCCTTAAGCGCATTTGGAACCAGCAGTTCATTTCGTGTACTCATTACAGTTTCACAAAAATGGCCGATATCCAAGGGTGATTTGGTACCTTGTTGATAAACATTATCCTTATTGTTGCTTGCAATAAATACCTCAAGATCTCTTGCGTGTACTCGCATAATGAGCGCGGCGGGTATCGAGAAAATTTCCGCCACGAGGTTTACTGTTTCCTGCCACGAATCGAACATCAATTCAGGAATTTCTAGATTATCTAAAATAGGATATTTTGATGCTGACATGGAGATTCCTTCACATAAAATACGTCGTCGTGATCAACTCAGTTACCAGAAGAATAATCATTCTAGCCTGATAGCATTGTATGCATCGATAGGAGTGATAATGTTGTTATTGGTCAAGATTCTATGAAAGAGAAACGAATGTATGTACGATATACGGAATCGTCTAAAAAATAAATAGTTGCGTTAGATGTGATCATATGCAAACCGATTAAGATGAGGTTCACTGTAGCGATTAGGGCAATCTACGGTCTTATATCGATCCCTAAAATTTTACGAAAATAGCCAATTCAAGCTTGACTTGAACATGAACAAAAACTGGAGGAGAAAATGGCAAACGAAGGCTACCACGAGCCGATAAATGAACTGACCGACGAAACCAGAAATATGCATAGAGCAATTACTTCATTGATGGAGGAGCTGGAAGCGGTGGATTGGTATAACCAGCGAGTTGATGCGTGCAAGGATGGACAATTGAAAGCAATTCTAGCGCATAATCGAGATGAAGAAAAAGAACATGCAGCAATGGTGCTTGAGTGGATCAGGCGAAGAGATCCTTCTTTTGACAAAGAGCTAAAGGATTATTTATTTACCGATAAATCAATTGCTCACGAATAGGCTCTGTTTCTGTCTATTATATGCGCAGCCTGTTAGCAGCGATATTACCAAAACTAACTACTACACCAGCCAACACAAATATTGGTCGTATTCTACAGCTCATCAAAGCCGCCGGCATTGACATCAGGGTATAAGAAAATAAAATGTCCAGCAGCCCGGAGCAATTATTGTTTTCGATCATTGGAGTCGTCATTCTCGTTTTTACTCCGATCATTATTTTCAGTCTGATATATAGAAAAAATATTCAGAAACAATGGGCTATTGAAACATGTGCAGAGACGGTTATGCTACGTTTCCCCAAGAATGATTTTGATAGTAAAGCTTTCTTGTATGGCACATTTCAGGATTTCTCAACCACAACTGTCGGGATAGTGGTCAAGAACAGGAAAGATGAAGAGGTTGGTCGCGTGCTATTCAATACTGGAAACATAACTTTTCAGATTGGGAACGACAAATTTTCTGTGTCTAGCGAGCATTCGTGGAATTATCATTCAAAGCTCAGGCGCTTATCGAACACACTGGATCCTTCACCAGCAATTGCAGAATATCGCCGTGCTTCTTTCAGCCCCGCCGCTGATTATTTTTTTCCGGAGATTGGTGACTTCAGAGTTCAGGAGCACTTTTCAGGGTGTGCAAAAATAACGAGAGAAGGGACTATCGTCGGTTACAGAATTTCTCTCGATCAATCGTATGACAAGGGGCGAGCTATATCGCTTTCAATCAATATCCCACTCATCTTGCAAATGCTTCTGTTGGCGAGTCCTCATTTGGGTCGAGGTCAAATCGGGACACCTTATTAAAACTTGGCTAGCGCAGCGGATTGCGTACCTCTCAACTATACGCCAATCCATTCTTTCCTCTACAGTTCAATACTAATAGACATTCGCCCAAAACCCTCAGCTCCACAAGTTTTGTCTCAAATCCGGTCACGGGGGGAGGAATCGCAAGTTCAAAAAACCAGACTCATTTGAGCGTAGTAATAAAATCCAGGACTTCTTGAACGTGCCCCGGCACTTTTACACCCCGCCACTCTTTTTTTAGTATACCTTGCGTATCGATTACAAACGTACTGCGTTCAATGCCACGAACTTGCTTACCGTACATGTTTTTCATTTTCATGACACCAAACAGGTTACAGACCGCTTCATCTTCGTCACTCAATAATTCAAAAGGAAACTGCATTTTTTCCTTAAAATCCTGATGTGATTTAATACCATCCCGTGAAATGCCCAGAACAATGCAATTATTCTCAACAAACTCATGCCAGTGATCACGAAAATCCTGCCCCTCCAAGGTGCATCCTGGCGTATCGTCTTTAGGGTAAAAATAAATAATAAGATTCTTACCTCTATTGGCTGACAACGAAAATTCTTTATTGTCCGTTGAGAGTAAAGCAAAATCTTCAACAGGGTGATTAATCGCTAGCATTTTACTTATGGCGCCTGTTTATTAATCACGATCGATATATTATTGTGACCAAGTTTGACGGGTTCGCTAAATCCTAACAAATCCCCGCTAGCAGTGATAGCTTGCCCGGATTTCGAGATTCTGGCTTCGATCACCACTTCCGGAAAGCTCGATATTTTCATGGTGGGCATCATCGCCATATCATCTGTTAATGAAAAGGTAGCGGGGAGATCACTTGCTTTCAGGCGCAAAATAGCCAACGGCATTTTAGGTCCTGTTTTAGCGCGAGCATAGATGAATAGTGTGTCATTAGGAGAAGCTCTTGATGCTAGCTCTTTACTAATCGCTACTTGTCCAGAAATCGAATTCGGTACAGCCACATTCGAGCTCTTTTCAGGTTGGGATTGAGCATCGGAGTTCTGTTGCGATTGTGATCCAGTGGCTGTCGCGGCATGCTGTTCTGATACGACTCTTTTACCGCCACCCGCAGCCAGTGATCTAGCCTCGTCAACACTATCTTTTACTGATTTAGCTAATTGCGAGTCAGCGGGAATTACTTCCAGTAACTTCTCCCAATGAACCGCAGCTTGTTCAAATTTTTCTTGCTCAAATTCAGCTGTTCCCGCCAGAGCTAGCGCCTTTGGATATTGTGGATCAATACTCAAAGCTTGATAAATCAATTCAGCAGGTTTTCCTGCCAAATTTCCTTGATTCTTCATTGCCAGTACGTCAGCATAATCGCTCAGTATCTGAGGGTTATTGGGAACTAGTTCTGCCAATTTAGCATAGGTATTACTCGCATCAGTATAACGTTCCATGATCGCATACGTACGACCTAGCATTACCCATCCTTCTATGTCTTCAGGATTTTTATTTAATCGTGCGACAAGATTGTCCAAAACAGATGAAAAATCATGTCCGGCAGGAGAATCATTACCGCCACCACGATTCATTTGTGTCGCATTGGCAAGTTGTGCTTGCGGTAATAAGCCTCTTGTATCCCCAATTACCAAATACAGAAAAACTGCTGCAAGTGGCAAAGTTAATGTAATAACAACTGAGGTTGCAATACTATAAATTTTCTTATTTTTCTTGACAATCGCTTTCTCTTCTTCAGGAACATCTTGTAACATACGCTGCTGAAGTTCTTGCTTACTTTTGTTATATTGCTCGCGAGTCAAGATATCATTTTGCAAGTCATTATCAAGCTCAGCCAATTGATCACGATAAACAGTGATATTCACTGCATCGTGCTCTAAATTTTCTTGTTGTATATTCCTATTTCGTAATAGTGTAGGCACTACAAATAACAAGGCGGTTACAATAAAAACACCGGAGATAACCCAGAATGACGTCATAAGTCCTTACCTTTATTTTCGTTCAGTAGTGCCTTAGCTTTTTTGAGCTGCGCTTCGGATAATGGCACATCATCTATATGTCTGCGCCGACGCCTTAGATAAATTATCAGCGACCCAAATCCGATAATAAACAGCGCAACAGGACCAAACCATAACAATATTGTCGTGGGCTTCATGGGCGGATTATAAAGAACAAAATCACCATACCGATCAACTAAAAATTGAATAATTTCCTGATCATTTTTATTCGCTTTAATTTGCTCACGAATTTCACGCCTTATGTCATTAGAAAATTCAGCGCGGGAGTCAGCGATTGATTCGTTCTGACAAACCAAACAACGTAAATCCATTGTTAATGCCAACATTCTCTTCTCAACTTCAGGATCTTCTGCAACAGGTATCGCTTCCTTAGACCACGCCAATGAAGGAATAATAATTATCAGAAAAAGAAAAATGACAATTCCGCTTACTCTCTTCAATTGACATAAAGCCCAGTCATGCTGATTATGATCTATAAACATATGTATTAAATTCTCTAGGCTTGTTTTTGCAATTCAATAATGAGTGGAATGATTGTTTTTTCTAATGATTCCACAGTTACTGGTCCGATTTGTTTATGCCTAATGATCCCATTTTTATCAATAACATATGTCTCAGGAACACCATAAACACCATAATTAATTCCAACCTTTCCATCCGAATCAACGATACTGATCGTATAAGGATCACCATATCGTTTCAACCATTGCATCGCAGTAGTACGTTCGTCTTTATAATTAAGTCCATATATTGGCACGATACCCGAATTAGCCAACTGAACTAGCAGCGGATGTTCATCACGACAAGCAACACACCACGACGCCCATACATTCAACAACCAAACCTTACCAAGATTGTCACCTGACGCCATAACCTTATCAGGTTCATGTAAATGGTTAAGCTGGAATACAGGGGCGGGCTTATCGATAAGTGGCGATGGAACTTGGCGCGGATTCAATGTAAGGCCAACCAGCAAAAATGCTGCGAGTACCATAAAAGCAAACAATGGAATTAGATATCGCATCATACTTTTCTGGTCTCTGTGGATAGCACAGGGTTACTTATCGCAGGAGTAACTGCTGCTGGAGGAATTTCTGATTGCGAACTCTCTGTTTTTACATTATTAGCCACAATATCGCTTGTTTTGCTAATTTTTAAACGATAGCGACGATCAGTTACAGAAAGAATACCCCCGATCGCCATCAAGAAACATCCTAACCAAATCCAGTCGACGAATGGTTTATGATAAGCACGAACCACCCAGGCATTATTAGCTAGCGGCTCACCCAAAGCCACATAAAGATCTCGGAATAAACCAGTATCAATTGCTGCTTCTGTCATTGCCATACCAGACGCATTGTAAGTACGCTTTTCAGGATGCATAGCACGAATAATCTTATCATCCTGAATTACATCAATATCACCACGAACTGCTTTATAGTTAGGACCGACGACATCACTTGTTCCATTAAACTGGAACGTATAACCTCCAACGGTTACCCTGCTACCAACGTCCATACGAACATCTTTTTCAGTTTCGTAGCTATTTACCAGTGTTACACCAATAATAAATACAGCCACACCGATGTGCGCACAGTGCATTCCGTAATAGCTTCTGGATTGCCTCGCTAATCTAGCGAATATACTGCCTTGCCCACTATTACTTAAGCGATGCTTCAAATTAACAAATGCGCATGCAACAATCCAAAATGCTAATAATAAACCAAAGCTTACCAGCGGCTTCCATTCTCCCATTAAATATGGAGTCATGAGAGCAGAGATAACGCTCACAGCAAAGGCCCAACGCAAGCGAATTACCAGTGTAGGCAAGCTCATTTGCTTCCAGCGGGAAATAGGACCGATACCAATCAAGAAAATTGCCGGTGTCATGACGGGAACAAATACTGCTTCAAAATAAGGGGGGCCGACCGACAGTTTTCCAAGGCCTAGTGCATCAATAATCAATGGGTATAACGTGCCCAGCAAAATACTACCTGCCGCCACCAATAGTAGTATATTGTTTGCGAGTAATAATGACTCTCTGGACACTAGCTCAAATTTTCCACCCAAACCAACTTTAGGTGCTCGCCAGGCAAATAATAATAAAGAGCAACTCATCACTATAACCAAGAATGCGAGAATAAATACACCACGCGCTGGATCTGTTGCAAAAGCATGCACAGAGGTCAATACACCTGACCGAACTAAAAATGTTCCCAGCAGACTTAATGCGAATGTGCTTATCGCCAATAATACTGTCCAACTTTTGAAGCTACCTCGTTTCTCAGTAACAGCTAATGAGTGAACAAGTGCCGTGCCGACTAGCCAAGGCATGAATGATGCGTTTTCTACTGGATCCCAGAACCACCAGCCACCCCAACCCAGTTCATAATAAGCCCACCAGCTGCCCAGCATGATCCCAATAGTCAAAAATACCCAAGCAACTATTGTCCAAGGACGTGACCAGCGCGCCCAAGTTGCATCCAGTTTTCCACTGAGTAAAGCCGCAATAGCAAAAGCAAAAGCAACCGAAAAACCCACATAACCCATATAAAGCATCGGCGGGTGTATTACCATACCGGCATCCTGCAGCAATGGATTTAAATCACTGCCCTCTAATGCTGCAGGTAATAGTCGATCAAATGGGTTTGAAGTGAATAGCATAAATAGTAAGAAGCCCACACTGACAAGCCCAAGAACACCTAAAACGCGCGCCACGATATCATCTGGTAGTTGTTTACTAAAAACACTCACAGCCACAGACCAGCTTGCCAACATCAAAACCCATAATAATAAAGAGCCTTCATGAGAACCCCATGTAGCAGCCACTCGGAAATGAAAAGGTAGTTCGGTATTTGAATTCTTTGCCACATTCATTACTGAGAAATCGCTACTGACAAACGAATATCCCAGACATAAAAACGCAATTAGAACAAAAACAAATTGCCCTTGAACCACCGGTCTTGCCAGCGCTATCCATGACGGAATACCTCGCGCTGCACCAATAATAGGCAGTGTTCCTTGTGTGATGGCTAATAGTAAAGCGAGAATTAAGGAAAAGTTACCAATTTCTGGAATCATAATTTTATATATAAGTTAATGATTATAGATTTACATCATGTATATGCGTGAGATGATGCTATTGAAACTACTATTGCACCAAAGAGGCCTTTTGCGCTTTGGCTGCTTGTTCTAAAGCTTCTGCTGCTTCAGGCGGCATATAATTTTCATCATGCTTTGCCAGTACTTCATCAGCTTCAAAAATACCATTTGCTGATATCTTTCCCTGCGCCACAATACCTTTACCTTCTCTGAACAAATCCGGAAGAATACCCGTGTATACCACAGGAATAGTTTGAGCGGTATCTGTCACTGCAAAGCGAACTGTTGTACTACTCTCATCACGCTGTACGCTACCCTCTGCAACTAGTCCGCCAATCCGAAAGCTCTTTCCTATTGGTGCTTCTTTTGCTATGACTTGCGATGGACTAAAGAAAAAAACAAGATTGCTTTGAAAAGCATTCAGTACCAGAATTGATGCTACGCTCAACGCGGTTACTGCTGAGGCAATAATTACAAGTTTCTTATGACGTGGCTTCATGTGTTGTCTCTTTTTCTATTTATATCGAAAGTCAGACCGTGTTGTTTCTCTAAAGTTCGGTGACGCTTCGAAATCAACAAGATTTCCCCTGCAATACAAGCAAATGTGACAACATACGAACCCCAAACATAGAGGCCATATCCCCCCATTGAAAAAAACTCCGATAAATTTGACCAATTCATTGTACGGTTCCTTTCTTTTGTAACTCTGCCACCCATGCTGTATGGCTTTCACGTTCAAGAATAATGACACGTGTACGCTTTAATATTATTGCAATGGAATACATCCAGCTTGCAAGTACCATAACTAGCATACCCACTAACATCGTGGTAGCCATCGAAGGCGCTTGATTTATACTCACTGATGCACCTTGATGCAAGGTATTCCACCATTGCACTGAAAAGTAAATAATCGGAATATTGACTACCCCAACCAGTGCAATAATTGCACCTGCTTTATCTGCACGCCGCGGATCATCAATAGCTGCTTGTAAGGACATGAAGCCAATATAGAGAAACAGCAAAATCAATTCAGAAGTCAGCCGCGCGTCCCACACCCACCATGTTCCCCACATCGGCTTTCCCCATAACGCTCCCGTCCATAATGCAATAAAGGTAAACATGGCACCTGTTGGCGCAATGGCTGTAGCAAACATGGAGGAAAGTCGCGTATTGAAAGCCAAGCCAATACCTGCCCAAAAAGCCATTACGACATACAGAAACATCGACATCCATGCAGCGGGAACATGAATAAAAATAATTCGATAGGCTTCGCCTTGTTGAAAATCAGTAGGTGCTACAAAAAAACCAATATACAGGCCTGCCACCAGCAATATCACTGCGGCAGAAGCAAATACTGGAATCATTTTCCCCGCTAATGAATAAAAGCTTGCAGGAGAAGAATATTTGAACCAATTAATCGACATATTAAATTTTATAATTCTTCAAATTAAGTTTGAGTTTGGAACCGAACCCTAAATTTTGTAGCCGCCAATTCTATACTAAAAACACAAAATCAAGAATTGCTTTCTTGTTAGCAAATTCAGAGTATTGAAAGTTTCAGAAAACAAAATTTATGGAATGAATGCAGCGGATTTATTATCAATAATCTTCTCAAAATCTATTTTATTCCAATGAAACCCGCAAGGAAGATGCTGCGGCCCAAGGCGCAAAAACTAGTGACATCAGAAGAAATGCGCCTATTAATGACAAGTGCGCATCATATCCTACGCCTGCCATATTCGCTTCAACCGCGCCCGCACCGAAAATTAACACAGGTATATACAACGGCAATACCAATAACGAGACCAGTACGCCCCCACCTCGTAACCCTAAAGTAAGCGCGGCACCGATTGCCCCGATTAAGCTCAATACCGGAGTTCCCAGCAACAAAGTTATCGTTAAAACAAATAATGCCTCTATTGGCAGATCATATTGAATACCTAATATAGGCGCCATCAATACTAATGGAATACCTGTCACGAACCAATGCGCCAAGGCTTTTCCAAGCACCAAAAGTGATAATGACTGCGGTGACAGCAGCATCTGCTCTAATGTACCGTCCACATAATCATTCGAAAACATTCTGCCTAGGGAAAGCATTGAAGCCAGAAGAGCCGCAACCCACACCACACCCGGCGCCATGGTTCGCAACATATTCATTTCCGGCCCCACACTTAGCGGAAACAAACTAACAACAATGATGAAAAAAAACAGGATCGTGAGTACATCCGATTGGCGTCGCATAGCCAACAGAAGATCACGCTTAATGATCCACATAAGCATGATCAGGACAATTGCAGCTGCGTAATTGATGCAGCTGCAATATCAATTTCCTGATGCGTTGTCATTACCACCATACCACCTTGCAACAAATGTTGTTCCAACAATCCTTGGATTAGCTTAACCGCGACTACGTCCAACGCAACCAAAGGCTCATCCAGGATCCACACTGAAGTTTTACAAACAAGTAAGCGGGCTAATGCTACACGCCGACGTTGACCTTGCGACAAGACCTTAACAGGTAATGCCTCTCTGCCGCTCAATCCAATGTGTTCAAGCGCCTCCCTAGCTTGATCTGCGTTAATTTCAAAACCTGCAAGCGCGCTAGTAATTCGCAAATTTTCCATGACCGTCAAATCATCTTTAGTCCCGCTTAAATGACCAATATATGTCATCACAGCAAAATAATCACCATCTAAAGAATGAATAGCCTTATCACACCAACGAATTTCACCGGCAGCAGGATTTGATAATCCGCATAGCATACGCAACAAACTAGTTTTACCACTACCATTGGGACCATGCACTTGCATCAAACCGCCCGCCTCAAGGGAAAAACTAATATTCTTAAAAAGCTCACGGTCACCACGAACACATGCGAGATTAATCCCCTGCAACATTATTTTGATCAATTAGAATAGTGGAAAAACGTAAAATTATAGCGCATTACCGATGCTTGTAGCACCGGATAACTAAGTAATAAACAAATGTATCAGTATCCGGCTTCAACACAAGAAATTAAGCGACAAGCTCAACCTTTCCGGTATTCAGATGATATACCCCCCCTACGATGCGAATTTTCTTGTGATCGTGGTAAAAATCCAGAACCGGCGTTTTAGTCCTCAATCTTTCAACTGTCATGATGACATTTGTTCTGGTTATATTCATTAAACGACTACTTGATTTATCATTGACAGCCCTAACCGCAGGCGCTATCGCACTGGCCATTAACTGAATATGACCGGGAAAATCCCGATGATGATCAACTGCATCAATAGCTGCTTTGACAGCACCGCAGCTTTCATGACCAAGCACCATGACCAAAGGAGTCTTCAGTACGGCAACTGAATATTCGATGGTAGCAATGTTATCGTTGGTCAGGTAATTACCGGCGCCCCGTGCAATGAACAAGTCGCCTTGCGCCTCGTCAAAACAATGCTCCGGACTCACTCTCGAATCAGAGCAACCCAGTATGGTGGCATACGGATTCTGCCCTCTCGTTAAAGCGGATTGAATATCATGAAAATCTAATGGCTTGGATTTTCCTGAAACATAACGTTCATTGCCCTGCATCAGTCTTTCCAATGCTTGATCCGGCGTTAAAATATTTTCCGGTTTAGGAGAATTTTTACGAGGAGCTTGAGCAGGTGTGTTTTCACCAGCACTTAGCATCCCGGCACGCAATACTCCTAGACTAACAGCGGATGCCATGGCTAACCTAAGAAAGGATCGTTTTCCGCGACATAAATCTGAATTTGGGTTCTCACCCCGACTTCTACTTTGTTCACACTGATAACACATTCAAAAAAACCTACCTATAAAATTGATCGATCAAACAAACCATCTGTACCTTCTCACACGAAAAGCTATTCAACAAAAAAGCTTGTGCCACCATGGGCTTATTTGTTTACAACTTACTTTAAGGTTGCACAATCCACTAGCCTATTCGTTTTGAGCTGATTCAGCTTGCTTGCTGCCTTATATGTTATCAGCAAATTTGAATTGTCAATAATGTTCATAAGCTGAATTTCGAGTATACTGCCCCGCTGCAAGAATTATCCAGCGTAAGAATAGAAATTTACCTGGAAGCACAATGTGTTAATCAATAATACAAATTATATATTTATAGCTAATGAATTGGCATTTGCCAGGGGGAATATATGCACAAACTATTATCCGGCTTTTTATTATTTTTGATACTCGCCATACCATCCAGTGTTTTTGCTCACGCAGGAGAAGATCACGAGCACGAACACGAACACGACGAACCAGCTGCAACCACGAACGCTTCACCGCAATTGGAAAGCGGCAATGGCTGGCGAGTGGTTCATGTTATTGAAATGGGCACTTCTGGAAAATTTGTTCATATGGTACTCATCGACCACAGTGTATACACAGACAAAACCATTTATAGCGCTGCTATCAACAGATTATGCCGCGCTGATGATGATTTTTGTAGAATCAGATTCTGGAGTCAGGAACGCTTTATACCGGAAAAAGCTTCCTTGACAATAGAGCAAAACAAGCAACTAAAAGCTGAATATATCGTCAACAAATCTGCCGGAATGAAGCAACTGCGCTGGTCCTGCAGCGTTGATCCCGACAAGGCTCATTGTTTTTAGTTGTCGTACTGCATCGTACCAGTCGACCTAGATATGCAAGGCACGCTTATCCACTGCAAGGGCAGCTTCATGAAATACTTCCGATAAAGATGGATGAGCATGAACAATACAAGCGATATCTTCGCTGCTGGCTGAGAATTTCATTGCCATCACGGCTTCTGAAATAAGCTCAGAAACATGCGGACCGATCATATGCACACCCAGCACACGATCGGTTTTTTCATCTGCCAATATTTTGATAAAACCACTCGCTTCCCCCATCGCGCGCGCGCGACCGTTAGCGATAAAAGGAAACTGTCCTGCCTTATAAGCAATACCGGCAGCTCTTAATTCCTGTTCGTTTTTCCCCACCCAGGCAATTTCAGGTGCAGTATAAATAACCCAAGGTATCGTATTAAAATCGATCGCCTCACTTTCACTCGTCTGGCTTTTTTCAATATGTGTAATCATTTCAGCGACGACCACTCCTTCTTCGGATGCCTTATGCGCCAGCATTGGGCCGCGCACCACATCGCCCACCGCATAAACATTCGTCAGATTGGTACGGCAATATTCATCGACGACAATAAATCCACGTTCATCCAATAATAAGCCGTTCTCGCCTGCACCTAATCCTGTGGTATTCGGGATGCGACCGACAGCGACAATTAATTTATCAACCTCCAGAACCTGCTCCTGATTATTGGAATCGCTGTAACTCACAGTCACATTATCGTTGGACGCCTTGATCGACTTGATGTTGATACCGGTATTGATTTGCAAACCGAGTTCTTTGGTAAATATGTTTTTTGCTTCCTTGGCAATTTGCTCATCAGCTGCCATGAGAAATCCGGGCATTGCTTCGAGAATAGTCACTTCCGCGCCTAATCTACACCACACGCTGCCCATTTCAAGACCGATCACCCCAGCACCGATAACACCCAACCGTTTAGGTACTTCCGTTAAAGCTAAAGCGCCGATGTTATCCAGAATCAGATCATTGTCGATCGGCGCGAAAGGTAGTGACCGTGGTACTGAACCGGTTGCCACGATGACATGCTTTGTCTGGATTATTTCAGTATTGCCATTATCATCAATTTTTATCTGCCAAGCACTGGCAGATGGCTCTCGCTGCAATAGCGTTCCTCTGCCATGCATTGATTTAATTTTATTTTTCTTGAATAGCGAAGCGATGCCAGCAGTAAACGTAGTAACAATCTTGTCTTTACGCGCGATCATAACAGGAACATCGACAGACACATTTTCTGTGGCAATACCGTGCGCTGAAACCTTGTGCTTTATTTGAAAATAACTCTCGGAGGATTCCAATAAAGCTTTGGACGGAATACATCCCACATTCAAACAAGTGCCGCCGAGACTTGCCTTACCTTTTGGATTTTTCCATTCATCAATACAAACCGTATTCAAACCAAGCTGCGCACAGCGGATCGCAGCAACATAACCTCCTGGACCTGCTCCAATGACTGCTACATCAAATATTTCTGACATGATTAAGGCCTTATAAGAAATCTTATGAATAAAGTAATTTTAAAGTAAAATAGAGCGCACCGGTCATGATTCTTTTCGGTGGATAAATCTCAGATTTACTGTAATGGTAACTCTTCATTTTCGTATCCAATGATACCGATCTCGCGCACAGCTTGCACATAATCGCCATTCTCGCGCAGTTTTGTCATTGAACCAAAGTTATTTCTGGCGTGCATGCGCGCCAAGCGAGAAAGACTGGTCGCTGGCATTTCCCATTGCAATCCCGTTAAAATCTCATCCGCACCTGCGGGATTATTGCAAACCAATATCATATCGCAGCCTGCGGTAAGTGCAGCTTGTGCGCGTAGCAGCATGGATTCCAGATAATCACTCGCGCCGCGCATACTCAAGTCATCACTGAAAATACATCCTTCAAATTGCAGTTCTGTACGCAGTATTTTTTGTAACCATACCGTGGAAAAACCAGCAGGCTTAGGATCAATTTCCGGATAGATCACGTGCGCCGGCATTATTCCAGCTAATCCAGAATCGATCATGTGCTGAAATGGAACCAGATCATTCATTTCGATATCAGTGTACCGGCGTCGATCAATTGATTTTTTCAGATGAGAGTCGGTCTGAATATAGCCGTGACCGGGAAAATGCTTCCCTATCGCTGGCATACCGCCTTTTTTTAAACCGAGCATCAGATTATTTGCCAGATCGGAGACGACATTAGGATCATGATGGAATGCACGATCGCCGATGACGCAACTTTGCCCATGATCAAGATCCAACACCGGTGTAAAACTGAAATCGACACCGCAGGCATTTAATTCTGCAGCCAACACAAAACCAACCTGTTTGGCAAGATGCCTCGCATGACTGGGTCGTTTATCCCAGATTTTCCCTAGCGCATGCATGGCAGGCAGTTTTGTAAAGTCTTGCTGAAAACGCTGAACACGACCGCCTTCATGATCGACTGCAATCAATAAATGCGGATTGCGTAGCGCATGAATCTGCTGCGTTAGCTCAGTCAATTGGCGATGATTGGAATAATTCCGGGTAAACAGTATGACGCCACCTGTAAGTGGGTGCGAAAGCCTTCTTATATCGTCTTCGGTCAATTGCGTGCTGGCGATATCGAGCATCACTGGCCCAAGCGACACGATTACTTCTCCAGGATGACAAAAGCACAAACCATATTTATCTCATCGCTGATAGAAAGATGGTGCTGCGTGATACCTTTGTCGTTCAGTAACTGGTTGAGCTCAGGATGAAATTGAAAAAATGGTTTTCCCAATTGATCATTAGTAATTGTAATATAAGTCAAATTAACCGGATGACGCAAGCCAGTACCCATTGCTTTAGACAGCGCTTCTTTGGCCGCAAAACGACTGGCCAGGAACAGGATTGGCTTGCTGCTTGAACAATACTCCAACCATTCGCTATCGGTTAATATACGCCGCACAAACCGATCCCCAAAGCGCTCCAGCGATTGTGCGATACGCGCTGACTGCACGATATCGGTGCCAATGCCATAAATCATCTACGCGCCTCGAGCATAAGTTGCTTCATTTCCTGCACAGCCTGTTTAAAACCGACAAAAATGGCGCGGGCAACAATGGCGTGACCGATATTGAGCTCGGAAATTTCAGATAGGGCAGCAATGGGCTGAACATTTTCATAATGCAAGCCATGTCCGGCGTTTACTTTCAAACCCAAACCAATGCCCAGTGCAACCGATTCTCGTACCGCATTGAATTGTTTTTCTTGTGCTTCGGGTGTAGGCGCGTCGGCATAACTACCGGTGTGGATCTCAATAACAGGCGCGCCTGCACGGGCTGCTGCATTGATTTGCAGCGAATCCGCATTAATGAACAACGAAACACGTATTCCGGCTTCTCCCAGCTTATGGCACACGCGCTTGATTTGATCAAAATGCTTCACAACATCAAGCCCACCTTCTGTCGTTAATTCTTCGCGCCTCTCGGGAACCAGACAAATATCATGGGGTTTTATTCTGAGTGCGATGCCAACCATTTCATCCGTTACTGCACTCTCCAGATTCATTCTGGTCGTTAGCCGGTCTCGCAGCACTTCAACATCGCGATCCTGAATATGGCGACGGTCTTCGCGCAAATGCAAGGTAATCGCATCAGCACCAGCGGATTCAGCAATCAGTGCTGCTTCGATTGGATCCGGATACCGGGTGCCGCGTGCCTGCCGTAATGTTGCCACATGATCAATATTGACACCTAGCTCAATCATCATTCAAGATTCCCCGAGATACCGGTAAGAAATTATTCATAACCAAGATTCCTTAGTACGCTTTCATCATCAGCCCAACCGCTTTTAACTTTTACCCAAACTTCAAGGTACACTTTCCCCCCAAACATCAACTCCATATCTTGGCGCGCCTGGCTGGCTATTTGCTTAAGCTTTTCACCCTTTTTCCCAATAATAATCGCTTTCTGATTCGCTTTCTCAACAAGAATCGTGGCATAAATTTTATGCAAATGCCCTTCCAGTTTAAATTGATCGATCACGACACTGGTTGAATAGGGAATTTCATCACCGATTAAACGGAATAGCTTTTCACGGATAAATTCACTGGCAATGAAACGCTCGCTACGGTCTGTTACCTCATTTTTATCATACAAGGGCTGATTAACGGGCAAATAGGTACGGATTGTATTGAGTAGCTCCGGTAATTGAACTTTATGGGCGGCACTCACCGGTATCATGGCTGCAAATTGAAATACTTCGGCCATATCGTTTAAGAATGGCAGCAACCGATTTTTATCGACCAGCTTATCAATTTTGTTGACCACCAAAATAACCGGAATATTCTGCGGCAGAATTTTGAGTGCGGCAAGGTCGCGCTGATCAAAGCGCATTGCTTCAATAACAAATAAAACAACATTCACATCTTGAATGCTTTGTGTTACCACCCGATTCATTGCGGCATTTAAACGATTGGTATATTGCGTTTGAAAGCCTGGCGTATCAACAAAGATAAATTGTGTTTGCTGGTCGGTTAAAATGCCATTGATGCGGAAACGAGTTGTTTGCGCTTTCCTGGATGTGATACTGATTTTCTGCTGCAGTAGCTTATTCAGTAATGTTGATTTGCCAACATTCGGGCGGCCAATAATCGCAATATAGCCTGTGCTAAAATCGGCATCAGCGGTCATTCTGATAAATCGCGAATATTAAAACATTGCCACCAGTCATATTTTTCAATTTTCTATACTTAGTGATGCACACAGATTTCATCATAGGCTAACTTTGCTGCTGCTTGCTCTGCACCGCGACGGCTTGTCCCTTCACCTAATGTCCGAATATTAAACGTCGGCAATACGCACTCCACTTTAAATTTCTGTTTGTGCGCTTTCCCAGTCGTGGTAACCACAGCATACTCCGGCAACGCCAACTTCTGGCTTTGCAGCAATTCCTGTAGCAAGGTTTTAGGGTCTTTACCCTGTTTCTTAGTGTCTATGCTTCCTATCTTAGGCAAGTAGAGTAATGCAATTACAGCTTCCGCCTGGGCGTAGCTACTATCCAAATAAATTGCCCCCAATACGGCTTCGAAAGCATCGGCCAAGATAGATGGACGATGACAGCCGCCGCTTTTTAATTCTCCTTCGCCTAATCGAATGATTTTATCGATTTGCAAACTAAGCGCTATGTCTGACAACGCTTGTTGATTAACAAAATTGGCGCGAAGCCGGGATAAGTGTCCTTCAGGCAAATCTGGGAAATATTTATAAACCAATCCAGCAATCGCACAATTTAATATAGCGTCGCCCAAAAACTCAAGACGCTCGTTATGCGATGCGCTATGGCTTCGATGAGTTAACGCCTCCCGCAATAATTCTGGCCGTGTAAAGCAATATTCGAGTTGTTTACAAAATGTATCCAGTAACAATCCGCTATTGCTTGGGCTTTGCATATCTCCATTGGGCATGATATTACCGAGCACTAATGACTTGTAGATTCAAAATCAATACTCAGCGATATATTGGAGGCAAGCGGTATTTTAACGGTATATTTGGCGCTCAAAACAACACGTCCGTTTTCCCGATCGATCTTAATATCTTGCCCACTAATCGACTTAATGCTGTCAATCTGTGCGCGCTTACCAAACGATAATCTTATTTGATTAGGGTCACCATCCTGCAATTCAACTTCCTGAGCGATAGCTTTTAAATTTTTTGTAATTGCGGAATGTTCAATATAGGCTGGCGCAACCTTCATTCCAAATATCGCAATCAACACTAGGATAATTGACCATATTAACAAACTGGACAGACTCAAGCCTTGTTGTTTTCGTACTGTCATGTAATACATGGCTCCCCCAAGGAGAAATTTGAATAGTTATTTAATTAATTGCTAATCCAATACGACCAAAATCTCCAAAGTTCCACCAGATCATAAATGCTTTACCCACAATATTTTCCTCCGGAACAAATCCCCAATAACGACTATCACTGCTACTGTCACGATTGTCACCCAGCGTAAAATAATTACCTGGCGGCACTTCACACGTAAATCCGGTGCGATGATATTTGCAATTTTCCTTAAATTCGAATTGCCTTACATTTGAAAATTGTATGCCTTTAACATCCTGATTGATAAGAATCGAATGACTCTCTCCGGTTAAATATTCCGAAAAACGATCGGAGTAGATATATCCAAACCCTGACTCAACATATTTGTAGTCGCCTTCATATTCCGTTCTGATTGTTTCGCCATTAATAATTAATTGCTTATTATGATAATTGACCGTGTCACCCGGCAATCCAACGATGCGCTTGATGTAATCAATCGATGGATCTTCCGGATAGCGGAATACCAACACATCACCGCGCTCTGGTTCATTGATATCGAGTACTTTTTTGTTGATTACCGGGAGCCTGATACCGTAGGTATACTTGTTCACCAGGATAAAATCACCAACCAGCAACGTGGGTATCATGGAACCTGAAGGTATTTTAAACGGTTCAATCACAAACGAACGCAAGCTGAAAACAATCAGGATGATCGGAAAAAAACTTTTAGGATATTCAATCCACCACGGTTCATTGTCTTCCGGTGTGCGCTTATTCTTCCACAGCAGCGTGTCTAATAACCAAATACTGCCCGTAATTACAAGCAAAACAAATAAGATCAAAGGAAAATTCATACGATTCCCTTTGCTGATGCATCATTAAAATTATTTGGTATTTCGTTACATTCACGCAGACACAACCTATGGTTAGGTGAACGAATTTTATTTTTACGCATCATTATTTATTGTCAACCTGCAAAATCGCTAGAAATGCTTCTTGCGGAATTTCTACATTACCAACCCGCTTCATTCTCTTTTTACCTGCTTTTTGTTTCTCCAGCAACTTTCGTTTACGTGTTATATCGCCACCGTAACATTTTGCCAACACATTCTTACGTAATGCCTTAACAGTTTCACGCGCAATAATATGTGCGCCGATTGCTGCCTGTACGGCAATATCGAACATCTGACGAGGAATCAATTGACGCATTTTCTGCACTAATTCGCGCCCTCGGTATTGACTGCTGCTTCTATGGATAATCAGTGACAAAGCATCCACCTTATCACTATTAATCAATATATCCAGCTTCACTAAATCAGAAGCTCGAAATTCTTTAAATTCATAATCCAACGAAGCATAGCCGCGGCTGGTCGATTTCAATCGATCAAAAAAATCCATGACGACTTCGTTCAGCGGCATCTCGTAAGTCAGCATGACTTGCTTGCCCAGATATTGCATATTCGTTTGATTACCGCGTTTACTCACGCACAATGTAATCACTGCACCAACATATTCTTCCGGCACTAAGATGGTCGAAGTAATGATAGGCTCGCGAATCTCTGCAATTTTAGAAAGATCAGGTATTTTTGATGGGTTCTCAATTTCGATGAGTGTGCCGTCGCGCATCAATATTTGATAAACCACTGTCGGTGCAGTCGTAATCAAATCCATATCGTATTCTCGTTCTAGCCGCTCCTGGACAATATCCATATGCAGCAACCCAAGAAAACCGCAGCGAAATCCAAAACCCAGCGCTTGGGACACTTCCGGTTCAAAATGCAGTGAAGAGTCATTCAGTTTTAACTTTTCCAGTGCTGAGCGTAATGCGTCATATTGATTGGATTCGACCGGATACAAACCGGCGAATACCTGTGGCTTTATCTCCTTAAAACCCTGCAGTGGTTTTTCCGCCGGATGATTAGCTAATGTCACCGTATCGCCAACTTTCGCCGCATCCAACTCCTTAATGCCGGAAATGATAAATCCTACTTCGCCTGCACTGAGTGCATCGCGATAAGCTGATTTCGGTACAAACACCCCCACTTGTTCACACAACTGCACAGCCCGACTGGCCATCAATAAAATCTTATCACCAGGTTTGATGGCACCATCCATCACTCTTACCAATATCACGACACCCACATAATTATCAAACCAGGAATCAATGATCAAAGCCTTTAATGGTGCATCCGGATCGCCTTTTGGTTCAGGAATTCTCGCAATCAGCGCCTCTAAAACATCTCCAACACCTTGTCCGGTCTTAGCGCTAACTCTGACCGCATCATGCGCATCGATCCCAATCACTTCTTCAATATTACTGATAACGCGCTCGGGATCAGCAGCCGGTAAATCAATCTTGTTTAAAACCGGAATAACCTCAACGCCCTGTTCAATTGCGGTATAACAATTGGCAACGGTTTGCGCTTCCACACCTTGCGATGCATCAACAACCAAGAGCGCACCTTCGCATGCAGCCAACGAGCGCGACACCTCATAAGAAAAATCGACATGTCCCGGTGTATCAATTAAATTCAATAAATAAGTTTCACCATTTCTTGCTTTATAGTGCAACGCCGCAGTTTGGGCTTTGATGGTAATACCTCTTTCACGCTCCAGGTCCATGGAATCCAACACTTGCTCTTCCATTTCACGATCAGATAAGCCGCCGCACAAATGGATAATACGATCTGCCAGCGTTGATTTGCCGTGATCAATATGTGCAATGATGGAAAAATTACGGATATGTCGCATCAGGATATGAGAAATAAAATATGTTTCCAGTCATGTGGAAATTAATGTCGCGCTAATACGGAAATTAAAATAGTGGATGGACAGTTAAAAGAGGCAGCATTCTAACGAAATTTACTAAGATAATCATCTAAAGCTGCTAAATCCAGGAAGTAATGACAAATCTCTTGATTGGTAAGTGGTGACAATAGCACTGGAATTTTTTCCCCGTACCGTGCCACCAATTCAGGATTGGTATCGATATCAATAACTTGAAAATCAAACGATACTTGCGCTTGCAAATTTTGCAGCGCAAGTATCATATCTTGACACAGATGACAATTTTCACGGCCATATACAATCAGTGTGTTTGCTTGATTCGCAGCGCATGAATCCGACTCAATTCTTTTTGTCATCATCGGTAAGCTTCATCGTGATAAAAGTATTCATATCCCCTCTTTTAACAAGCAAGGCGATATTCTTTCCACTTTTAACTTGACCCAGCAATTCATTAAACTGCTGAATACTTTTAACATCTTTGCTGTTAAGCCCGAGAATGATATCTCCGATACGAATCCCCGAGCGACTGGCAATACCGGGCTGCATGTCTTCAACCAATAACCCATTGGTAATTTCCAATTGTTTCCGTTGTTCGGCGGTAATCTCACTTAACGCTAATCCAAGGCGATTTGAGGTATCCGGTTTTTTACCTTGTTTGAGTTTGCGATTCTCTGTCACTTCATCGGAAGGTGTTTCCCCAACCTCAATCTTGACAGTTTTTAAAGCACCATCCCGCCAAACCTGAATAGTTACTTTTGCATTTGGTTTGGTATTACCGACGATACGTGGCAAATCGGCAGATGTCTTAACGTCTTTCTCGTCAAACTTCAAAATGATATCCCGCGGCTTGATTCCTGCCGTGTCTGCAGGGCCACCCTTTTCCACTGAAACGACTAGCGCGCCACTACTGTCCGTCAACCCGAAGGATTCCGCCAGCTCTTTGGTGACTTCCTGAATCATCACACCAATTCTGCCGCGGCTTATTTTACCGCTGGCTTTTAACTGGTCTGCAATTTCGGTTGCTACATTGATCGGTATGGCAAATGACAACCCCATGAATCCACCAGTCCGGCTGTAAATTTGAGAATTAATGCCAACCACTTCTCCCTTCATATTGAATAAAGGTCCGCCTGAATTACCTGGATTAATCGCCACGTCCGTTTGTATAAAGGGCACATAATTTTCTTGTGCCAAGGAGCGACCTTTAGCACTGACTATCCCTGCAGTCACACTATGTTCAAAACCAAAAGGCGATCCAATTGCAATAACCCATTCGCCCACCCTGAGATTTTCTGGATTTCCTTGGGTAACTTTAGGCAAATCTGTCGCATTTATTTTGATTAATGCAATATCTGTTTTTCGATCAGTGCCGATAATTTCTGCTACAAATTCACGTTTATCGTTAAGTTTCACAGTAACTTCATCAGCTGTCTCAACAACATGCGCATTGGTCAGGATGTAGCCATCCGAGCTAATAATAAAACCAGACCCTAAAGACTTCGGCTCAGATCTTCTCGGCGCAGGAAAGGGCTGCATATGCTTTTTAAAAAAATCATAAAAAGGTGAGTTTTCAGGAATACCCGGTATCTCCGGAAGTACCTGACCATTGAGCGCGTTTGATGTTTGCACAGCGCTAATATTTACCACCGCAGCACCGTGTTTCTCTACAAGCCCGGTAAAATCCGGTAGTTCATTTGCTTGTGCAAAAACTACAGATGTTGATAAAAACAGCGAAATTACTATGAATTGAAAAATCACTCTTGTTCTCGCCATGTAACCAATATAGATAATTATCATTTTATTCATATTCTTATCAATCAGGAAATGTGTTTAATTATTGCAGATATCGTTGAAGAAAAACGGAAGGCTTAAATTTAATCGACCAAGACTATCACATTATCGTTACACGCCTTAAGTAAGATGTACATCTGATTGTTAATTTTATTCAGTTTCTTGATTACGCAGATTAATTGCGTAATAAGCTTCTGTCGATTGATACTCAGTCTTGCCTAAAGATAGAGTCACCTATTAACTTTATCGTTTCCAAAGGCACTTCACCAACCGTCGTAATTTTGTTATCACCCAACGTATGAACGTAAATATTAATTGCACCACGGCTTGTAAAGACACCTGGTACTGGTGCTGGCGCATCCTTAATAATAGGCTCTATGAAAATAGAAACTGTTGCAAGCCCATCCGATAGCGCAATATGATCCACCAATGTAGGTTTTTCAGTCAAATTACGCTTCATCTCAACCAATTTCTTAAAGCCAGCCGGCAAATTCTTAACTTGCCACTTTAATTCACCCTCTTTTAAAACGGATGTAACCAAATCGGTTACTTTCCATTCCTGTGTAAGAATCGATTGATCAGGCTTTAACAAATCAGGATGAATTTCCCCATCAACTTCCAATTGCACAAATGCAAATTGCTCAACCGTTTTATTTCCATCCATTACTGCAACTTTTAGCAACAAACCTGATTTGATATCAATCCAGAATTGGTGGCCATACCGCAGAGAGTCCCTTGGCGTCAGTGATAAGACCTGGGATTCATGACCAGATATGCGCTCGCGCTTGGTTTCTTTGACATAATAATTGTCATTAATACTATCAAGCGATAGTGGCAGAAGATTGGGAAAGAATTTACGAAACCAGCGCTTTTCAGTATAAATGTTCTTACTGTCAGGCAGGTAACATTTCATTTCATCATTATTACGAAAAACAATACGTGGAGCGCCATCTAAAACTTCAATTCTTTCACGCTCTCCAGTTTGATCGGTTTTATGGATTATACGTGATGTCTCCATATGCCCGTCAGCGTAATAAACAAACGTTCCCGAATAATTATGCTGACGCGGAGCATCGGCCATTTTTTTCAACCATCCCAGCGCACTTTCTGACGAATGAGGCAGATTCTGCGCTAGCGCAGCATGGAAGAAACCAAATGTTAACAAAAAAAACAGCGTGATTATTTTGCGACTAATCATCTACCATATCTTTCGCTATATTCATTGACGTTATTTACATTAGTAACTTGCCCACGCATATTTGTCCCCGGTGAAAATTCTCTGTGCACAAATAGATATTCGTTAATCTCAATTGGGGGGTAATTATTATGTAAGGCGGGCGATGAAACCATTACAGGCACAGCAGCCAGGTTACTATTATGGTTTGGGTTTTCTGCAACCAGCGTTTGCTGAGGTACGTAGGAGGCGTTGTACATGATTGCCCATGCGGAAATCATCGCAACCACTGAAGCTGCCATGGAAAAAGCAAACACTTTGTATTTTTGTTGCTTGAGTATATTTGATGCTTTGGGGAAAAGTACGGTAGGCTCGGTTTTTAATTTCTGATTAACGCTGAAAGATACATCTGTTGATAGTCGCGATGATTGTCGCAATGTATCGCCAATCAAGTGATAAGTTCTCCATTCGTCCCTTAAATCATCATCTCCTCGAAGTACTTCAATCGTATCTGACGCATCTTGTCCACCAAGCTCACCATCCATTAATGCTGATATTTTGCTTTTCACATTACCACCTCTTGTCTTTACTGGTTCCTAATAAAGGGCGCAACTGTTCAGATATTGCTTCACGAGCGCGAAATATACGTGAACGTACAGTACCTATCGGGCAACTCATAATATTTGCAATTTCTTCATAGCTCAATCCATCAATCTCTCTTAAAACAATCGCAGTGCGCAATTCCTCAGGCAAAGAATCCAACGTCTGATTAACTGTTTGAGCAATTTGCTTACTCATCAGTTCACTCTCTGGCGTGTTCATTTCCTTTAATATACCGCTATCCTCGAAATTCTCGGCATCCTCGTTATCAAATTCCTGCAATGTCGGTACTTTACGTCCCTGAGACACCAAGAAATTCTTAGCGGTGTTAATGCCAATTCGATATAACCACGTATAAAAAGCACTCTCCCCACGAAATAGAGGCAGCGCTCTATAAGCTTTAATAAAAGCTTCTTGTGTCACATCTTCAACCTCAGCTGCATCACGTATAAAATGTGATAATAAACGAGCCAGCTTACGTTGATATTTGACGACTAGTAGATCGAATGCGTGCTTATCCCCACCTTGAACTCGTTCTACTAATTGTTGATCGACTTCCCGATCACCCATACTACCTGATCCCTGAGCATTTTGAATGAATTTGTAATTTTATTCTTGTCCTGCTAAATGTAGCACAATTACACAACAGAATAAGTATATCCATTCAAACAAATCTCGGAAACCAGATAATTAAATATCGCGCTATCGCTCACCGTAGAGACACTTAACCAAGCTAATTAGTTCACACTCCGTTCTTTATTCAGTTTTATCTTATCAATCTGTGAATAAAGACATAAAGCATATTGAGTCTGCTATTATTGGTCGAATACGCAACGCTTCCATTCTTGAGAGTTGAATTCAGTGTAATGCCCAACAATTATTTTGATACGCTTATTATCGGTAGTGGATTAGCTGGATTCGCGCTTGCACTCCACTTAGCGCAACACAAAAAAGTCTGCATAGTAACCAAACAAACGGCTGACTCAGGTGCTAGCTCATGGGCACAAGGTGGTATTGCAGCAGCGCTATCAACTGATGATTCACCATCAAAGCATGTCCAAGATACACTGATAGCCGGAGCCGGTTTATGTGATGAGGAAGTTACTCAATATATTGCCGAAAATGCACCTGAGGCAATACGCTGGCTGGTCAATCAAGGTGTTGCTTTTACCAGCGACAAAACCAGTGAAACGGGATATCACCTTACTAAAGAAGGTGGTCATAGCATACGACGGATTATTCATAGCGGCGATGCAACGGGTAAAGCTGTCCAACAAGCGCTCACGGAAAAAATCAGAGCTCACCCGAATATCTGCGTATTGGAACATCATATCGCTATTGATCTGATTACTAGCGACAAATTACCTAACCGTGCAGATTCACAGCATAAGCGGTGCTTTGGCGCTTATATACTCGATAAGCGAAAAGGGAGCGTATATACACTCACAGCACAAAATACCGTGCTGGCAACAGGTGGCGCCAGTAAAGTTTATCTCTACACTACCAATCCGGATACTGCCACGGGTGATGGCATTGCGATGGGCTGGCGAGCGGGTTGCCGTATCGCCAACATGGAATTTATTCAATTTCATCCAACCTGTCTTTATCATCCGCATGCGAAATCATTTTTAATCAGCGAGGCTGTTCGTGGAGAAGGTGGATTACTAAAGCTTCCCAATGGCGAGCGCTTCATGCCACGGCATGATCAGCGTGCCGAGCTCGCACCTCGTGACATTGTTGCTCGCGCCATCGATTTCGAAATGAAAAAAAGAGGATTGGATTGTGTTTATTTGGATATATCGCATAAACCAGCCAGTTTTCTAAAACAGCACTTCCCCACCATACACGCTCGATGCTTAGAATTAGGCATCGATATTACTAAAGAATGGATTCCTGTCGTACCAGCTGCACATTACACTTGCGGTGGTGTTGTTACTGATAAAAATGGCAAAACTGACTTAGAAAATCTCTATGCCATCGGAGAAACCGCACATACCGGATTACATGGCGCCAATCGACTAGCAAGCAATTCCTTGTTGGAATGCTTGGTGCTGGCTCAAGCCGCAGGAAGCGACATTACCAAGCAACCTGTTAATCCATTACCTAAGCTACTTGATTGGGATGAAAGCCGTGTTACCGATGCCGATGAAGAAATTGTCATTGCGCACAATTGGGATGAATTACGTCGTTTCATGTGGAATTATGTCGGCATTGTACGTACAACAAAACGGTTACAGCGCGCGCAACGTAGAATTGAACTCTTGCGCGAAGAAATCAATGAGTACTACACAAACTTCCGAGTTACCAGCGATTTATTAGAATTGCGCAATCTCGTTGATAGCGCCGACTTAATCGTGCGTAGCGCAATGTTGCGCCATGAAAGCCGGGGATTACATTACAGCAAGGACTACCCGGATACACTATCAGTTGCCCGAAATACCATATTGCAAAAAGAAACCCAGCAAAACATCTCTCAGCAAGCAGCATGGATTCTTTCAAAAGAAACAATGAAATGACATTAAAGTGATCTTATGATGCATATAAAAAATTCCATCGAAACCAAGCTTCAGGCACTGCAACCACAGTTCTTGGAAGTAACCAATGAAAGCCACATGCACAATGTACCGAAGGGGTCGGAAACTCATTTCAAAGTGACTATCGTTTCTGAGGAATTTAATGGAAAAATGCTTTTGGCTCGCCATCGGATGATTAACAATATTCTGGCTGATGAGCTTACTCATTCTATCCATGCCCTCGTTCTACGCACAATGACTATGGAAGAATGGTTTGAAGAAAACGGGATGTCCAACAATTCTCCGCCATGCCTTGGAGGCTCAGTATTGAAATAGCCCCGTAACAATAATTCCTTACCAGGCGACTGAGTCATCGAATTAATCAGAATTTTTGTTGCTGACTGGAGTTTTCGGGCAGAATAAACTTTTCCTCTCAAATTGTATCAGGGACCACCCGGAGCTGAACCAAATTCGATTTTGTGAGCGGGGTCTGCATCACTCTCGCCTACTATTGCGCGATTATCTTTCGAAAAATGAATTGAACCCCTTTCTTATTGATATTCAATCCTTGTATTTTTTTTAGTGTAATTAAACTGAGATCTCTCTTGGAGTCATTTATCGCTTTTAGCTATATTTTTTAATAGAACTCCCAATAGTCTATTCAAAAATAAAGTGTGTGATCGACTAATTTATTTTTATCACAACGAAGGAGAAACAGTATGGCTAATTCCACATTCAAAAATTTGATCCTGATCACATCGTTTTTTCTGGCGACTACATCGTTGGCTTTAGCCATTTCCCTCACGCCTCAATCACCAAACCTATTCATTTTGCAGGGTGACAATCTACAAATAACCTACTCGACTACCAGTTTTGATGGAAAACCTCAACTTAACTATGATGACGGAGCTACGACTAGATCTTTCAGAGGCGACGAAATTAGAGAGATTGGAACGGAAATTGGCACTTTGGTTACTGTAACAATCCGAACAACTGTTAATTCAAGATCGACCACTTTTACAGTCCTCATTCCACGGGTTAATCTCGATTCGACGATGAAAACAAATATCAAGACAGAGGGCATTATCAGCAGGTATAAAATCGTTACCCCTAGCAGCCCAAGCTACGGTCAATTAGATTCTTATAAGCGCATCGTGCTAAGTGGTACAGCAAGTTTAGTACATTTCTGACATGAAGCATGCTCTGTACAAGCCTGCGCCGCGCCAGCGCGGCAATGTCAATCATTCCCATCTACAAATTCTCAATGCCATTCGGTATGTTACCGAGCACGGCTGAAATGGTATACACTTCCGAGCGCTTCAGTACATCTATACCCAAATGAGTTGATGACAATCTGGTAAATATCGTATCGGGAGCAATCTTCAAACGCTGAACCTGGCGTTCATAACAAGCACAATTAATCTTGTTGGCAACACAATGCTTAACAAACTGATGATGATTATGCTGTCGTGTTTCAATGTCGCCTTAAAAATAAGTTAGAATATATGTTTTAGAATTTTGGGAGTTCCTGAATGTCAATGGCTGACCGTGATGGTGTAATCTGGTATGACGGGAAGATGGTTCCGTGGCGGGATGCCAATACACATGTGTTAACACATACCCTGCATTATGGCTTGGGTGTTTTTGAAGGGCTGCGTGCTTATGAAACCGCGCAAGGGCCTGCAATATTTCGTTTGCAAGAACATACCGATCGTCTATTTAACTCGGCGCACATTTTCATGATGAAAATGCCTTATGATAAAGCGACCTTGATGCAAGCGCAGTGTGATGTCGTCAAGCAAAACAAATTATCATCCGGCTATATTCGTCCGATCGCTTTTTATGGTGCCGAAGCCATGGGACTCTCCGCCAAAACGCTGTCCACGCATGTTGCCATCGCTGCTTGGCCATGGGGCACGTACCTGGGCTCCGAAGCCCTTGAGACCGGCATTCGCGTCAAAACTTCATCGTTCACCCGGCATCATGTCAATATCAATATGTGTCGCGCCAAATCGGTCACCACTTATGCCAATTCCATTCTGGCCAATCAAGAAGTTGCATTGAATGGATACGATGAAGCGTTGCTATTGGATGTCGAAGGCTATGTGGCGGAAGGATCCGGAGAAAATATTTTTATTGTTAAGCAAGGCAAACTCTTCACCCCTGATTTGACGTCATGTCTGGAAGGAATCACCCGCGCCTCGGTGATTGAATTAGCAGCAGAAATCGGCATCCCAGTTATCGAGAAACGCATTACCCGCGATGAGATTTATTGTGCTGACGAGGCATTTTTCACGGGTACCGCTGCTGAAGTTACGCCGATCCGCGAATTGGATAATCGCATCATAGGACCCGGCAAACGTGGACCGATTACCACGCAAATACAAACCATGTTCTTTGATTGTGTGGAAGGCCGGGCTAAGAATCATGCGAATTGGCTCACATTGGTTTAATACGTTATATTGGAGTTATTTTTATGAATCAACAAGCAGATAACAAAGCACGGGAAATCGAAATAACAACCGATGACTTACCATTGCACTGCCCTATGCCATCCATGGTGCTATGGAATTCGCATCCGCGGGTTTTTCTTCCAATAGAAGAAACCGGCGCAGTGTTATGTCCTTACTGTGGTACACACTACACCCTCAAAGGTGGTGCTATTCCAGAGCATTGGGATCACTGAGATATCAATTGCTCTCCCGGAAAATCGCGTATTGCGGCGACAAATTCGATTACCCGTTATTTTTTATCAACGATTTTCTCTTTATAGCGGTTAAACTATGCATGCAATCCCTCATGGAATCTTTAAGGCTTATGATATTCGCGGCATTGTTGGTAAAACGATCATTGCTGAAAATGTTGAAAAAATTGGACATGCCATTGGCTCCGAAGCACGCGCTAGAAAACTGACATCTATAGCCATCGGCCGCGACGGCAGATTATCGGGAACCGAATTATCCCAAGCGCTGGCGCACGGTATCCGCAAAAGTGGCGTTGATGTAGTGGATGTCGGCATGGTAGCGACACCCATGCTCTATTATGCGGCGCATGAATTGTGTCAGTACTCCGGCGTGATGGTCACCGGCAGTCACAATCCACCCGAATATAATGGCTTCAAAATTGTGCTGGGCGGACAGACCTTGGCAGCGGAGACCATCCAAGCACTACGTTTACGCATAGAAAATAACGACCTCACCCATGGCACAGGCAATTATTCCGAACATAGCATCGCCAACGCATATCTGGAGCGCATTACTAGCGACATCAAACTCACCCGCCCGATCAAAATTGTTATCGACTGCGGCAATGGTGTAGCTGGTGCATTTGCACCGGCGCTCTACCGCGGCTTGGGCTGCGAGGTAACTGAATTATTCTGTGATGTGGATGGCACTTTTCCCAACCACCACCCCGATCCATCGGTACCGGATAACCTGCGCGATGTGATTCAAGCGCTAACAACGACCGATGCAGAAATTGGGCTCGCTTTTGATGGCGATGGCGACCGGCTTGGTGTTGTGGCCAAAGGCGGCAACATCATTAACGCTGACCGTCAATTGATGCTATTTGCAGCTGACGTGCTATCGCGCAATCTCGGTGACAAAATTATCTTCGACGTGAAATGCACCCGCAACCTGGCGCCGTGGATCAGTCAGCACGGCGGCACACCGATTATGTGGAAGACCGGTCACTCTTTCATCAAAGCCAAGCTCATCGAAGAGAAAGCCTTGCTAGCCGGTGAAATGAGCGGGCACTTATTTTTCAAGGAACGCTGGTATGGCTTTGATGACGGCATGTATGCCGGTGCGCGGCTATTGGAACTGCTGACCCGCGTAACCGATATCAGTGCCACACTCAATAGTCTTCCCGACAGTTTCAACACACCGGAATTACAGGTGCGCACGGCTGAAGGCGAAAATCACACACTGATCGCACAATTACAACAAAATGCAGTTTTTAACAATGCACAACAAGTCGTCACCATTGATGGCCTGCGAGTTGAATACAGCGATGGATTCGGCCTAGCGCGCGCGTCAAATACCACACCGGTCATCGTATTACGCTTTGAAGCCGATAATGAATCGGCCTTAAAGCGCATTAAGGAAGACTTCCGTCACAACATCCTGCAAACCAAGCCGGGTGTGCAACTGCCTTTTTAACTAAAAACAATACCCATACGTTCGACCCATCATGCGCATTGCGATTGCTCAGATTAATTGTACCGTGGGTAATATTGCAGGAAACGCTGCAAAGATACTGGCAGCTGTCGAGCAAGCGAAACAGGCCGGTGCCCAGCTGCTCATAACCCCGGAACTGGCGTTATCCGGATATCCCCCCGTTGATTTATTACTGCGCGAAACATTCTGCCAATCGTGCGATGCTGCATTGGCGGCGTTGGTAAAAGCGATTGACGGCATCACACTGATCGTGGGGCATCCGAGTTTTCAGGACGGTAAACTGTATAACGCCGCATCCGTGATTCGCAACGGTGAAGTCATTCACGTTTACCACAAAAGAATTCTCAGCAAATCGCCCTTCTTTAATGAAACCTACTATTTCGACAGCGGTTCTGAGCCTTGCATATTTCAACTGGCCGGCATTCAATTCGGCATTCATATCTGCACTGATTTTTGGCTAGGCCATTTATGTACCGCAGAGGATTACCCCAATCCGGATATTTTATTAGTGCTGAACGCTTCGGCATATTATATCAATAAGCAGGTCTCTCGTTATCAAGCCACGTACCAATTCATCAAGCGCACCGGCATCGCCGTTATCCACACCAACCTAGTGGGCGGACAAGATGAATTGGTTTTTGATGGCGCCTCGTTTGCGATGAATCGACACGGAGAACTTACGCATCAACTGGATGAATTTGTTGAAACCATTGAATTAGTCGACATTCACGACAAGCAGCCCATCAGGGGCAAATTAGTCGCATCACAAGCTCCGGTTGCCAGCGTCTATCAGGCGCTATGTTTGGGCGTTAAGGATTATATCGATAAAAACGGCTTCCCCGGCGTGCTGCTGGGACTTTCCGGCGGCATTGATTCGGCGTTAACCCTGGCAATCGCCGTCGACGCACTCGGGGCGGACAAAGTTAAAACCGTCATGCTGCCTTCGCAATTTACCGCCGACATCAGTCTGGAAGACGCCAATGCAATGGCTGAAACATTAGGGGTCAAGCATTACGAATGCAGTATCCAATCCCTATTTGATCAATTTCTGGCAAAAATCGAAAGTGATTTCCAAATTCTTCCCGACCCCACCGGGGCAAACACTATGCCGGAGAATTTACAAGCGCGCATACGCGGCACGCTATTAATGGCGTTCTCCAATCATTCAGGTTCGATCGTATTGACTACCGGCAACAAATCCGAAGTGGCGGTCGGTTATTGCACACTTTACGGCGATATGGCGGGCGGCCTGGCAGTATTGAAGGACGTCAGCAAAACCATGGTGTATCAGTTGTGCGAATACCGCAATCAAATCAACCCGGTGATTCCTGAGCGCATCATACAGCGCCCGCCATCCGCCGAGCTACGACACAATCAGGCGGACCAGGATACTTTGCCACCCTACGAAGTTCTGGACGCGATTATCGAAGCGTATGTCGAAAAGGATTTCTCACCGGCTGAGATTATCGCGCTGAACTACAACGCCGCAGACGTCAACAGAGTCATTCAACTGATTCATCAGAATGAATATAAACGCCGCCAGGCACCGCCGGGAATTCGCATCACGCACTGCGATTTCGGCACCGCGTGGTTTTACCCCATCACATCCAGTTATCAGCGCTGGTCTATTTTTACCGGCTGATAGTATGGATCAATTACGCCTATGGCGTGGTGCATATCCGCTTTATTGGTACTCATGCTCAATACGATCAAATTGACGTGCAAACCGTTTAACCAAAGATAAATATCATGGATATAAAACCCGTTAAAACTGATGCTGATCACCAAGCCGCACTAAAAGAGATTGAAACTTTGATGATGGCGGAAGCCAATACATCGGAAGGCGAAAAATTGGACGTACTGGTCACGTTGGTCGAAGCTTACGAACACAAGCATTTTCCACTTGATTTACCCGATCCGATCGAAGCCATCAAGTTCCAGATGGAACAAAAAGGATTGACCGTAAAAGACCTGGAACCCATGATTGGAAAAACCAACCGCGTGTATGAAATCCTAAATCGTAAGCGCACATTGACGCTCCGCATGATTTATAAATTGCATCAGGAACTCGGGATTCCCACTGAATCGCTGATTAAACAACCAGCACAAACTTACAACACACCCCAAGAACCGTAAAAATAGAGTTACATTTAAGTACAACACAGGCATGGAGCTACGTTATGGTGGATGGCGATACGAAAACCGACACTGTTAATCACTCCATCGGAAAGACCCCAACCACGCGAGGGCGGACTCTCTTTGCATGAAAACCACTTTCTAAAACTTTATGAAGCTTCGGATTCCACGAAAATCTGCGTACGCCAATAAAATATTTCGCTGAATCAAGCGTTACAAAATTTTTACAGAATCTTTAGCGTACCATCAGTCTTCTATGATGCAGAATTAGCGCTGCCGCGTACGTAAACATTCTCACAATGAATGCAAAAAAACCGGACAAAATTGCAGTCCGCCAGAACCATCGCGCAATCAATCAATCCAATCCGAAAATTACCTGTCTTGATAAAAACTCATTCCCGATGCCCGTCATGAAATTGGTTTGCCTGATCACTGCGTTATCACTCTTGTTTTCGACAAGCGGTTTCGCGCACGAGTTGCCCGATCTGGGTGACGTGTCGCACGCAACCATTACACCGCATCAGGAGCGCCAAATCGGGTTGCAGATCATGCGCCAGATTCGTGCCGATCCCAGTTATTTGGATGATCCTGAAATAGCAAGTTACTTGAGTAATCTCGGGCATAAGTTGATTGCCAATTCTGACGAAGCCGGTATCGGCCAGTCATTTGAATTTTTTGCCGTGCAGGATTCGTCCATCAACGCATTCGCTTTGCCAGGCGGGTTCATGGGATTCAATAGCGGCCTCATTGTCGCCGCACAAAGCGAATCCGAGCTGGCTGCGGTGATGTCGCACGAAATTGCACATGTGACACAAAAACATCTGGCGCGCATGATTGCTTCGCAAAAATACGACTGGGTTAAATCAATTGCTGCACTGGCGGTAGCCGTCATTGCGTCGCGCGCCAATTCGCAAGCCAGCCAAGCGGTGCTCGTTGCTTCCCAGGCCAGTATGATTCAATCAAAACTGGACTTTACCCGCAAACATGAAAGGGAAGCCGACCGTATCGGTTTGAATATCTTGCTGGATGCCGGATTTGATCCACAAGGCATGGCCATTTTTTTTGAGCGCTTGCAACGTGCCGGGCGCTTTCATGAAAACGGTGCACCATCCTATCTGCGCACCCACCCGATTACTCATGAACGTATCGCCGACATCCAAAACCGCACGCGCGAAATGCCGTACCGCCAGGTTCCGGATAGCATTGATTTTTTACTGGTACGTGCCAAGTTGCGCGCCTTACAAGGAAAATCGCATGACGCAGTCGCGCAATTCAAAGCACGTTTGGACGAGAAGCGTTATAGCAATGAGGTGGTTGAACGCTATGGCTACATTCATGCGCTATTGCGCGACAAAAAGAACAAACAGGCCGGCATCGAATTGGCTCGTTTGTATCAGTTGCTGCAAGTGAATCCTTCCATGCCTGTTCTGACCGACCATGTATTAGGAAAAACTGTGCGTGTCGAGTATAAAAATATCATCGCCGGGGCCATGATTGAAACACTCTCGGCCAGTGTGAAACTGGCAAATGGGCAGGTCACTGAAGCGTTCAACACGTATAAAAATGCATTAAAGATCTATCCACAGCACCGTGCGCTAATGCATGGTTATGCCCACGCTTTAATCCAAAATAAGCAAACCGAAACAGCGCTGGAATTTATCAACAAACAATTGCAGCTCGTTCAAAACGATGCTCAGTTATATAACCTGCAGGCCCAATGCTACGCCTTATTAGGTGATAGAATGCTCAAGCACCGCGCACTGGCCGAATCGTACATGCTAAAAGGACACTACGCAGGCGCTATCGATCAATTGCAAACCGCACTGAAAAGCAGCAATGGGAATTTTTATCAGTTATCGAGCGTTGAAGCACGCCTGAAACAAGTGCAGGCGCTCAAGACGGAAGAAGAAAAAGAGCAGAAATAAAGCGCCGCGGCAGAATCCCGCCTACATTTTCTCCATCAATATGAGCTTTCGGATCTAATCAAGTACCTTAAATGTTTACTGTCAGCACCAAAAAAATCGTCATTGTTTTAATTATGATTGCTGCGACCATCGTCTACTGGTACAGCGACGGGCAGAAGCAATCCAAAACCAGTCAATATAAAACCCGCACAATCGAACGCGGCGACATCATACAAACCATTTCTGCTAACGGCACCCTTACCCCCGTTGTGCTGGTCAACGTCGGCACACAAGTTTCTGGTACCGTGGCTAAATTGTATGCGGACTATAACGACGAGGTGAAAATCGGGCAAATATTGGTAGAACTGGACCCGGCTTTATTTCGCGCACAATTGCAGCAATCCAAGGCGAATCTTCTCAATGCACAGGTCACTTTAAAAATTGCCGAGAGCAAGCTGAAACGCCATCGACTGCTAAAAGAACAAGAGTTTGTTTCGCTCGAAGCATTGCAGGCTATTGAGCAGGAAACAGAGTCAGCCCGCGCGCAATTGGCTGTCAACAAAGCCCAGGTGGATCGCGATCAGGCCAATCTGAATTACAGTGTGATCCGCTCACCGATATCGGGCGTCGTCATTGCTCGCGATGTCGATATCGGTCAAACGGTAGCAGCCAATTTTCAGACACCGACATTGTTTCAAATCGCCAAGGATCTGCGGCAAATGCAAGTCAACATCAGTGTGGCGGAAGCCGATATCGGCCAATTACACATCGGCCAGTTGATCAATTTCACGGTCGATGCCTTCCAACAACGCAAATTTACCGGCACCGTCGGACAAATTCGTCTGAATCCGACCATCCTGGAAAATGTCGTCACTTATAATGTTGTCGCACTGGTCAATAACGATGATGGCGCACTATTACCCGGCATGACGGCTAACATTCATTTTGTGGTCACACAAAAAAACGATGTTTTGCGCGTACCTAACGCCGCCTTACGCTTTCAGCCCAAAAATACGGAATCCAGCGAAGGGGGAAAACCCAGCCAACCGACGAGTCAATCCGTACTGTACCTGTTATCAGAAGGTCAAGCCGCACCTGTTCACGTCACGGCCGGAATCACCGATGGCAATTTCACCGAAATCATCGACGGTGAAATACAGATAGGCGATAAAGTGATCATCAGTGAAGTTGTCGATAAAAAAGAAGCTGAGAGCAAATTTAAGTTAAGAGTATTCTAATGTCGTCGATTCAGGCCACGCATTCTGCCAACCCACTCATCCAAATCGAAAATCTTTGCAAGAGCTACAGTTTGCAAGGCGCTGACGGCAAAACCATCACCACCCAGGTTTTATTCAATATCAATTTGACCATCAACCAGGGCGAATTCGTCGCGATTATGGGCCATTCCGGTTCGGGTAAATCCACGCTGATGAATATACTGGGTTGCCTGGATACGCCGACCAGCGGCTCGTATTGGTTATCCGGAAGAAATGTGGCCGCGCTTTCCAGTAATGAATTGGCGCACGTTCGCAATCAAAGCATCGGTTTCGTATTTCAGGGATTTAACCTGCTCAAGCGCATGACGGCTCTGGATAACGTCGCGACACCATTGCTTTACGCTGGCATCAGCCGCGCCAATAGCCGCAAGCAGGCGTTAGAATTTCTACGCCGCACCGGACTGGAAAAATTTGCCATGCACCAACCCAACCAACTTTCCGGCGGCCAACAGCAGCGCGTCGCTATCAGTCGCGCACTGATCAATCATCCGCCATTGATTCTGGCGGATGAACCAACAGGCAATCTCGATACACAAACCAGTAGTGAAATTATGCTGCTGTTTGAACAGCTCAATCGTGACCAAGGCATCACCATTGTGCTGGTGACGCATGAAGACGATATCGCGACATACGCAAAACGTTTAATTCGCTTAAAGGACGGGCATATCATTGTTGACAAAAACAACACGGTCGCGACAACTTTGCACGAGGCCACATGATTTCAGTTGGTTTAATGATTATTCGGAATTATATTCAATTCATGACCCACTTCTGTTGATCCCATGAACTTGTTTGCCATTATCGGTGAAGCATTACGCGCCCTGCGCCAGAATCGTTTGCGCTCGGGGTTAACCATGCTGGGCATGATCATTGGCGTAGCCGCTGTGGTGCTCATGCTATCCATTGGTCAAGGCGCGCGTACCAAAATCAATGAAACCATCGCAGCGATGGGTAGCAATCTATTTATCGTAGTCCCGGGCGCCACTTCTTCCGGTGGATTCAGTTTTGGCAGTGGTAGCGTCAGAACCTTAACCATCAATGATGCCTATGCCATTGCAGAGCTGTCATCCATCAGCGCCACTGCGCCTATTACTAGCGGAACTGTGCAGCTCAATTACGCCGCCAAGAATTGGAGCACCATCATCACAGGTACCACGCCAAATTATTTTGCAGTCGGTAACTGGAAAATGGAATCGGGCACGGCTTTTACAGAATCCGATCTACGTTCAGCCGCCCGCTTGGCTGTGTTAGGTTCTGTCACCGCGAAAAACCTGTTCGGCGATGAAGATCCGATTGGAAAAACCATCCGTATTACCAATCGCCCTTTTATGGTTGTCGGCGTACTGATGGCCAAAGGTCAAAGTTTGACCGGGCGTGATCAAGATGACGCGGTTTTCATACCGATCACAACCAGCGAAAGACAGGTTACCGGTAATCAATTTCCCGGTTCCATCCGATATATGCTGGTACAAGCGAAATCAGCGGATGACATGGATATTGCTGAAATAGAAATTACCCAGTTACTACGCCAGCGTCACCGCATTGCAAAAGGCAAGGAAAATGATTTTACCGTACGCAATTTAACGGCTATTGCGGATGTTGCAACCGATGCGGCAAAAATCATGTCAATTGTATTAGGCGCAATTGCCTCGGTTTCTTTATTGGTAGGCGGAATCGGCATTATGAACATCATGTTGGTCTCTGTAACGGAGCGCACGCGTGAAATTGGCATTCGTATGGCGATTGGCGCCAATCAACGCGCAATTTTGACACAATTTCTGCTGGAAGCGATGATGATCTGCATTATGGGTGGATTGATCGGTTTGCTATTGGGTATTGGCGGCGCTTGGTTAGTGAGTCAATTCGCTGACATGCTGATCGTCATTACGCTGGGCATGATTGGCTTGGCTTTTTTATTTTCTTCGGCTATTGGTATATTTTTTGGTTTTTATCCCGCCAAGAAGGCCGCTTCGCTGAAACCGGTTGATGCGCTGCGGTATGAATAGCCTACTTGGATTTTGTGTATTGAGTCATATTTACTGTATGTAGAAAAAGGAGTCACTCATGACAGTCAAAGAAAAAGAGCGTCCCACGTCCGATTTCCTGGCCATTGTCGTGGTAGAAAATAAAAAAGAAGCCATGACAGTCGGTGAAATCAAGAATGCACTGCATGAGCGTGGTTTTGGCATCTTAATGGCGATTGCCGCGCTGCCGATTTGCCTACCGGTACCCGTTCCGCCGGGCTATACCACACTGTTTTCTATCCCCTTATTCATTTTTTCGATACAAATGGTTCTCGGTATGCGGGCACCTTGGCTACCGGCCTGGATTGAAAAAAAGCACATTCAGCGCGTCCACCTGGAAAAAATAGTAGCCAAGGCAAATCCATGGCTCAAGAAACTTGAAAATCGCATGCAACCGCGCATGACTTATATCGGCGTGCATACGTGGGAAAGAATCATCGGTATTTTTTCCTTTGTTTTTGCACTCTCGATATCGTTGCCGCTGCCTTTGACCAATTTTCCGCCGGGCTGCGGAATATTGATCATGTCGCTAGGACTTCTCAACAGAGATGGCGTCACCATACTGATCGGCATGATGATCGGAACCATCGGGATAGGTATTACCATGATTGTTCTGGTTATGTTGTGGATGGGAATGTCGATGCCATCGTTTTATTAAGCCCGGATCGCCAATGCCCACTAAAGTCTATTACAACAGCGCTTGTCCGGTTTGCGATGCGGGAATCAAAGATCAGCGTCAACGCATGGAGAAGTGCGGTGTTAGCGATATTGAATGGGTGGATGTGCATAACAACCCGACGGCAGCTGCAGAAGTAAGCGATTCGCTCGAACAAGTTCGCGAGCGCTTGCACGTCAAAAATGACAACAACGAACTCAATGTCGGTATCGATGCATTCATTGCGCTCTGGCAGCAAACACCGGGGCAACGCTGGCTGGCGCAGGTGTTTAAACTGCCGATTATCAGGCCGCTTGCACGTGGCGCTTATAACGGATTTGCACGCCTGCTCTATCTTTGGAATCGAGCATTGAAGCACTGGTAAATTCATTCGCTTGCGCCGATTCGCGCATATTTCCCGACGCTACATCAGCTTCCAAGTCAAGCCGGTGTTCGCATAAAGCGGTATCAGCTTTTCTCCCGCAAACTCGAAATGCTCCGGCACAATCCAATGATCTTTTTTCAGCGTAATAACATCTTTATTGCGCGGCAGTTGATAGAAATCCGCACCATGAAAACTGGCGAAAGCTTCCAGTTTTTCCAACGCGCCGGCCTGTTCAAATGCTGTCGCATATAATTCAATCGCTGCATGCGCGGTAAAAATCCCGGCGCAACCACAGGCATTCTCTTTATTGGCTTGCGAATGCGGTGCGCTGTCAGTACCCAGAAAAAATTTCGGATTGCCGCTGGTAGCCGCTTCCAGCAATGCTTGTCGATGAATTTCACGCTTCAACACCGGCAGACAAAAATAATGTGATCGGATACCGCCCTGAAAGATCGCATTACGATTCAGCAACAGGTGATGCGCCGTAATCGTGGCTGCCACATGATGGGAGGCTTGTTTGACGAACGCCACCGCATCGCGGGTGGTGACATGTTCAAACACGATGCGTAAATTTGGGAAACGTCGCGTCAATGGCGCCAGTATCCGATCGATGAAAGCTTTCTCTTTATCAAACACATCCACATCAGGATCCGTCACTTCGCCGTGCACCAACAATGGCAAACCATTTTGCTCCATGGCTTCCAAGGCGGCATAACATTGGGTGATATCGGTCACCCCGGCATCCGAATTCGTCGTTGCACCCGCCGGATACAATTTCACACCGTGCACCACCCCGCTCGCTTTAGCCCGGATGATTTCCTCAGGCGACGTATTATCCGTCAGATAAAGCGTCATCAACGGCTCAAAGCCAGATCGCAACGTTGCCGGCAAAGCCGCCAGTATGCGTGCGCGGTACGCCAGCGCCATATCAGTTGTCACTACCGGCGGCTTAAGATTCGGCATAATAATGGCACGCGCGAATTGCTTGGCGCTATGCGGCACCACGGCATGCATTTGCTCGCCATCACGCACGTGCAGGTGCCAGTCGTCAGGGCGGGTAATGGTTATACTGTCCACGATTAATTCTGAATAGGTTGAAATGGCGGCATTATATCCCAGCCCATGCGCTATTTCGGTTGTTTCAATGCCAGCGCAAGCTGGTACAGCGCATTTTTATGTTCACCGGTAATTTCGGTGGTCAGCTTAACCGCTTGCTTTAATGGCAATTCGGCCAACAGACATTGCAATGTATGTCGGGCCTGTTCACCGATCTCGGCTTTCTCCAGGATCTCGGCACCCGACACGAGCAACACAAATTCACCTTTCTGCTGATTGGTATCTGCCTGCAGCCAGGCATATACCGCCTCCAATGTTCCGCCATGAATAGTTTCGAATAATTTGGTCAGTTCCCGGGCAATGGTCAGTTGGCGTTGCGGACCTAAGATATCCATCATATCCGCTACACATTCCAGAATCCGATGCGGTGCTTCATAAAATATCAACGTACACGGTTGCGATTTCAGCGCTGTCAATTCACGTTTGCGCAATCCGGTTTTATTAGGAAGAAAACCATAAAACAGGAAATGCGGATACACGATTCCGGCCGCTGATATCGCACAAATGGCCGCATTGGCGCCAGGAATCGGAATGACGGAAAAACCTTGTTCCCGCACGCGCTTTACCAGGATCGCACCGGGATCGGAAATACCGGGGGTACCCGCATCCGTCACCAGTGCGACGCTTTTTCCAGCATCCAGTAGTCCTAATATTTTGTCCGCAACAGCCGTTTCATTGTGTTGATGCAAGCTGATCAACTTTGCTGTGATAGCATGCATCGTCAACAAATGTTTGGAATTTTGTATATGTTCAGCCGCAACCACATCAACTTTTGCCAATATGTCTAATGCACGCAAGCTAATATCGTTTAAATTTCCTATTGGTGTAGCAACCACATATAATGCGTTTTTTTCCAGCATAATCCTCACTATGCAACGTTTTTTTATAATTGCCCTGGCAATCATTTCGCTATCTGTTAGCCCAACGGCAATAGCCACTGATTCAATGGTGCGCTTGCAGTGGGAGAATGCATCAGAACCCCGTCTGGTACATCATATTGCGCTGCTTCTACCGTTAGAATCCCCTTCGTTTAAAGAAGCCGCCAATATCGTCAAAGAAGGGTTTTTTGCGGCTACCATGCGCGAACAACCTTTACCATACGTCATTCGATTATATGCCACGACAGACGATCCCCTGGACATTTTCATTACCTACCAGCAGGCATTAACTGCCGGCGCCGTATTCGTGGTCGGACCGCTTACTCGGGATGGTGTTTCGGCCATGGCATCCAGTCAAGTTCTGGAGGTGCCTACGCTGGCATTAAATACCGTCGACAATTCAGTGACTTTACCGTCCAAGCTGTATTTGTTTGGCTTGCAAATGGAAACGGAAGCCAGCCAAATCGCAGAATTGGCCTTAACCAGTGGAAGAAATCATGCCATCATCATCAGCGATGATGGTGGGCTATCCAAGCGCTTGCAAACTGCTTTTACGGAGCGCTGGCATAGCGAAAGCGGCAAAACCGCTGAATCGTTGCGTTATACGGAAGACCCAGCCAAGCTCCAACAGCTTCGTAGCTTGACAGCCAACGAAGATCGCTTAGTTTTTCTTGCCCTGGATGCTGCAAAATCACGCGCGCTACGCGCATACCTTGATCCCGATGTTCCCGTGTATGCCACCTCGCAAGTTTTCACAGGTGACGATAACTTTCTGCTAAACAATGATCTGAATGGCATTCAGTTTGTCGACATGCCATGGTTATTACAACCCGATCATCCTGCTGTCATGGCTTATCGCCACACCGATACAACCCGCAGTACCGATATGAAACGCTTGTATGCGTTAGGTATCGATGCTTTTCGTTTGATGGCCCATCTGTTACAGCCTCAGTCTGCCTACGACGTCGCTTTCGACGGTGTGACCGGCCACATCCGTTTTGTACCGTCCAATCAATTTATCCGTGAACCTGTCGCTGCCCAGTTTGAACAGGGTAAGGTGCAGCTCATCAACCCACAGCAAAGTATCACCCCCCATGAAAGGCAGTGATGCCGAGCAAATAGCCGTATCATACTTACAAAGCCAGCGCCTGACTCTAGTGGCAAAAAACTACCGTTGCCGCTTTGGAGAAATTGATCTGATCATGCGTGACGGAACCACGCTGATATTTGTTGAAGTGCGCATGCGCGCAAATGAATTTTTTGGCGGTGCTGCCGCCAGTATCACACCCTTAAAACAAGCCAAACTATTGCGCACCGCACGGCATTATTTATCCGAGCTCAATACCGAACCACCCTGCCGCTTTGATGCATTGCTGCTAACGGGCGCAGACGGGGAAAAAATTGAATGGATCAAGAATGCGTTTGGGGAATGATGTTGGGGTGCCGGCACATAGTCACAGATGAATACTGCGCCCGCCATCCACCGCAATGATCTGTCCGGTGATATATGGGGCATCGGCAATCAGAAATTGCACAGTTTTAGCGATATCATCCGGTTCGCCGCAATGCTTGAGCAAGGTGCTGGCAATAATCTGTTGGCGCGCCGCTTCATCTGCCCATTCGCCGTCCTCTGGCCATAAAATAGGCCCCGGCGAAACACCATTGACACGCACTTCCGGCGCCATTTCCACCGCCAGAGACTTGGTCAGCGATAATAACCCGCCTTTGGCGGCATTGTAGATGACGTAATTTTTTAGAGGACGTTCGGTATGAATATCGACAATGTTAATAATGCAGCCGCGCTGTCGTTTCAGATAAGGCGCTACGGCTTGCGATAAAAACAGCGGTGCCTGCAAATTACTACCAGCCAGATCAATCCAATCTTCCAGCGTACATTGCCCAAGCGGCGTCGGGGAAAAGCTGGAAGCATTATTGATCAGCACATCCAGTTGTCCAAAACGCTTTGCCGCTTTCTCGACCAAATCAGGCAACAACTCTGTATCCAACAGATCCGCTTGCACGAGTGCCACTGAATCGGGGCGTTTTTGATTCAGTTCATTTTGCAAAGCGCTTGCTTCATCCAATGAGGAGCGATAATGCACGACCATATTCGCGCCTTGTGCGTGCAACCTGCGACAAATGGCAGCCCCTACTCGCTTCGCCCCGCCAGTAATCAATATCACTTTCCCTTGCACGTACGCCTCCTTCAAAACACTGAGTGCTGCTACACTACGACCTGACCGACAGATATCATTTGCAATTTACCATAAACACTCCTTTTTATGTCTTTACATGCATCTCTACCACCCGCCAGTGAATCTGCATTAGCACACAGCCATTCCTTACAAACATTGATCCGGGATCGGATTGACGCTGCAGGTGGTTGGATTTCGTTTGAGCAATTTATGAACTTGGCACTGTATGCGCCAGGAATGGGGTATTACACCAGCGGAGCGACCAAACTGGGCAGCGCGGGCGATTTTGTCACCGCACCGGAAATTTCTTCATTGTTTGGCCGCACGTTGGCACGACAAATACTGCAGATCTCTCGGCAAATTAACCGAGCGGATATTCTTGAATTTGGCGCCGGATCGGGCAAGCTGGCACTGGATTTATTGCTTGAACTGGAAAAATTGGATGCTTTGCCGAATAAATATTTCATTCTTGAGGTCAGTGCTGAGCTACGTCAACGGCAACACGCGCTGTTTGCCAGCAAGATACCGCATCTTGCACACTTAATGGAATGGCTGGAACAATTACCTAGCCAATTTAATGGAGTCATTCTTGCTAATGAAGTACTCGACGCCATGCCGATCCATATCGTGACATGGCACAACAATGCGTTATTTGAACGCGGCGTCATTTGGCAAAACGACCAATTCGCGTGGCAAGATCGCCCTATCCACAATGCAGAACTTCATGGTAGTGCCGACCAGCTAATACCGTTGATAAGTCCCAATAATGACTTGATTCATCCTTATATCAGCGAAATCAATCTTGCCACCACCTATTTCATGCGCAGCCTGGCAAATATGCTGCATCAAGGTGTTATTTTATTGATTGATTACGGTTTCGGTCGTACCGAATACTATCATCCGCAACGCAATCAAGGTACGCTGATGTGCCATTATCGCCATTATGCGCATAGTGATCCATTTTATTTACCAGGCCTGCAGGATATCACCAGCCATGTGGATTTCAGTGCAATGACTCACGCTGCGGAAGATGCCGGATTGCTGCTTGCGGGCTACACGACACAAGCGCATTTCCTGATTAATTGCGGTGTCACCGAAATTCTGGCACAAACATCTGTAGACGACACGAATAACTACCTAGCACAAGCCAATCAATTGCAGAAACTGGTCAGCCCGGCTGAAATGGGCGAATTATTTAAAGTAATCGCCCTTGAGAAGAATTTTTCGGAATCACTGATCGGATTCAGAAGCGGGGATATGAGTCGCTTACTGTAAATAATTCAATAAAATTGAATTCTCGCCCTCAACTTTAAGCCTGTGTTGGGTTAGAATAAACAGCTATGCCTATTTTTCATAATCCAGATCAAATAATTCGTCCGGAAATTCTTGCACTGTCAGCTTATCATGTACCGCCTGCAACCGGTATGATCAAGCTGGATGCCATGGAAAATCCCTACCCGCTGCCACCCGTTTTGCGTGATGAAATTGCGCAATTAACGCTACATGCACCCGTCAATCGTTATCCTGATGCCAGCGCCGCTTCACTGAAAGCAACATTGCGTCAGGCACTGGCTATTTCTGACGATATGGATATTCTGCTTGGCAATGGATCGGATGAGATTATCCAAATCATTGCCATGGCGATTGCCAAACCGAATGCAGTATTGATGAGCATTGAACCCGCATTTGTCATGTTTCGGATGATTGCCACATTCGCAGATATCCAATATGTTGGCGTACCGCTAAAAAAAGACTTCACGCTTGATCCGGAAGCCATGTTAGCTGCCATTGCGGCACACAAACCAGCCGTCATTTTCTTAGCCTATCCCAATAATCCAACAGGGAATTTATTTAATGCCGATGCCATTGTGCGCATCATCCAGGCAACTTCCGGCATAGTGGTTATCGATGAAGCCTATCACGCTTTTGCTGATGCCAGCTTAATGGATAGATTAGCGCAATACCCCAACCTGTTATTAATGCGCACACTATCCAAATTAGGATTAGCTGGCTTACGATTGGGCTTATTGGTGGGCCGGCGCGAATGGTTAGTGCAGTTTGAAAAGATGCGTTTACCTTATAATGTAGGCATAATGACGCAACTAATCGCGGAAAAGGTATTGCATCATACTCATGTGCTACTGGAACAAGCAGAAGCCATCAAATCAGAACGTACCAAAATGAGTGCATATCTTGGTACAATCAGTGGCGTAGAGGTGTTTCCTTCGGATGCTAATTTTATTCTGTTCCGTATCCATGCGGCCAGTCAGATCTTTCAGACACTTAAGCAACGGAAGATACTGATAAAAAATCTTGATGGCACGCACCCATTATTAGAAAATTGTCTACGTGTAACGGTAGGTACACCTGATGAAAACACACAGTTTTGCGCAACATTACACGTCATACTTAGCGAAAAAGCTTAAAACTCACTCAAGACCCTCGTATTAATCAAAAACTTTATTCTATGCGCCAAGCACAGGTCACAAGAAATACGCTGGAAACTCAAATCAGCATCAATCTGAATATTGATGGAACAGGTCGATCGGTGCTGGACACAGGGGTGCCTTTTCTGGATCACATGCTCGAACAGATTACCCGTCACGGCATGATCGATCTTGAAATTACCGCCAAGGGTGATTTACATATTGACGCGCACCACACCGTTGAAGATATCGGCATCACGCTCGGCCAAGCCTTTACTAAAGCAGTAGGTGATAAGAAAGGGTTGCGTCGCTATGGTCACGCCTATGTTCCTCTTGATGAGGCATTGTCACGTGTCGTCATCGATTTATCCGGACGCCCTGGCCTGGTATTCAATGTCGACTTTGTGCGAGCGCGTATTGGTGATTTTGATGTCGACCTTATCCACGAATTTTTCCAGGGATTTATCAATCACGCCCTGGTAACCCTGCATATTGACAACCTGTCGGGAAAAAACGCACACCATCAGGCTGAAACCATATTCAAAGCATTTGGGCGTGCATTGCGCGTAGCGATTGAGCACGATTCTGGCGCAGTTGGTATTATTCCATCCACCAAAGGCACTTTATAAGTCACCTTATTCATAAACATCATCGTATGACTGATATCGCAATTGTTGATTATGGCATGGGAAATTTGCGCTCCGTACATAAAGCGCTCGAACATGTTGCGCCAACCGTCTCGGTCGCGGTTACCAGCGATCCGAGTATCGTGCGCAAAGCGAAGCGTGTCGTAGTACCCGGACAAGGTGCCATGCGCAATTGTATGCATGAACTTGAGGTCCGCGGATTACGTGAAGCCGTTATGGAGGCAGCTACGGACAAGCCATTTCTTGGCATCTGTCTCGGCCTGCAAATGTTGTTCGAAGAAAGTGAAGAAGGAAATGTCAAAGGTTTAAACATTCTGCCCGGCAAAGTTGTACACTTTCCTGCCGCAGCGATGAAAACAGCGAACGGGCAGAAACTTAAAGTACCGCATATGGGCTGGAATCAAGCTTATCAAGCTGCTAAACACCCTTTATGGGAAGGTATTGCAGCCGACGCACGCTTTTATTTCGTACATAGTTATTATGTCGAAACAAGCGATACCGCATCAGTTGCCGCGCATAGCAACTATCCTTTTCCATTTACTTGTGCCGTAGCAAAGGATAATATTTTCGCAGTACAGTTTCATCCAGAAAAAAGCCAATTAGCAGGATTAACACTATTGAGTAATTTTGCCAAATGGACGCCACATTTCTAAGGCCAAGAAATAATAAACTAATTCTATTAATCAACTATTAATTCTGATTAAGCTATGCTGATTATTCCTGCAATAGATCTTAAAGACGGACATTGTGTTCGACTCAAACAAGGGGTTATGGAAGATGCCACGGTATTTTCCGAAGCACCCGCTGAGATGGCGACGCACTGGCTAAGTCAAGGTGCACGTAGACTTCATCTTGTCGATTTAAACGGTGCCTTTGCCGGCAAACCAAGAAATGAAGCGGCAATACGTGACATTGTATCGGCCATTGATGATCAAATTCCAATTCAATTAGGCGGTGGTATTCGCGATCTCGATACCATTGAGCGTTATCTGGATGATGGCATCACCTACATCATTATTGGTACCGCAGCCATTAAAATACCTGGCTTCTTACAGGATGCCTGTAATGCTTTTCCAGGTCAGATCATGGTTGGATTGGATGCGAGAGATGGCAAGGTTGCCGTCGATGGCTGGTCAAAAATCACCGGACATGACGTCGTTGATCTGGCCAAAAAATTTGAAGACTACGGCGTAGAAGCCATTATCTACACGGATATCGGTAGGGATGGCATGCTCAATGGCGTCAACATCAAGGCAACCGTTGAATTGGCCAGAGAGCTCACGATACCGGTCATCGCCAGCGGCGGCATCACCAATATTGATGATGTCTATAAATTGTGTGAAATTGAATCAGAAGGCATCATGGGCGCCATCACGGGACGCGCAATCTATGAGGGTTCTCTGGATTTCAAAGAAGCTCAGATATTGGCCGACAAGCTCAGCAAAGATAGCGGTACTGCATAACACAAGCGCTAAGACTGCACACTCACACTTCATTATCTTCCCTTTATTCTCACGATCGGCTTTTAAATCTGATGAGCCTCGCTAAACGAATCATTCCATGTTTGGACGTCACCAATGGGCGTGTTGTTAAAGGCGTTAATTTTGTCGAACTGCGTGACGCCGGCGATCCGGTGGAAATTTCGCGCCGTTATGATGAACAAGGCGCCGATGAACTCACTTTCCTGGACATCACCGCCAGTTCTGATAATCGCGATCTAATCCTGCACATCATTGAAGATGTCGCGGCCCAGGTATTTATTCCGCTGACCGTAGGTGGTGGTGTGCGCCAAGTCGACGATGTTCGTCGCCTACTCAATGCCGGCGCCGACAAAGTCAGCATCAACACATCCGCGATTCTGAATCCGCAGTTGGTGGCCGATGCATCGGATCATTATGGTTCTCAATGCATTGTAGTGGCAATTGACGCAAAACAGGTGAATGCATCCGATGGCCTGCCGCGCTGGGAAGTTTTTACGCATGGTGGACGTAAAGCCACGGGAATTGATGCGATTGAATGGGCAAAAAAAATGCAATCCCTGGGAGCCGGTGAAATTTTACTCACCAGTATGGACAGGGACGGTACGCGTAATGGTTTTGATATCGCCTTGACACGCGCTGTTTCAGATGCAATTGACATACCGGTTATTGCCAGTGGTGGCGTTGGCAATCTGGACCATCTGGCTACCGGTGTCCTGCAAGGCCACGCGGATGCAGTGTTAGCGGCCAGCATCTTTCATTATGGTGAATTTACTGTGCAACAAGCCAAGCAGTATATGACACAACACGGCATTGAAGTACGCTTATCGTGTTAAGATTGTTGGCAAAATTTATCATTTAAACGTTATCAACAGATTACCTAATTATGCCTCCTGATACTTGGCTTAACAAAATCAACTGGTCTGAAGATGGCCTGATACCAGTAATCGCTCAGGAAGCTGATAGTGGCAAAATTCTCATGTTTGCCTGGATGAATCGAGAAGCACTCAAGCTGACTGTGGAAAAACGTGAAGCGGTATACTGGTCACGCTCCCGCAAGAAATTGTGGCACAAGGGTGAAGAGTCCGGTCATATTCAAAAAATAAGAGATATTTACCTTGACTGTGATGAAGATGTGTTGCTCCTCATCGTAGAACAGATAGGTGGTATTGCTTGTCATACCGGCAGGCATAGTTGTTTTTTTCAGAAACTGGAAGGCAATGAATGGACTGTTGCGACCCCCGTAATCAAAGACCCGGAAGAAATTTATAATAAATGACTGATGTAAACATTCTCAACCGCTTAGCGGAAACCATTGAAGCACGTAAACTGGCCGATGCGAATAGCTCGTACGTTGCCAAGTTGTTTCATGGAGGACACGACAAGATACTCAAGAAAATTGCAGAAGAATCTGCTGAGACACTGATGGCATCTAAAGATGGCAATGTCGGGCAGGTCGTCTATGAAACCGCTGATTTATGGTTTCACTGCTTGGTATTATTGGCCTATCATGGATTGACGCCTGACGATGTATTGCAAGAACTGGCAAGGCGTGAAGGTATCTCCGGGATAGCGGAAAAAGCATCGAGAACAACAGGCTAACCTATGGATAACTGTATATTTTGCAAAATAGTCAGAAAAGAAATCCCCTGCAATAAAATCTATGAAGATGAAAACATTCTTGCTTTCAACGACATCAATCCCGCTGCACCTGTTCATTTCTTATTGATTCCCAAGTTACATATTGATTCGCTCGCCGATATTCAAGATAATCATCAGAGTTTATTGGGTAAAATGCTATTATTAGCGCCTAGTCTAGCAAAAGAACAAGGCTGCGAAGATGGTTTTCGCACTATTATCAATACTGGACGTGTAGGTGGGCAGGAAGTATTTCATTTGCACTTCCATATCATCGGTGGCAGGGAACGCCTGCCTGCAATGATTCATCAAGGCTAGGCTAGTACTCTGTTCCATTTAACAGGAGAAAGTAATGGGTACATTCAGTATTTGGCATTGGATAATCGTATTGATCGTTGTCGTTTTGGTATTTGGCACCAAGAAATTACGCAATCTGGGAGGTGATCTGGGAAACGCCATTAAAGGCTTTAAGGATGGGATGAAAGAACCGGAAACAGAAAATACCACAGCCCAATCAACCCGCATCAACGATCCGATCATCGAAGTTGAAGCAAGGAAGGAAGCTTCGACAAGCTTCTCCACGCCGCCGACGCAGACGAATAAAGCCACAACCGAAAACAGCGCAGCACAATCGACCAGCGTAAACAGTCAAACCGCCGACGCTGAATTTAAAGAAAAAACACAAGCTAAGATTTAGATATTTCACAGATTCTTTAAAATCACGATCCGACACATTCGAGCTTAATAAACGCTTCATTAACAAAGTTTCACGACATGTTCGATATCAGTTTCATGGAAATACTGGTCATTTCAATCGTTGCACTGATCGTCATCGGACCGGAGCGGTTGCCCACCGTGGCTCGAACATTGGGACATTTATATGGGCGCTGCCGGGGCTTCGTTTATAGTGTCAAAACTGACATTCATAATGAAATGCGCATGGAAGAATTGAAAAAAATGCAGTCCTCTGTACAAGACACCGTTGAGTCGGTTGAAAATTCAATACGGCAAGGCATCGATCAGTTGGAAACCACCATTACTACTGATGCAAAAAATAATGAAAACTCATCAGCGAACTTATCGACACCGCACTCCCACACCGAACCTCGTCAACCCTTGGATGCTGAAAAATCTCTGCACGATGTCCCTAATCAGGAAAAGAAATAACAGCAGCTTCCTAGCTGCTATTATCCTAATGACGATTGACGTTCATTTCACATAATCACCCCCACAACGACCGCCATGCTTGAAGGCTCATTCCTATCACATTTGGTAGAACTGCGTACCAGAATAATTCGTGCATTGGGTGGACTTATGCTCGGTTTTATCCCCTGTGCTTTTTACGCGCGTGAACTCTATACGCTGCTGGCGCAACCGCTTCTGGAAAAATTGCCGCAAGGCGGGCAAATGATCGCTACCGATGTTGCAACACCTTTTTTTGTGCCGATGAAAGTGGCCATGATGATGGCATTTGTCATTACATTGCCGCACACTTTGTATCAAATATGGGCTTTTGTAGCACCCGGACTCTATTCGCATGAAAAGCGCTTAGCACTACCGCTGGTTTTTGGCAGCAGCTTCTTATTTTTCTGCGGCATGGCGTTTGCCTATTTTGCGGCGCTGCCACTAGTATTTGAGTTCATTACCTATTTCGCACCGGAAGGTGTTGCTGTCATGACCGACATCGGCAAGTACCTAAGCTTTGTCCTGTCTATGTTCATGGCTTTTGGTGTCACTTTTGAAGTGCCCGTATTTGTCATCGTTTTGGTCAGAACAGGCGTCATCACGATTGAGAAATTAAAGGAAATACGCCCTTACGTCATTGTCGGTGCATTTGTTATTGCAGCCATTTTCACGCCACCGGATATCATCTCACAATTCATGCTAGCAGTACCTTTGTGCCTTCTGTACGAGCTTGGCATATTCATCGCCACTTTTATGACTAAAGAACGCGACCAGGAAACTCAACCCGACCCATCAACGCACCTCGAGAAAGATTCCTCTGAACAAAAAGATACCCCGACAAAAAAAGATACCCCGACAAAAACAGACTGATCGCATGCGTGCCGGTAATCAACAAGAATAAATAGAAGTCGCTATAATGAAACCAACTCAATCCTTCCAAATCTAATCCAGGCAATCCATTGATGAATACCCATGTGCGAGGAAATCAGCGATGCTCAATATCCGTTCAGTTGTTAATCCAGCAAAAGCAGCAATCGTAGTCGCTATTATTTTCAGTATACTTGTTGCCAATAGCGCACTCTCGCAATCATCGGATACCACGCAAAGCTATCAACAACCTTCAGAGCCACATCATCCGACTACCCGGCCTTTACCGGAAAATCCATCTGATTTAAATAAACAACCCAGAAAAATTCAGCGTATCGGTACAGCTATTCCCGCTCCCCGCAACAGCGTCAGTATAAAAAGTACGGATGCCGGCGCCATACGCAGACCGCCGCCTGCACCAGGGTGCCCCAACTGCGGTGTTATCGATTTCGTCAACAAACTTGGGCAAGGCCCTGGCTTAAATGCCATAGCAGGCGGGGTTGTGGCCGGAACGATCGCGCGCGAGATTATTCGCCAAACGCCGCACGCGCATGGCGCTATTCATCCAAACGCGGTGGGCGGCATTTCCGGTGGTTATGGTGGAAACGTAAATCATCCGGGCCAACCGGATAATCCGTATCAGGTCGGCATCACCATGAGTGATGGTAGTCAAGCAATTATTGCACTTCCCGATGCGTCCAATCTTCAGCAAGGCGACAGAATTCAGTTCATTGATGGCGTGCTGGTGCTGGATCGTCAGTAAATATTGGATTCAGCGCTTGTTCTGCCAGCCACGGCAAGGCATTTGCAAATATCGCATCGATTGAAAAACACCCTATGAATACATCATCGCTCAAACACATTGAATTACCGATTGAAGGTATGACTTGCGCTGCCTGTGCAATGCGTATCGAAAAGAATCTGAATAAGCTCTCCGGTGTTCAGGCTAACGTCAATTTCGCCAATGAAAAGGCCCATGTCAATTATGATGCAAGTCAGGTTAGAACTGACACGCTGATCAGTACCATAGAAAAAGCCGGTTTTCATATTGCGCCACGATCGGTGCAGTTGCAATTACACAAAATGACGTGTGCGGCCTGCGCCGGACATATTGAGAAAGCGCTGAATAAATTGCCCGGTGTCACAGCCACCGTGAACGTGGCGACCGAAACGGCCAAAGTTAATTTCATACCGGGTTTGACAACAGTCGACCAGTTAATTGAAGCGGTGATCAGTGCAGGCTATGGTGCCAGTGAAATCAGCGAATCCGGCCATGCAGAAGAAAAAGCGCGACGCCTGGCAGCTTACCAGGCGGAATTACGCCTTTTCTGGATTTCATCCGCCCTCACCTTGCCGCTGGTGTTGCAAATGGGCGCCATGTTTACCGGTCATGATATGGACATGCTGCCGCGGTGGTTGCAATGGCTATTGGCAACCCCGGTGCAATTCTGGATTGGTCGGCGCTTCTATATCGGGGGCTGGCATGCCCTGCGTAGTGGCGGCACGAATATGGATGTACTGGTGGCATTAGGCACCAGCATGGCTTATTTTTTCAGTGCCGTGGTCACCGCATTCGCACTGGATCAGCATGTTTATTTCGAAGCCAGTGCAGCCATTATCACGCTGATTCTGCTGGGTAAATTGATGGAAGCGCGCGCCAAAGGAAAAACTTCTGAGGCCATCGAAGCGCTGATCCGGCTACAACCCAAAACAGCCCGCATCGAGCGCGACGGAGAAATCATCGAAGTACCAGCCAGCAGTCTGCAAGTCGATGATATTTTCATCGTGCGCCCAGGCGAGAACTTGCCAGTCGATGGCGTCGTTGTTGAGGGTACATCCAATGTGAACGAATCGATGTTGACCGGTGAAAGCTTACCGGTCAACAAGCAAGCTGGCGCAAAAGTATTCGCCGCCACACTGAATCAGCAAGGATTGCTCAAATGTCGCGCAACCAGTGTCGGCGCGCATACTCAATTGGCTGCCATTATTCATCTGGTCGAAGAGGCACAAGGCTCCAAGGCACCGATTCAACGCATGGCGGACACCATTTCAGGTATTTTTGTCCCCATCGTTGTAGCGATCAGCATTCTGACACTGGCAATCACCTGGTGGCTTACGAGTGACTTTGTTGCTGCACTCATCAATGCCGTCGCGGTATTGGTCATTGCCTGCCCTTGCGCCTTGGGACTGGCCACACCGACCGCCATCATGGTCGGCACCGGACGCGGCGCACAAGTTGGCGTGCTGGTCAAGAATGCAGCGGCATTGGAACACGCCGAGAAAATTCAAACTGTCATTGTCGACAAAACCGGCACGCTCACTGAAGGCAAACCGGAAGTCACCGACATTGTTCCCAGTGAATCCATCAGCGCACAGGATTTACTACAAATTGCAGCTTCCCTGGAACAAGGATCCGAACACCCGCTGGCCCGAGCAGTTCTGGATAGCGCGCAGAAAATGCAACTGCCACTTCAACCCATTCATGATTTTTCTGCCATCACCGGCAGTGGCATTACAGCTCGCATCAGTGACACGCACTATCTGCTAGGCTCCCCCAAATTTCTAACCCAGCAAGGTATCGCGGTGGATGAAAAGCAAATCAGCGCCTTACAGGCAGAAGGAAAAACCGTGATCGGTGTTGCCTCCACTTCGGATAATGCTCGCGCAATACTCGGTTATCTAGCGATTGCCGATCGTCTGCGAGATACTTCTCTCAAAGCCATTGAACGCTTACAATCGATGGGTATTGAAATCGTCATGCTAACCGGTGACAATGCCATGACTGCTGCAGCGATTGCCAAACAGACAGGCATCACACAATATCACGCCGAAGTCCTACCGCAAGATAAAGCCGCTGAAGTCATGAAGCTAAAAGCTAGCGGCAAATTTACCGCCATGGTTGGCGATGGCATCAACGATGCACCGGCCCTGGCAGCCGCAGATGTCAGTTTCGCCATCGGTGCCGGCTCGGATATCGCCATTGAAGCGGCTGATATTACGTTGATACGCAACGATCTGATGAGTGTTGTTGACGCCATTTCCCTGTCACGTGCCACACTCAGAAAAATCCGTCAGAATCTATTCTTTGCTTTTGTTTATAATATCCTGGGTATTCCATTGGCAGCCATGGGCATGCTGAGTCCGGTCATTGCCGGTGCTGCCATGGCCATGAGTTCGGTATCGGTCGTCAGTAATTCACTACTATTGAAACGCTGGCAGGCAAATCATTAAACAATCATACAAAGGAAACAATGACAGCAATGCTAACAACCACCATTAAGATCAAAGGCATGACCTGCATGGGTTGTGTCAACAGCGTCAAGAACGTCCTCAAGAACATGACTGGCGTAACCCAAGTCGAGGCTTCTCTCAATCCCCCACAAGCGACTGTGCAGTACGATCAGGTGAGTACAAGCATTGATCGGCTCAAAGAAGCGATCATCGACGCAGGTTTTGAGGTAATTGATGCATAGGCGTGGGTATGCGTTACCTTGTCACAGGGTGCGTCCGTAAGAGTCCTCGAATCTCACGATATCGTCTTCGCCAAGATACGCGCCCGATTGCACTTCGATTAAATGCAGCGGGATTTTCCCGGGATTCTCGAGACGATGCGGCTTGCCCAGTGGAATATAAGTCGATTGATTTTCTGCGAACAACATTTCCTTGTTTTCTACAATTACTTTGGCGGTACCGCTGACAACCACCCAGTGTTCCGCCCGATGATGATGCATCTGCAGTGACAGCTTTTCTCCCGGTTTTACCATGATACGCTTGACCTGAAAACGCTCTCCTTTGTCGATACCTTCATACCAACCCCAAGGACGGTGGATACGCAGATGTTCGAGATGCTCCTTGCGGCCATTGGATCCCAGGTGCTGTATCGCAGTCTTGAGTTGCTGAGTTTTGCTCTTATGCATCACCAGCACGGCATCGGCTGTTTCTACTACAATGACGTCATCGAGACCGATCACGGAAACCAAGCGACTCTCCGCACGAATGTAACTTCGCTGCGTATCCATAACCAGCGTATCTCCGCTGGTAAAATTACCCTGTGCATCCTTGGGAGCAATCTGCCAAAGAGAATCCCACGATCCCACATCGCTCCAACCAAATTGCGCGGGTACGACGATCGCGCGATCCGTTGCCTGCATAATGGCGTAATCGATGGAATCTGATGGGCAAGCCATGAAAGCATTTTTATGAGGACGAATAAAACCCAAATCGACAACTCTTTTTAGCCATGCTTCCTGAACAGCCACAAAAATATTCGGTTTATGTCGCCGCAATTCTTCCAAATAACGCTTGGCTGTAAAAACGAACATACCGCTATTCCAGATATAGCCACCTTCCTGCAAATAAGCTTGAGCAGTTTCCAGGTTGGGTTTTTCATAAAAGGATTGTACTTGATAGGCTGCCAGTGATGTCGCTGTGGCAAATGCGATAGCTTTACCCATTTTAATATAACCATAACCAGTCTCCGGCGCATTAGGCATCACCCCAAAAGTAACCAGATAGTCTTCGTAGGCAGCAATTGTTGCGGTTTCCACCGCTTGTGAAAAAGCAGTTTCATCATCAATGACATGATCTGCCGGCAGCACGAGCATAATGGCGTTCTCATCGGTCTGAGCAAGATGAAATGCCGCGAGTGCAATCGCCGGAGCGGTATTGCGACCGATTGATTCAAGATAGATCGCTTCGGGTTTAATATTAATGGCTTCACATTGTTCTTGGATGAGAAAGCGATGCTCAGAATTACAGACAAGAATGGGCGCCTGCACACCCGATAAAGTATTTGTCCGAATCAGCGTAGCTTGCAACATTGTTTCTTTACCGACGAGCGGCAGCAACTGTTTCGGATAATTGGCACGCGACAATGGCCATAATCGAGTACCGCTTCCACCAGACAAAATGATGGGATGAATATTCGAGTGCATTTTCTGGAATTATTCCTTAATTTTTAACCAATTTAAAGACTCAATAATTTTTCCTGCAAAGCATGTTAGGCTGATTTTAAAAGGCCTTTCAGCATTAGTATACGAAAGCACCCATAACGACTATTGAATGAAATCCAATTCACAAATAAAACGGCTACCAGTATAACCTGGTAGCCGCGCTTAAAGTACTGCTAATCTACAACGACTATTAGTCGATTGGATTCTGCTGCGCAGCAGTAAGGCCTTCTTTCCAAGACCCAGGAAGATTTTGTACCCAGCCGTTATACACATTCGGAACAGCCAGAACCCCTTGGCCGCCAAATCCTGGCAAGCTGCTAATAACATCATCTTTAGCAGTATTTTCATCGCCGACCAGAGAAACATAGCCGGCAATGGTTGCATCGCTTAAATTGCCATCCCCATTCGGATCTACATCGACGACAGTGAGCCGGTTACCAAACTTGGTCGTGACATAGGCATAGTACCCGCCACCTTGTTTCGCACCAAAGTTGGCACCGTGACAACCCGGATCGCAAGGCAGCACCATGGCAACGGTGTCTGTTGCTGTGTCGACGACGACAATCCTCCCCCCGGTTGTGGCAATCACTACTGCTTTACCATCCGGAGAAACAGGTGATTGGATAGGAAGCACGCCAGCAGCATCCCCGTTGGATCCGGTGATAGGATCGTAATTACCAAGGAGATTGATGGTTTTTATCAATGCGCCGGTATGACCGTTCACGACCGTTAATGTGTGGTGCAGCAGATTGGCAGCATAAACTTTGCTGGAATCCGGCATCATACCAATCGCTATTGGATGAGCACCTGGCAGAGTTTTCCCTGTTGTTGGATCTTGCCCTGTTGGTGTCCGAGCTTGTATATCGCCATTTGCAGCATAAATTCCGATATCATCGGTATTAATATTCGGCGTTACAATTTTGGAACCATCTGCGCTGACCCAATGACCGTGCGGATTAGCAGAGGTATGCCCATGCGCCTGTGTAGGCATCATTTTGGTAACCTCTGTTGTGCCTGCCGGAATGACAGAAATACCATTTTCGCCATTGATCGCGATCGTAATATCATCCGTAGTCGGCAATGTCACCACGTGAGACGGCGAATACCCTACCTGAATATTCTTGATTAATGCACCATTTTCACGATTGATCATCGTAAATTTATTATCAAACCACTGGGTTTGATAAATAACCGACTGATCCCGGCTGGACCACATGTTATGCGGATTATTGTTGTTGATCTGAGGCAGCGCAACTTTGCGTTTAACGGTCCAGTTGGTTGCATCAACCACAGTCGTGGTGCCCGGCTTGTACTTGCCAGCAGTTTTTTCAAACTGGGTGTTAACCCAAACTTCTCCGACACCCGGTGTTGTCGGAGCATTGCCTACCGCAAGTGACTGATTGGTCACATTAAGCGCAGACAAAGACAGTTCAAATCCACCATTTACGATATTGCCAAACGGTGCCCCTGAAATTCTCACCGGTAATGTAGGGAATTTCACATTCCACTGACCGGATGAATAATCCTGCCAGTTGGTCGGCGAAGTAGCGATAAAGAAGGTCTTCAACAAACGAACCGCAAGATCGCTGCTGGTAGGCAAACCAGTGATACCCGTTACCAGATCGATTTTATATTCGGCCGCTGGATTACCCAGATCAAGTCCGCCCGTATTAGGATCATTAACAATCACTGCGCCGAACATGTACGGATGGACTTTGCAAGTAAACACATAGAGTCCCGGCGTATCCAATTTCACAATCGCTCCACCCCGGTAAGCGCTGGACTGATTAAAAGGCATATGATGCGCGCCTGTCGGCCATAATAAGGAGCTAATGGTATGCACGCCATTGGTGTCGGACATGATGAAATTGACGCTACTGCCTGGAGACATCACTTCCAACGATCTGGTTTTAATATCGCCCCCTTTCAGTAGAGAAACCACGGTACTATTTGGATCGCTCAGCGCAACAATGGCATCACCCCGTGCGCTTCTAAACCAACTGGCCGGCTCGTCGGAAATTTCAAAAGTAACCAGTCCTGGTTCATTTTGCCGCGGACCCAGCAAAATACCGCCATATGGAGATGCGCCTACGATACTGGCGCCATCGCCACCGGCAGAGTCGACCTTGAAGCTGCCATGCATACCGGCTTCCATATGCGCGATCAAGTGGCAATGAAATTGCCAATCTCCGGCGCCAACACCAGTTCCAGCTTTGACTGTAAACGAATGCGTATCCGAACCTTCCGCCATCAGTTTGGTATCGATGGTCGCATTGGTTCCGGTCTTAAGCCAGCGATGCGCGTGCAAATGAAACGTATGCCCTGGTCCAATCGACAAAATATGGAAGCGGACAATGTCATCGATTACAGCGCCAGGATTAGGATTGGCCCATAGCGGTTTTTGTGTGCCGTCACTAGAGATTTCAGTTCCCCAGAAAGTGGAACCGACCATGAACATAACAAATTGTTTATCCACATCAGCTTGAGCAACGGGGATAATACTACCGTCCGCATTCACGTAGCTGTCGATCGGACCATTTGCTTTGTTAACGATAATGGCGCCAAACAAACCCAGCAATTCCTTGCCATCGCTATTACCATGATAAACATAGGTGCCCTCCCTATTGGCTTTAACTGTATAGTTTTTTGTTTTTCCAGGCTCGATTTTGGCAGAGCTTGGCAGCGGCAGGCCTGGAACCTTAAACCCAATTTTAATGCTGGTGTTATTGCTCAGTGTTACATTAATAGTGTCGCCTTGTTTTACAAATAAAGTCGGCCCTGGAATTACCGCTTCATGACCGGCCATCGCATAAGCCACTTGCCCATTGGGTAATGTTTCAGCCGTCAGCGTGACATTATGAGCCGCAGCCAATACGAAAGATGAAGTTAACAATGTAATAACAAAAAATATGGCTGTTATTATTGGTCTTGTTAAGCCAGAAATATGTTGATGACTCATTTTCCTATCCTTATCATTTAAGTGCCTATTTTTTTGCTTAGTCGACATTGAACTTCCCCTTCATGCCCATTAATTGGTTTGAGAAATTCTTGTCCACATAAAAAGAACTTTGCTTTGCCTTGACTGCAAACACATGTTTCTCCAGTGGACCAATCTCGGCCTGATTGATAAGGTTGTGGGTGCCTGGATCGAACCATTTATAGTCATTCAGTTTAAATGTATGAAGATCGGTACCTAAAGCGATCAGATGAAATCTGACATCGGTGTTTTTCTTTGCAGTCAGTGTCGGGTTGACGTCATGATTTGATTGTTTTTTGTCAGCGCCATTAATTTCCATCCCCCAGAAAGCATCGTCTCCCATGTACAACACATACTCTTTGGCATAGCTGGGTGCTCCTATTGGATTTACAATGATTGCTCCAAACAGACCTTTATGTTCTGCGCCGTTATGCGTTTCAAAATTATGATCATGGTATGCCCATGTACCTGCGGTTCCTGGTGCAACATTCCATTTGTATTCATAAACCACACGTAACTCCTCCAACCCGGCACCAGCTCCTTCATCACGATTTTTATTGATCACCATCAGGGTACCATCGCTGAGAATATCGTAATGAACGCCATGCACATGCACACTGACTTGTTTGCTGATGCCTGGAACAAATGAATTGCTGTCGGGAATAGCATTGGAAAGCGTGATGTAAACCGTATCGCCTTCGGTTAATTCGATAGTTGGCCCAGGAATGGTAGCAACAGGGCTATATCGATCAGTAACAGAATTACCATCGATTTCGTGACTGATCATCTTGTAAGCCATTAATTTATTGCCGAAGCCGTCATCCTGAGTTTCTTCTGCGGTTAATTGAATAACATGCTTTGCTGCGAAGCTCTTTCCAACCAACAAACAAGATATTGTCAGTACAAGTAACAGCGTAATCAGCAGTTGCCATATGGCATTGTGGAGCACCCATTGCGTGGCACCGGAATTCTCCTGGAACTCCGTGGCACAGCAAGATTGATTGATTTGAAACGACATTTTTAACATCCCTCCTTTAAATGTAAAAAAAATGTACATCAAGAGAGACGTGTGAAAAAAGCACATCCGGATTCAAAGAAGGTGTTTTTTGAGACTCACGACGCTCTTGAGATTCACTGATTCGATTAATAGATTGCCGAAATTGATGGCTGCTATTATCTATTTAGCGAGGGAAGATCTTATCAAAGCCAATTGGGAACAAATAGATGCCATCTGTCCTTAAAGTGCATTCATTTTTCAGGATCTTCCGGGAAGAATATCCCAACCATGTAGGAATCTTTGAAATAACCGTACAGAGGTGCCTTCAGACACAGCTCAACCTGTTTTTTTACACCGATCTTTTTATAGATTATCGATAATTGATTACGCACGGTCTTCTCAGTAACAAATAGTTGCGAGCTGATTTCTTTAGCCGACAAACCTTTACATGCAAGATAGGCAATCTGACGCTCGCTATCACTCAGTTTTAATTGATGCATTGCTTTGACATTGGGCTGGATTTCTAGCATCGGATTGCCGTCGAACTGTGCTTGCCATAGCAGTTTAGTGATATGGCGATCAAACCAAACTTGACCCGTATAAATCGCATGGATCGCTTTCAATAACAATTCAGAAGACTGGTGCTTGCTGATAATGCCTACCGCGCCGGCACGAAAAGTTTGCAGATATGTATATTCACTATTTTGGTGGGAGAAAGCCAGTACTTTGCTGTGCGGACAAACATCCAACAATCTGGAAATATGGTTAGTACAATCACCATTGTTTAAATGCAAATCAACCAATACCACGTCCGGTTTATACTGCACGGCCAGATTGAGCGGATCCTCTATACAAGCAGTTTCCGCAACCAAATGTATCGAAGCGTGATTTTCAAACAATGCGCGCAAGCCTATACGCACAAGCTCAAAACTTTCTGCTACAAGTACACGAATTTTTGTGTCAAACCGCTCAACCATGCTTATAAACTCACCCAGTTTTAAAAAGCCTTAGACGCAGGACTCGAGTCGCCACCTTGAGCCTTCATGTGGAGATCGCCTCTATATTTTTATTTTTATATCGTTGGAAACTATCTGCGTTGCCGTCGCGGTGTTAAAAACAAGCTCAAATACGCATTTGATTACACATACGCTGCACTTTTCCGCTTGTTTTTGCCTGGTATCGGCTGCCTCAGAAACGTTTTTAAACAGCCTGTTAAAACCCACGATCAGGTCATCGGATTATCGAGATTGGTTACTACTATCTATCTAATTTCATGAAAGAATAATTCTATCAAATCTATTTTTTAAGCAATAGATGTCATTTGTCCCCTCGGAATAGCTATTTGCTCAGATTTTTCTGACAAAATATCCCGAAGCGGTCTATTGAGGATTATTTAAAGTAATTATAGTGCGGTGCCTTCAAGCAAAGCTCGATCTGTTTTTTAACACCTATTTTCCTATAAATCACCGATAGCTGATTGCGTACGGTTCTTTCCGTAATAAAAAACCGCGAACTAATTTCTTTAGCCGACAGCCCCTTGCAAGCAAGATAAGCGATGCGGCGCTCACTATCGCTCAGTTTTGGCTGCTGCGACATAGTAAGATCGATTTGTTTTTGTGTGGATTTATTCCGGTCAGCCTGCCCCTGCCGAGTCAACTGAGTGATGTGGCGATCAAACCAGGCTTGGCCAGCATGAATCGCATAGATGGCTTTTAGTAGCAATTTACAAGAATGGTGCTTGCTGATAACACCCACTACTCCGGAGCGATAGGTTTGCAAATAGACATGTTCATTATCATATTGGGAAAAAGCCAACACTTTGCTGTGCGGACAGGTGTCCAACAGTTTGGCAATATGCTCCATATAATTACCGTTGCTCAACTGCAAGTCCACCAGAATGACATCCGGCTTATGTTGTACCGCCAAGTAAAATAAGTCTTCTATACGACTGGTTTCCGCAACCAGACTGATCGCCGCATGATTTTCAAACAACGAACGTAAACCGATGCGGACAAGCTCAAAACTTTCTGCCACTAGTATGCGTATTTTAGTGCAGGCTATCATCTAGTTGCTAATTACCATTATCGGAATGCCTATTGTGAATAAATCGGATTCAAACTTTAAGTAACGAAAAAACATGTTTCACTTGCGCTATCTATCAGTGTAGCAATATGTCTCTAAGAAGCCGAGAAAAATATAAGTGTTCTCATGATTTATGCTGCAACCGACCGACCGAACGATCGTGAAAAACGATAATTATCACCCGGAATATTTCCTTGTTAATGTGATAATTATCACTCATCAATAAATTATTAAGAAAAATCGATAAGATGAGAACTGAGGCAGCAAGTGAAATATAACTTGTCGTTAATTTCACTTACTTATTGATTCAGTGAAGAACAGTGTTGGATACTGCAGAATATAGATACTATGTCAATCCGCCAAACAATCAGCAGCAATTGTTGGACACAGCTTCATTCAGTCAGTTTTTTCTTCAGAATAGCATTCACCTGCGCGGGATTCGCTTTGCCCTGGGTGGCTTTCATGATCTGGCCGATCAACGAATTAAAAGCTTTTTCCTTACCATTGCGATAATCGGCGACTTGTTGTGCATTGGCGGCCAATACCTGATCGACTAACTGCTCGATGGCGCTATCGTCGGAAATTTGCTTCAATCCCTTGGCTGCAATGATAGCGTCGACATTTTTATCCAATTCGCCATTCCACATACTCTCAAACACCGTCTTGGCGGCTTTGCCGGAAATAGTGCCGTCACTGATGCGCGCCAGCAGTGCGGCAAGTTGCTCCGGGCTGATCGGACAGGCGGCGATTTCGATGCCGTCCTTGTTTAATTGTCCGCTGATCTCACCCATAATCCAGTTGGCGCATAGTTTGGCTTGCGCGGGTAATTGTTTAGCCGTTGCTTCAAAATAATCGGACGTTTCACGCGAACTTGTCAGTGCGGAGGCGTCGTAGGCGGACAGCGCAAACTCGGACACATAACGATCCCGGCGCATTTGTGGCAATTCCGGCAAGGTGCGTTTGATCCGGTCAATCCAGTTTTGCGGAATTTCCAGCGGCAGCAAATCCGGATCGGGGAAATAACGGTAGTCATTGGCATCTTCCTTGGTGCGCATGGTGCGTGTTTCATCTTTGTTAGCATCATACAAGCGGGTTTCCTGGCGGATTGTACCGCCGTCTTCAAGAATTTCGATCTGTCTGCGTGCCTCAAAATCGATGGCTTTCTCAAGAAAGCGGAATGAATTCAGATTCTTGATTTCGCAACGTGTACCGAGTTTTTCCGTGCCGTACAGACGCACCGATACATTGGCGTCGCAGCGGAATGAGCCTTCCTGCATATTGCCGTCGCAAATACCGATCCAGCGCACCAGTGCATGCAGCGTTTTCGCATACGCGACGGCTTCCGCGCTGCTTCGCATATCCGGCTCGGAGACGATTTCCAATAACGGTGTGCCGGCTCGATTCAGATCGATACCGCTCATGCCATGAAAATCCTCGTGCAACGACTTACCGGCGTCTTCTTCCAGATGCGCGCGCGTCAGACGAATGTTCTTTTCGATACCATCCACTTGAATTTGGATGCTGCCGCCCTGTACCACCGGTAATTCGTATTGACTGATTTGATAACCTTTAGGTAAATCGGGGTAAAAGTAATTTTTGCGAGCAAAAATAGAAGGTGAGTTAATTTTTGCGCCCACCGACAAACCCAGCTTAACTGCTCGCTCAACCGCCCCCTTATTGAGTACCGGCAGAACCCCCGGCAGCGCCAGATCAATCACGCATGCCTGAGTATTCGGCGGTGCACCGTAGGCGGTGGAAGCACCCGAGAAGATTTTAGATCGCGTTGAAAGCTGAGTATGTACTTCAAGACCGATGACAATTTCCCACTGCATGATGTGTTTCCCAACTAAATGGATGGTTTTTATGAATAAACGATTCGATTAAACAGGCGATTGCAGATGCCAGTCGGTTATCTGCTGATATTGATGTGCGACGTTCAACATCTGCGCTTCCATAAAATAATTACCAATGATATGCAAACCGACTGGTCGGTTCTTATCACCAAAACCGATCGGAATCGACATCGCCGGCAATCCGGTCAGATTGGCTGCGCTGGTATAGATATCCGACAAATACATCTGAATCGGATCGCCGCTTTTTTCACCCAGATTAAAAGCAACCGTGGGTGTTGTGGGACCCATGATAACGTCACATTGCTGGTAGGCTGCAGTAAAATCCTGTGCAATCAGGCGACGCAGTTTTTGTGCTTTAATATAATACGCATCGTAATAACCATGCGACAAAACATACGTACCGATCAGAATGCGCCGCTTCACTTCCGCGCCGAACCCTTGCGCGCGCGTCTTGCGGTACATATCGCCGAGATCGCTGTATGATTGAGCACGGTGGCCATAGCGTACGCCGTCAAAGCGGGATAGATTACTCGATGCTTCAGCAGGTGCCAATACGTAATAAACAGGGATTGACAGCGCTGCATTCGGCAGCGAAATCTCAACCATTTCCGCACCCAGCTTGCGATATTCATCCAGCGCTTTCTCGACTGCGCTTTCGACATCCTTGCTCATGCCTTCTGCAAAATACTCTTTCGGCAACCCGATGCGCAAACCCGCCAAGGGTTTTTGCAAATCACGCACATAGTCTTCGACATCCCGCTGCAAACTGGTCGAATCGCGTGGATCAAACCCGACCATGACATTCAACAACAGCGCCAGGTCTTCAGCCGACTTCGCCATCGGACCGCCCTGATCCAAGCTGGAGGCAAAAGCAATCATGCCATAGCGCGATACCAATCCATATGTCGGTTTAATCCCCGAGATGCCACACAACGCAGCCGGTTGACGGATAGAACCGCCGGTATCCGTGCCGGTCGCCGCGGGCGCCAGTCTTGCCGCCACCGCGCAAGCCGCGCCGCCGGAGCTGCCACCCGGCACTGCTGCAACATCCCACGGGTTTTTTACCAGTCCGTAAAACGATGTTTCATTACTCGATCCCATGGCGAATTCATCCATATTGGTCTTGCCAATATTGACAGTACCTGCCTGGTTGAAACGCTCAATAACGCCGGCGTCATACGGTGAAATAAAATTCGACAACATTTTTGAGCCGCAGGTAGTCAGCCAACCTTTGGCGCAAAAAATATCTTTCTGCGCGATGGGAATACCGGTCAACGGACCTGCCTGCCCGGAAGCACGCATTTTATCCGCAGCCTGCGCTTGCGCAAGACTTATGTCTTCATTGACTGTAATAAACGCATTGTATTCCGGGTTGAGTTTTTTGATGCGATTGAGAAATTCTGTTGTCAGCTCAGTACTGGAAATCTTTTTTTCGGCAAGTTGACTGGAGAGCTGCTTAAGGCTGGCATTAAACATGGTATCTACTGATAAAAAAAATAAAAATATTACGTACGGCAATAATTGTTTTTCAACGACCTGTTAAATGTTTTTTTACTGCCATTGTCTTGATTCACCATCTCTTACAACAGTGATTTCTTCGAACTATTCAATAACCTGAGGAACCAGATAGAGGCCTGCTTCCACTTGCGGCGCTATCGACTGGCATAATTGGCGCTGATCGGTTTCGGTGACCTCATCTTCACGCAAACGCTGCACCACACTTTGCGCATGCGACATCGGTTCCACTGTCGACGCACCCACCGCTTGCATGGTTTCAATCAGGTTGAAAATACCAGATAACTGAATCAAAGTTTCTTTTGCTTCGTCTTCATCAATCTCAATATATGCAAGATCAGCAATGCGTTTCACGTCACTAACAGTCAAAGTCATATCAATTGGCAACCTTATATTTAGATAAGTATTAGGGTATCATGCCCGGTTTAGCCGGCGCATTATTTTTTGGTGGTTTTATTTTTTTATTCATTCTCGTCATAAATCATAAATATTAATAACGGATTTTGCCACTATGTTTAATTTCTTGAACAACAATATGCTTGGAAACTATTTCTCGACAGATATGGCAATCGACCTGGGCACTGCCAATACGCTGATTTATGTCCATGGTCAAGGCATTGTATTGGATGAGCCCTCTGTCGTCGCAATCCGCGAAGAAAGCGGTGCCAACGGTAAAAAAATGATTCAGCAAGTCGGCCTCGCGGCCAAGCAGATGCTGGGTCGTACCCCCGGCAACATCACCGCCATTCGCCCCATGAAAGATGGCGTTATTGCAGATTTTACCGTCACTGAGCAAATGCTCAAGATGTTCATCAGAAAAGTAAATCCCCCTCGCTTATTTTCAGCTAATCCACGCATTGTCATCTGTGTGCCTTACGGCTCCACACAAGTAGAGCGTCGCGCCATTCGTGAAGCCGCCTATGGAGCCGGCGCACGCAAGGTTGAATTAATCGAAGAACCCATGGCGGCGGCATTGGGTGCCGATCTTCCGGTCGAATCACCAACCGGCTCGATGGTGGTGGACATTGGCGGAGGCACCACGGAAGTGGGTGTCATCTCGCTGGGCGGCATTGTGTATTCGAATTCGGTGCGCGTGGGCGGCGACAAATTCGATGAAGCGATCATTAACTATATCCGCCGTAACTATGGCATGTTGATCGGTGAACCCACCGCGGAAATCATCAAAAAAGAAATCGGCTCAGCGTTTCCAGGCTCCGAAGTTCGTGAAATCGAAGTAAAAGGTCGTAATCTGGCCGAAGGTATTCCGCGCAGCTTTACCATCTCCAGCAATGAAATTCTGGAAGCACTAACAGAACCTTTGAATAGCATTGTCAGCGCGGTAAAATCGGCACTCGAACACACTCCCCCGGAATTGGGGGCAGATATCGCTGAAAAAGGCATGGTGATGACGGGCGGCGGTGCATTATTACGCGACGTTGATCGTTTATTGATGGAAGAAACCGGCTTATCGGTAATTGTTGCAGATAATCCCCTGAGCTGTGTAGTTCGCGGCGCCGGTATCGCTCTGGAAAATATGGATCGTACGATCGGCATTTTTGCCCGTGATTAATCAAGCCTAGCGACAAACTTTTTTCACTGATACATTGAATTAGAAATAACACCAGATCCTTAAATACTGGACGCAATGAAAGCAGCTCCTCAGTTTTTCAGACATGGGCCGGGTCCGCTTGCACGACTGTTTGTATTTGTAGTGCTATCCTGTTTACTCATCGCTGAAGATTTGCGTTTCAAATATTTTCCTGAGCTGCGCCAAACGATTGGCGTAGCTATTTTCCCGCTGCAAAAAATTGCTTATATGCCCATCCACATTTATGATCAAATCGAAGAGCTCATTGCCAGCCTCTATCTCGTGGAAGAGAATATAAAATTAAAGCAGCAGTATATGGAAGACCGCGAACAACTGTTAAAATTGCATGCATTACAAGCCGAGAATGCGCAATTGCGTCAATTACTTGGCGCGGTTCAACACATTGAAGCCAATACCGAAGCCAAGGCTGTTCTAGCCGAAATTCTGTATACTCCGCGCGATCCATTCAATCACAAAATCACCTTGAATAAAGGCAGCTACCACAATATCCAGCTGGGTCAGGCAGTCATCGACGATAAAGGTATCGTCGGTCAAATTACGCAGCTCTATCCTTGGTCATCAGAGGTAACGCTGCTCACCGACAAGAATCATTCGGTTCCTGTACAAGTTTTGCGTAATAATTTACGCTCGGTCGTCTCAGGTATGGGAAAAAATGATGAATTGGAGCTGCGTTACTTGTCTGTCAATATCGATATTCAACCAGGCGATCTGTTAGTAACCTCTGGAATCGGCGGCGTCTATCCACCTGGGATTCCTGTCGCAACGGTTCTTAGAATTGAACGTGATCCTGCCGATGATTTTGCCCAAATTATCAGCTCACCGATTGCTGGCGTAGATAGAAACCGACAAGTCTTAATTCTATCGTTAGCGCAGTCAGTTGCGGATGATCCTATCAAGGCACCTAAAATTGAATCGCAGAAAAACTAAGTATAATCGGCTGGGGCTGGATGACTACTTTAGACAGGATGTATATGTACCTCCCAGCAATGGATATATTGCTATCAGCTTGGCGATAGCCCTCATGTTCAATTTTTTACCGCTGCATCAGGATATATTGATTTTTCGTCCTGATTTCGTAGCACTCACCATCATCTACTGGAACATCAACTACCCGCATAAAATGGGCATGAGCATCGCTTTTATCATGGGACTAATGATGGATGTCGGCAATACCGACATACTGGGACAACACGCCCTAGCGTATTGTATTGCTGTATACCTTACATTAGTGCTCGGACGGCGATTGCGCATATTCAGTGTCATGCTGCAAGCACCCCAGATCAGTTTAATACTATTTGCGATGCAAGTAGTCACCGTTTTAGTTGCCATATCCGGCGGTTCCGATTTGCCAACTTGGCATTACTTCTTCGCCACTGCAACAGGCACTTTATTATGGGTACCTATTTCACTGCTGATAAGCACACCGCTGAAGCAAAAATCAGACCCTAATGCATTATGAAACATAAAGTAGAGCTAAGGAATCATCCGATCGAACTGCGCAAATTTCGCTTGCGTCTTGCGGTGAGTGCAGGTTTTGTACTGATATTTTTTATCATACTTTACGCGCGCTTTTATTATCTACAGATTACCCAGCAAGAACACTATCACACTTTAGCAGAAGCCAACCGCATCTCTATTTTACCGCTGGTTCCCAACCGTGGTCTGATTTATGACCGCAACGGCAAAACCTTGGCGCAAAATTATTCTGCGTATGCACTGGAAATCGTACCCAGTAAAGTTGCAGATATTGATACCACGCTGGATGAATTGGCTACGATTATTGAAATCACACCCAATGATCGTCAGCGCTTTAAGAAACTCATGAAGGAAAGTAAGCGATTTAAAAGCCTGCCGATCCGCAATCGCCTTACGGATGTAGAAATTGCAAGCTTTGCAACCAATCGGTATCGATTCCCGGGTGTTGAAATCAAGGCACGTGTATTTCGTCAATACCCGGAAAAAGAAATGGTATCGCATGTCATCGGCTATATCAGTCGCATCAATGATCAGGATCTTGAGCAACTTGAACTGAATGGCGAACTGAATAACTATCGTGGCTCTCATCATATTGGAAAAATCGGCATTGAACAAAGCTACGAAAAACAGTTACATGGTATTACGGGTTTTGAGGAAGTAGAAACGGATGCGGCAGGGCGCTCGATTCGCGTTCTATCGCGCACCCCACCGACTTCAGGCAATAACTTAATTCTCTCGCTGGACCTTGGTTTGCAGGCAGCTGCAGAAAAAGCTTTCGGTGACCGTCGCGGCGCGTTAGTTGCACTGGATCCGAATAACGGCGAAGTACTTGCGTTTGTCAGCAAACCCGGTTACGACAACAATCTTTTTATCGGCGGTATCGATCAGGAAAATTGGAGCCTGCTCAATAACTCAATTGACAGACCGCTCAATAACCGGGCATTACGCGGGGTCTATCCACCCGGATCGACATTCAAGCCTTTTATGGCGCTAGCGGCGCTGGAACTGGGAAAACGCACGGCTGAATATAGTATGAGCGACCCTGGATATTTCTCACTGCCGGGTGTGGACCGTCGCTATCGCGACTGGAAACCGGGTGGTCATGGCAGAGTTAATTTGCACAAATCATTAGTTGTGTCTTGCGATACCTATTACTATAGTCTTGCCAACGATTTAGGGATAGACAACATACACAGCTTTATCGGTCAATTTGGGCTAGGAAAAAAAACCGGCATCGATATTGAAGGTGAAGTTTCCGGACTTCTGCCGTCGTCGGCCTGGAAAATGAAGCAATATAAACAAAAATGGTATGCGGGCGACACGATCTCTGTCGCAATCGGCCAAGGTTACAATCTCGCGACCCCCCTACAACTCGCTTTTGCCACCATGGTTATTGCCAATAATGGCAAAGCATATCTGCCACGCCTAGTCAAACGAATACAAAATAGTCAAACTGGAGATATCGAAGATATCCCTGCCAAACTGCTCTATAGCGTTAATCTAAAACCGCAGAATCTTGAAATCGTTAAGAGCGCATTGGTGGATGTCACGCGCCCTGGCGGAACTGCCGCTAAAGCCGGTATCAATACTGCCTATACTTTTGCCGGCAAAACGGGCACTTCACAAGTGATCGGCATCAAGCAGGGCGAACGGTATAATGAAAAATCCATCAATGAGCGTCACCGCGATCACGCCATGTTTATTGCTTATGCACCGGCAGAAAATCCCAAGATTGCTTTGGCGATACTCGTTGAAAATACCGGAACGGGTGGTTCCACAGCAGCGCCGATTGCGCGGCAAGTCTTTGATTATTTTTTGTTGGGTCAAGTTCCTGAAGCGACAATCGCACAGTTTACTGAATCTGTTGAAGACCATGCGCACGAGCATCTCTAATAGGTTGTTTAAATATTCTGCCAGCCCATGATTGAATTCAGAAAAATTTGGTACTACTTCACACGCTACATTGACGGCTTTCTGTTAGTTGGCATTCTCACATTGATGTCGGTGGGACTAATCATTCTTTATAGCGCCACGGGTGCAAGTATCAGCAAAGTCAGTCACCAGGCAATCAACATATCGGTAGCTCTGGTAGTGATGTGGTTGGTTGCCAATATTCCATTACAACAAATCAGGCGCCTTGCATTACCGATGTATGTGACGGGGCTTGCCTTACTCATTGGTGTCGCATTATTCGGCGAAATCAACAATGGTGCCAGGCGCTGGCTCGATATCGGGGTCACTAAAATTCAACCGTCCGAATTAATGAAAATTGCCATTCCGCTGATGATGGCCTGGTATTTCGACAAGCATGAAATCACGCTACGCTTGCGAGATTATGTTGGCGCCACCATACTACTGATGCTACCGGTCTTTTTGATCCTCAAGCAGCCTGATCTGGGTACGGCAATACTGATTGCGGCCAGTGGATTTTATGTGCTGTTCTTGGCTGGCTTGTCATGGCGCATCATTGTCGGATTAGGCGTAGCAGCGACAAGCAGTTTTCCGTTTGTGTGGGCAACCATGCATGACTATCAGCGTCAGCGCATTATGACCTTGCTGGATCCCTCACAAGATCCGCTGGGTGCAGGTTATCACACCATTCAGTCATCCATCGCGATAGGCTCCGGTGGCGCTATCGGTAAAGGATGGCAAAACGGTACGCAAACGCAATTGGATTTTTTACCGGAACAAAGTACCGACTTTATCTTTGCAGTTTTCTCTGAAGAGTTCGGGTTAGTCGGCAACACGCTGTTACTACTGCTATACTTGGTGATAATCGGACGCTGTATGATCATTACCGCTAATGCATCCACGCAGTTCACGCGCCTCATTGCAGGTTCAATTACATTAACTTTCTTTACTTATATTTTTGTTAACATGGGAATGGTTAGTGGTATTCTTCCGGTTGTAGGTGTTCCGCTGCCACTCATCAGTTACGGCGGTACCTCCATGGTGACAATGTTGCTCGGTTTTGGTATTTTGATGAGTATTCAAACGCATCCTAAGCTCATAAAGACATGACAAACGGTTATTTAGCATTCGCACTGATCCTCACATTGCTGACGGCTTGTAGCAGTACGCCACAGTATAGCGGCAAGCTAAAACACCAGCACTCCTCCGCTGCTGCAGCCACTGGCTCTGGTTCCAGCCCAGTTGCCAGGAAAGGCGGAGGCTATTATCTGGATGATGGTCCGGGCGATAACCCACCACCTGATTTGCACTTAGTTCCGGATGCAGTACCCAAAGTTGAGCCGCTACGCCAAGCTAATATGCAGCCTTATGTTGCATTGGGCAAACACTTCAAACCGATGACCGAGCTTCGTCCTTATAGAGAACGCGGCATCGCTTCGTGGTATGGTCGCCGCTATCACGGTAACAATACTGCGTCGGGCGAAGTCTATGATATGTATGCAATGACGGCTGCACACCCTACTTTACCGTTACCCAGCTACGTTCGAGTCACCAATCTGGGAAACGGCAAATCGATTATCGTGCGCCTAAATGATCGCGGTCCATTTTTGTCTGATCGCTTAATTGATCTTTCTTATACAGCGGCTTATAAATTGGGAATACTGGCAGGCGGCAGCAGCCAAGTTGAGGTCGAAAGTATCGTGCTCAATAGTGATTCGACCAGACTGGTGATCACTAAACCACCAGCTTCGGCACCGCCTATCGCCGATAGCAATATAGCAATGGCTGTGGTTTATCTGCAATTGGGAGCATTTGGTTCTCCGGATAACGCACACAATTTTCTCGCACACATCCGCAAGAAAATTCCATCGCTTAACGAAACTATCAACATCACAAAAAATAATGGCTTGTATAAAATTCATGCAGGCCCCTATCCAGACCAAATGCTTGCAAAACAAGCTGCCAGCACCATTACTCAGCACCTTGCCATTACCCCTGTATTAATCACCGATTAACAGGTCATTGAGAAGTGTTTTCTAGGCAACCAGCACAGGAAAAACAGGCGGAAAAGTGCAGTTTATGCGTACTAAATGAGTATTTTAGCCTGCTTTTAACGCCATAGCGGCAACGCAAACAGTTTTCTGGCGGCTTGTAGACTATCAAAAAAAATCCCTATTGCAAGCAATAGGGACTAAAGGGCCTCGTCATAAGTCATTTACCGCAATCAAAAGACTCAATGTAAAGCATCTTCCTCAGTAAAGTACACTCCTTTTTACATTGCGCCTTCAACAGTAGAGAGAAGATTGCGATAATCAGACTTCACTATAATACCTACTGAGTACTTTTGAAGATGCAAACAGAGAGGGAATATATCCCTATATCCCGATTAGGACTGTGATTTTTCGCACATCAATTAATGTAAAAACTGTTAGCTCGCTGTTACTAATGCAATCCAATCGTATCTAAACATTATTAATTGCACTCAAAGACTCCAAACAATGCACAGTGGAATTATCTTGTGTCCTATCAGGTATATCTGCAAGAAGATACAGAGAGTCATATAATTTATAGTGCTATACTCACAAAGGCCTCTATCGTAAGCGATGGAATGCCGGTTTTATGCTGATATTTTGCAAACGTACTCTTAATGCCAAATCCAATAAAATGATTACCATTGTTTTCTCTCTGCATTATTAGAACCCTCAGACCCTAACTATAATCATGCTGACATCTATTGCGATAGCGCCCATTAATCATGTTTTACGTAGCGAAGGATGGCCATGCGAGCGACTACAATCTTTTACTGGTCAAACGGCTTGTATTCGGATACCTCCTTTTGTTAATTTCAAAATACTTATCGATACAAAAGGTGAAGCGCAGCCAATTGACAATGGTTTTTGTGCAGATACAACGCTCACCTTGTCGCCATTCATTCTGCCCAGAATACTTGCCAGAGAAACCGTTGCGTTTGAATTGATAAAAATTACCGGCGATCAATCTTTTGCTGAAGAATTAATCAATATTGGTAAGCAAATTAATCTCGATACGGTTATTGCACACGATCTGAGTAAAGTCATTGGAGACATTCCTGCACATCGCATCGCAAATACAGGCGAGCATCTCATGCAGTGGCAAACAAAAAATTTTGACCGTGTTTCTCAGGCACTCGCTGAATATTGGACAGAAGAAAATATTTTTTTAATAAAGTGCGCCACGAATAATCAATTTATTCAAGAAGTAAAAAATCTACAACACACTACCGAGAAACTAGAACAACGATTTGATCGATTAGCGCAGCAAAGTGCCTTAGCCGACAAGTAATTAAACACAACGCATTTACCTCCTCAAGCAGCCACACAGATGGATTTTGATTATGAATAAAAATAAACTCGTATTATGTTAGTTGCTCCTGTTAAATTCCAATGCCAGTCAACTAATCGATATAATCCATGCGCCTATTCCGCCTTCTAAAAATACAGTATGTCGCTTTTCGGTTCGGACTAGATGAATTTGTTTTGAGCCATAGTCGGTTGAAATTCTTACAGATTATTGTAAGAACAATGACTTTCTGGCGAAAACTGGATAGCCCGCGCGGAGAAAGGTTACGGCTCGCGCTGGAAACGTTAGGTCCGATTTTTGTTAAATTCGGCCAAATGTTATCCACCCGGCGCGATCTGTTACCACAGGATATCGCCGATGAATTGGCCAAACTGCAGGATCAAGTGCCACCCTTTTCTTATAAACTTGTATTATCCACATTAGAAAAAGAATATGGCAGAAAAATCAATGAAGTATTCTTTAAGTTTGATGAAACACCGATAGCCAGTGCATCGGTCGCACAAGTCCACCTTGCCTTGCTGCACGATGGCACCGAAGTAGCCGTAAAGATATTACGTCCTAATCTAGCGCCCACGATCGCGCACGATGTCGCTCTGATGGATACGGGTGCTTGGCTGGCTGAAGCAATCTGGGCAGATGGCAAGCGCCTAAAATTACGTCAAGTCGTTTCAGAGTTTGCCCGGCATTTGGATGATGAGCTTGACCTGATGCGTGAAGCGGCTAACTGCAGCCAACTGCGCCGCAATTTTCTTGACTCTCCCCTATTACTGGTACCCGAAGTCCACTGGGATTACTGCCGCAGCAGCGTGATGGTGATGGAGCGTGTCAACGGCATTCCTATCAGCCATGTCGATAAGTTAAGAGAACAAGGCATTGATATTCCTCAACTAGCACGTGTTGGCGTAGAAATATTTTTTACACAGGTATTCCGGGATGGCTATTTTCACGCCGACATGCATCCGGGAAACATTTTTGTTGGCGCAAATGGCCAGTATATTGCGGTTGATTTCGGTATTATGGGAACGCTCAGCGACGAAGATAAAAATTATCTGGCGCAAAATTTTCTGGCCTTCTTCCGCCGCGACTATGGACGAGTTGCGCAAGCACACGTTGAAGCTGGCTGGGCGCCCAAAGATACCCGCATAGATGATTTTGAGTCGGCCATACGGGCTGTCTGTGAGCCCATTTTTGACAAGCCATTGAAAGAAATTTCATTTGGGCGAGTGCTATTTCAATTATTTCAAGCGTCACGACAGTTTAATGTCGAAATCCAACCACAATTGGTTCTATTGCAAAAGACACTGCTCAACATTGAAGGCCTCGGCCGCGACCTAGACCCTAACCTGGATCTGTGGAAAACAGCCAAACCTTTTTTGGAACGCTGGATGGCTGAACAGATCGGCTTGCGCGGATTTGCCAGTCGAATACAAAAAGAAGTACCTAACTGGGCAATTATCCTGCCAGAATTTCCCCGCCTGATACACCAAGCTCTTGCTGAAAATCGCAATCACGAGCTAGAGAAAAAGATGGCTGATCTGGTCATTGAAGAAAAACGTCAGAATCGCTTGCTAGCACTCATTGCGATCTTACTGGCCGGATTGCTGGCTTGGCAGATATTTCAATAATTTCAAATGCCATCCAATAAACAACCCTGTGGCGAGGTCGCGGGGTTGTTTAGAAAGCAGTTCTGGTCGCCGTCGACTTGGTACTGGAATCCGGTGTAACCAACGCCGCGCACGTACTGAATGTGTTGGCATGTCTTAACCAGCCTGGGCCACCCGCACGAGTGGAAACCAATCTTAAGCTGGATGAAGAGCCACTGGCAAATACCGCACGGCACGATCACCTGAATACCTTGGATGCACACCCTATGTCTGACATAATTACTCAATTCAAGGTACTTAAATTGTACGGCATGGCAGCATACCGTGCTGATTTACAAAATAACGGCACTCCGGGTGCAACCGTCTGCCTCGATCGTTCAGCAGGGCTGCTGCATCAATTGATCCAGACCGAGTAAAGTATCCGCTTTATCCGCTATCAAACAAACAAATGCCGCCAGATTCCCTGTTCAGCGTAATTTACAGCGCTTTGATTTCAGTCAATTCAAAGTGGATGAACAACTGATTCATCAACTGGCTACAATGGGAAGATTGTGCAGGGATTATCATGAATGATAGAATATTATTTTATGTCAACAAGTTAAAACTCAATATGCGATGATGTAAAGATCGCGCCGGACCTGCTTGTCACTTATCTGAAGCCATAGCGATCCACAGGCTGTACCACACAACAGACTGACTTAATTAGTATCGAAGACCGGCATTTTGCCGCATAAAAACATACTGGAGTATGAAATGCCTGCAAACACAACAGGGCAATGGGGAGCCCTGCAAGTCTATCCCTATGTTCCTGCGCACGCGATCCTGCTCTCCGACGGAAAGCTGCTGACATTCGGTACCGAGCAAGCCTGGATGCCAGGAAGCGCCGGGCACTGGTACCATTCGATTTTCGATCCGGCAACCGGACAGAATACTCTGCTTGATCACAGCGGCACAACCACGTCTGATATCTTCTGTTCCGCCGCAATGATCATCCCGGGTACCAACAAGGTGATGATGTCGGGCGGCGGCATACCGAACAATACAATACAGGGCGTCGGCTCACCGGATGTCAATATTTTCGATCCGGCGAACGGGCACATCATGCCATCCGGAGATGGCGACATGGCTTTTCCGCGCTGGTATCCGACGATGATCTCGCTGCCGACAGGACAGATCGTGGTCATGGGCGGAACTCAGTACACGACGGCTCATATCGGCATGCCGATTCCAGAAATTTACACGCCGGGCGAGGGCTGGCGGCAGCTGACCGGCGCTTCGGAGAACGATTTCACCAGTGAAGTCGCCTTTTACCCGAAGGCGTTCCTCAACGCCGCTGGCGATATCATCTATTTTGCAAATGGCAAAGGCGCCGATGGTGTTCAGGAGGTCAACCTTCTTGATCCGTCCGGCAACGGCAGTTTGACACAAATTGGCACGGTCCCATTTACAACGGGCTGGGGCCAGCCGGCGATCATGTATGCCAAAGGCAAGGTTCTGACCATAGCCAGCAATGGCGATCTATGGACCATGGACATCAACGGCGCTGCGCCAATCTTCGCAAAAACCAGCGCCAATGTCGGCACCCACATTCACTGGTCCAACATGTCAGTGCTGGCCGATGGCTCGGTGATCATCACTGGCGGCGGCAATCAGGGCGACAGCCCGGCGGGCGCCGACCGCGCGCCGGCCCTGTGGAATCCCGCGACCGGCCAGGTCACCATCCTTGCCCCCGAGGCTGAGGATCGTCTCTACCACTCCGCCGGCATTTTGCTTTCCGACGGTACAGTAATGTCGATGGGCGGCACGGCCGATCCCAACAAGAACTATCAGATCTTCAAACCGCCTTATCTGTTCGACGCCAACGGCAACGAGGCCGTCCGACCAGTCATTACCAGCACGCCGAAGGAAATCGTGCCGGGCGAAGCATTCACGATCACCGTCGATAATGCCGCAGCTATTACAAAGCTGACCTTCACCAAAACCGGCGCAGTGACGCATTCGGCCAATCTCGAGAGCGGGTTTTTTGAACTGTCATTCACCAAAGGTGCCAACAACACCCTGACCGCAAAGGTTCCGGACGGCGTCGGCGACCTGTCCGCCGGCAACTGGATGCCGTTTGCCTGGAACAACAAAGGCGTCCCCTCAAAAGCACCCATTCTCACTGTCGAACCGACCCTCACCCATTTCGAGGCGAACGGCAGCGGCGGTGTGCCGATCGGCACCGGACCGACCTCGGGGCCGGAACTGGTCGTCGATGGCGGCTTTGAAGCCAGCCCTGCCGGTCCCGGCAAGGTTGGCAGCGCCTGGACGTTGACCGGCACGGGCGGCGTGGACACGACGGTGGCGCGCGCAGCTGAAGGCGGCAAGTATTTCGCTTTGGACGGTTGGGGCACCGCCCATGATGGTGCGTTGTCGCAGACCATCAACACCGTTGTGGGGCAGACCTACACGCTGAAGCTGAAGGCATCCGTGTACGGCTCTTCGACTGTCGACGCACAGCTCAAACTGGAAACCCTGAACGGGGCAACCGTCATCAACGTCAATACCGCTTCCGTCAAGAAAGGCGTGGCCGAATACGCCATGATCTTCACCGCGACGTCGGCGCATACGACCATCAAGCTGTCGGATATCAGCCCCAAGGGACAGGCGAACTTCGACATCGACATCGACTCTATCTCCGTAAAGGCCAGCGTGGCCACCGTACCAGAACTGATCGTCGATGGCGGGTTCGAGTTAAGCCCGGCCGGCCCCGGTAAGGTCGGCTCTGCCTGGACGTTAACCGGCTCCGCCGGCGTGGACACGACGGTGGCGCGCGCAGCCGAAGGCGGCAAATATTTCGCTTTTGACGGTTGGAGCACCGCGCATGATGCGGCGCTGTCGCAGACCATCAACACGGTGGCCGGCCAGACCTATACGTTGAAGTTCAAGGCAAACATCTACGCCCCCTCCGCAACGACCGATGCACAGATCAAGATGGACGCATTGAACGGCTCGACCGCCGTCGAGACAAAGACCGTCGCCATCAAGAGCGGCATGGCCGAATATTCAATGGCATTTACCGCAACGTCGGCCCAGACGACCATCAAACTGTCGGATATCAGCCCGAGGGGGCAAGCTAATTTCGATATCGACATTGACGCCGTATCCGTCAAGGCTGGCGGAACGGTCACGCCGCCGCATCTTGGCGACAATCTTCTGTCCAATGCCAGCTTCGAGACGTTCACGGGTGACCTGGCTGCTGGCGCCTACAAACTATTCAAGAATGGCGAGGTCGGCGCATGGCAGTCGTCGACCAATCAGATCGAGCTCTGGAACTATGGCCATAACGGGATGAACGCCACCGACGGCCGCATATTGACGGAAATCGACGCCTATAACGGGACATTGTCGCAGACGGTGAAGACCGAGACCGGCAAATATTATGGCGTTTCCTTTGATTTCGCGGGACGCCCGGGCTACATCGCCTCGTCCAAGATGGAGGTGTTGTGGAATAGCGCTATCATCGGAACGGTGACGCCTGCCAATTCCACCATGACGGGTTACCACTTCCACGCAACCGGCACCGGCGGAAATGACGTGCTTGCTTTCCGCTCCGTCGCAGGCGATAACGACAGCGTCGGCGGCCTGCTCGACAAGGTCGAACTTATCGTTTCGTCGCATCCTGTCAGTTCAGAACCGGGTAGTCTCAAAATGATCAGCGCGGCGGCGGATTACGTGATTGATACCGATAAGGCCGACCGTTTCATGGGCGACGCAGGCGGTTATCTCAAAGGCTACAGTGACACTGATCACTTTGTTGAGAATGCCGCCCACCAGTGGCTCCAGTCGGATAGTTTGGTCAATCTGATCGGCTGATAGCGAGCAACCAGTGACAATTCAACTTGGATTCCTCGTGGTCTTGCCACGGGGGATCTAACTGTCCAAATTTGCAAGACCATTTCTTACTGATGTGTCAACACTTTTCTGGACACAAGGTTAAGCAGCATTTTGCAGTAACTCGAAGTCAACGGGCGATATATATCCATTAGCTGAATGTAATCGCTCCCGGTTGTAAAACACTTCGATATATTCAAACACAGCCAGTT
>CAZYHY010000006.1:0-93542 GCA_964647635.1 uncultured Nitrosomonas sp.
ACCGCAGTAGGTGTCAGCGAGTATCAAGACGCACTGTTCGCTAATGATGGGTTAGCTTTGTTGTGATTTTATAAAGAGTATCAAACCAAATAGCCTGTACTAGCAGGCTGTTGAAAAACGTATTCGAGGCAGCGCAGATCGTTTTTCAACGGCCTGCTAACCCAAAGCGACCAATAAGAAGTCCACTCCTTCGCTATTTCTGAAATTTCTGCTGCAGATATTCATCAGGATTTCAAGAATGTATTGGTGATCATTACCTGTCCGTTTGTAACAGTACAAGCTGTGATGATTCAAACTTTCATCCAATAGTCCGGAATATTTGCATTTTTTCCACGGAAAGAATAGCCAATTAACCACGATTATCAACATTGTGAAACATAAGATTATTAACACCTATCAGGTGCTTGCCGTTTTTTAAATGTGACTTATTAACTTGTCATTTGATCGCGTATCGGCATTTTGTTATATTCCATAGCTCACGAAAAAGGCGCTTAAAATTTCCAACTTGCATCCGTCCAGTTCCCCGATCCGCTGCTTATCCATTGTAGTGCCTTGTTTTAATGAAGGCGATGGCCTGGATACCTTCTTCAACAGACTGGAATCGGTGTTATTCAAACTGCAAGCATACGATTACGAAATTATTTGCATTGACGACGGCAGTTTCGATAGCACGTTGGAAATACTTTGCCGGCATGCAGCACGCAATCCCCGCATCGTGGTTTTGGAGCTGTCGCGCAATTTTGGCAAAGAAGCCGCGCTAACCGCCGGCATCGATGCAGCAAGCGGCGATGCGGTTATTCCACTGGACGCTGATTTGCAGCACCCGCCTGAGCTGATCATCGACATGGTAAAGCAGTGGGAAAATGGCAGCGATGTTGTTCTGGCCCGACGCCAGTCACGGAAAACCGATCATCTTGTGCAGCGGTTGGTCACCCATTGGTTTTATCGATTACATAATTGGATATCCGAATGCGCAATTCCTCGTGATGTCGGGGATTTTCGTTTAATGGACAAACGCGTTGTCGAGGCATTAAAGCGCTTACCCGAACGCAGGCGCTTTATGAAGGGATTGTTTGCCTGGGTGGGATTTAGGCAGAGCATCATTGAGTTTGTTGTTGAGCCCCGTAAATCCGGACGATCATCGTTTAGTGCGCGCCGCTTATGGGTGCTGGCACTAGAAGGCATCACCAGTTTCAGCACGGTCCCGCTCGCTGTCTGGGCATATATCGGTTTTACCGTTGCCATGCTGTCGTTGGTTTACGGTTGCTGGATCATTATTAAAACCTTGTTGTTTGGCATTGATGTGCCGGGCTATGCTTCCTTGCTGACCGCCATCCTCTTTCTGGGCGGCATACAATTGATGGGAATCGGCGTGCTGGGCGAGTATATCGGGCGCATCTACAGCGAAAGCAAACAAAGGCCCATATATATCATCCGGCAACGGTATGGTGGAGAAAATCCGGATGCTTAATCGTGAAACGGGACGGCAATTTGCCGGTTTCTCCTTAGTCGGCATAGCAAACACGCTGATTCATCTAATCGTAGTCACCGGATTAGTCGAATTATTTTCCGTACACCCGCTACCAGCCAATGGCATGGCGTTCATCAGCGCCAATCTTTTTTCTTTTTGGGCCAATAGCCGCTGGTCATTTCGGACTGCCGTCACAGGTCAGCGCTATATGCGATTCTTTGCGGTGTCGCTTGCCGGGTTGGCGATTTCTCTCATTGCCATCGCCGTCAGTGAAGCGCTGCAATGGCATTATCTGGCGGGTGTTTTTCTGTCTTTTGTTTTTCTTCCCCTGATCACCTTTCTTGCTCACAGGAACTGGACATGGAAAATTCCGGATTGAAATCCGTTACCCCGTATTGGCAGAGCATCTTGGCGCAACCGGTCATTGTCGCGATTTTCCTGGCGCTACTTTGCCTAGGACTGCATCACAGCGCATTATCAGGTGACTGGCGGTTCGATGATGGCGATCATCTTAATTTTGCAAGCACCTATGCGCCTTGGCAATATTTCTTTGTGCCTGAAATTACCCGACTGCAATCCGGTGCCAATCTGGCGCCGTGGAATACCTTATTTTATGACATCAATCTGTCATTGTTCGGTTTGAATCCCGCAGGATTCTATATGCATCAGCTTGTGCTGATATGGCTCACCAGTGTTGCCACCTATTTTTTGTTGAAATTGTGGGTCGCGCCGCTGTGGTCATTGATGGGTGCCGTCATATTTCTGGTTGGTGCACCTACGGTTCACATCGCCACCGAAATCATGACCGGCCATTACGCGAGTGGTTTGCTATTTACCGTAATCGCGCTGTATGCCTATGTTCGCGCGGTACGTGAACAGCGCGGATCGCTGGCGCTCATCGGCACATTGTTCTACTTGCTGGCAGTCGCATGCAAGGAAACCTATGTGCCGCTCATCGCTATCTTGCCATTTTTACCGGTGGGAACACTGAAAGACCGGCTACGATTTGCCTTGCCATTTTCGTTGGTGGCGTTAGCTTATATTTTTTGGCGCTTGCATGTGTTGGGGCGACTATTCGGCGGCTACAACCTGGGCGGAAACTACGACTTTTTATTGATTACCGAGACATTCGGCAATCTTCCTTTTTTGTTATTTGGAAATCATCTTGCCGGGAAGTTTGCAGTAATCATCATCGGCCTGCTCATTCTGTATTGGATTTATCATCGACAGGTAAACCTCAAGCTAACGTTAGTCGCGCTGGGATTGCTGCTATTCCCATTGATTCCACTGGTGAACTATCCGGGAGTTACTGCACCGGATCGCTATTTGTATTTCATTGGGTGGGGACTAGCGGTTTTGGTGGCCTACCTGCTTTCACTCAGTTACAGCAAACTGGATAAGCGGTTGGCGTGGCTGGCCGGCATTATTCTAACCAGCATCAGCTGGACACATGCCCGCGAAGAGCAGCGGAATCTGTTGAATATGGCCGCGTTCACTGAAAAATCCTATGAATTCATGCTCAATAGTGATGCGAATCAAGTCTATATTGAACCCAACTTCAATTATTATTTTGGTGCGGTATTATCCGGTGCGGTAGCAGCGCAAAAGAAATTAGCGCCATCCAGTCCGGAGCGCGCGCGCATAGTGCCTGACATGGAACAGTTAGCGGCTCTCGATCTGGCCCATATCAGTGTCTGGAGTTACAGCGATGCCTGCCGCTGTGTGGAGGATGTGACCGCAACCGCACCCGCGCGCATCGCCGATTATCACAATAAACTCGTACAGCGCGCATTGTCGGTCAGCCTGCATATCGAGAATTTAAAAGCTATATGGCATTTCGGGCCCTATCAAGATGGAGAGTACGCCATTATGATCAATAATCAGGGTTTCTTTTCATTGCCCAGAAGTGGCGCTCACGCCTATCCACACAAAATACTGGAAGGTTATGTTCTCTATAAATCCCCGCAAGGTTGGATCACCAAAAGCCCGCAATTTCATATTGATTCTTCGGTGCAGCCGCGGTGGGAGTGGTCGCGCCCATGACGGGCCATTGCAAAACGCTTTCAGCGACTTGATAAAGTGTTTTGTCCGACCATGAGCCAGCGTGCGCATTCCGCTCCCAGCTCTTTGACGGCGCGCGCTTCATATGCAGCCGAATCCTCGGTAGTGAGTGTATCCGCCCAGCGACCATTCACGCCTTTATTGATGAATGTTTCGGCGCCGCCATCCCAGAAAGCGCCACCGAGCGGTACGGTTTTGGTGGCGTTGCGTTTCATCCAATCGAACGTACAATATTCGACGATATCAGGCCATCGGGATTCATCGATGGGAATATCGAGAAAGCGGGCAATGCGCCGCATCTCTCCAGGCATGTCGCGCTTGAGATCGTTGAAGTGAATCAATAGCAGATTCGGCAATTCTCGAATTTGCCACCAGGAACGAATATTTTCCCAGAATGACCAAAAAGGATAACCGTCCTTCTCCATCCACTCCAGCCAATATTCGCGGATATCGGCGGGTGGTGGCAGCAGCGGCGGGCCAACCCGCCCCGGTGTATCGTTCAGTGCTTCATAATAGGCTTGGTTGCCGTTAGCATGGTGGTTATACATACTCCACATGACATCCCGGCCATCCCGGCCAATGTAGATATATTTGGCCTGGGGCGAATACACCAGCGCATCGACCGGTAGGTGCGTTTTCAGGATCCTGCGGCGCGTCTGTGCTTCCACCAGCGGCAACTTCACATCTTTGGGCGGTACGCGCAAATCCAGCCATGGTGACATTTCCGCCACCGCCAGATCCGGATCGCCGTTGTACATCATTTGTGCGACGATTTGCTGCATCCACGTCGTGCCGGACTTGGCATACGTTGCAATAATGATATCGTCGGGTCTGAATTTTAAATCATTCCAGATCGTCGAGTCGATGTGGTGGCTGTGCAGTTCTCTGGTTTTTATGGGCCAAGTGATAGTGGTAGACATAGAGATATCCTTTTAAATAATAATATATAGACTCGCTTGATTACATTGAAACTACCCGTGCCTTGCTTGCACGATTTTGTCTAATACGCTCAAGATCACCCGACGCGGCGCTCCAATATTTAACCGCATAAACCCGCTGCCTTCTGTACCAAATAATGTACCTGGACTCATGCCGACACCGGCTTCACCGATAAAAAACTGTTTCAGTTGTGCATCGGTCATGTTCATTGCGCGGCAATCCAGCCATAGCAGATAGGTGCCTTCGGCTTGAATGACTTTGATTTCCGGCAGATGTTGCGCCAAGAATGTTGCAACGCTGTCGCGCGTGTCGCGTAGATAAATCAATAACGCTTCCAGCCAGGCCTCACTTTCACGGTAGGCGGCTTCGAAGGCGGTAGTGCTGAATGGATTGGAGGCGCTGACGTGTAGCGTGTTGAACACTTGTGTCATGGCGTTGCGGGTGGATTTGTCGGGAATAATCAGTGCGGATAGATTCAATCCGGGGATATTGAAGGTTTTACTCGGTGCGACGGCGGTGATGATGTTAGCGCTGCGCCCCGGGAAAGCGCCCAGCGCGTAGTGCCGATTGCCGGGGTAGATCAAATCGGCATGGATTTCATCGGAGAAAACGATCAGATTATGTTTTTCGGCGATTTCCAGCAGACGCTCCAGTTCGGACGGCTGCCAAACCCGGCCGACCGGGTTATGCGGAGAACACAGCAACAACAAGTGCGCATGCTTGGCGCATTGCTCCAGGTGATCAAAGTCGATGGTGTAGCGGCCATTCTCCAAGTGGAGCGGATTTCGGACCAGTTTTCTGCCGGTTTCGGTAACGGCGGAGAAAAACGGAAAATACACCGGCGGTTGGACAATGACGGTTTCGCCGGGCTGGGTGAATGCCATGACTGCGGCATTAATCGACGGCACCACGCCGGGGCACATCACGATCCAGTCGCGTTGAATAGTCCAGCCGTGACGGCGCTGCATCCAGTCGATCAGCGCTTGATACAAACTGTCCGGGAACAGCGTGTAGCCGTAAATCGGATGCGCGGCGCGTTCGATCAATGCTTGGGTGACCGCAGGCGGTGCGGCAAAATCCATGTCCGCCACCCATACCGGGATGACGTCACTTTTGCCGAACATGGCTTGCCGTCCGTCATATTTGACGCTGCTGCTGCCTTCGCGGTTGATCTCCTGGTCGAAATCAAAGCCACCACTCAAGAAATTCTCTCCCAGATGGTTACTTCCGCCAACGTATGCTGGAATTTGCGTTTGGTTTCACGAATGACAAAAGGCACGGCTTGCGGACCTTGAATCAGACGGAAATGCTTACCCAGGATTTCTTTCAAGCCGTCTAGCGTGGTGAAATTCTCGCCATCGCGCTTGAATCCGCCGATCCAGGCTTCTTTTTTGGTGTGTTCGGTCAGCCAGGTGTACGGCGATGTGATCATCAGCAAGCCACCGGTGTTGATGCGCGTGTGTATGTTGTTAAGCAGCTTGGCCGGATCGTACAGGCGGTCGATCAGATTGGCGGCGAGAATCAGGTCGTAGCCGGTGAAAATGGATTTCAGGTTACATGCATCGCCTTGGTAAAACTCGACTTTATGCTTGACATGATCCAATCCCAGATTGGTTAGCGTACGTTCCTTGTAAGCAACCAGCTCGCCTTCGTCGGTCAATGTGTAGCGCAGCGCGCCTTGTTGCACCAGTTGCACGCCCTGACCGATGAAACGTGCGGAAAAATCGATACCCGTGACATGATCGAAAGTGCGCGCCAATTCAAAAGTGGAACGACCGGATGCGCAGCCCAAATCCAGTGCGGTATGCGCAGGCCGGCTACCCATCGCTGCGATGGCGATTTCCGCCAGTGCCTTGGAGAAATTGGGTACGTCAAAATAGCTGTCGCCATAATGAAATTCGGCATATTCCGACAGCAATTTGTCGGTTTCATAGTTGGAACTCGGTTGTGTCGCCGGCGCATCCGAAACCACATAGCGGAAGCCTGCGTGCTGGAAGAAATGGCGGCGGAACGCATAGCGTGCGCTGTGCAGCGATTCGTTGCCGCAAGCAATCCATGAGCCGCCCTTGATCAGATTATGCTGATTGTCAAACGTCGGCGTGGTGAAATCGTCATATAGAGGATGCACGTCAAAGCCCGCAAATGGATAGGTGGGCGTTTCAGTCCATTGCCAGACATTACCGACCGTATCGAAAAACTCGCCGTGTGCAAACTCGGTAACCGGACAACTGGAAGCGTAATAATCCAGGTGCAGATTGCCGGAAGCTCTCGCATCTGTGGGCACTTCGGATAACTGTGCGACATCGTAGATGCGGTACCATTCGTCTTCGGTCGGCAATCTCACCGGCTGTTTAGTGATCGCGGCTTTCCAATTGCAAAATGCCTTGGCCTCGTGATAATTGACTTCAACCGGCCAATCCCATGGCATCGGAATTTCCTCAGTCATGAGCCGAAGATACCATGCATCGCCTTTTTTTATCCAGAATGCCGGGTGTTCCGCGTGCATGAATTGCTGCCAGGAGCGACCTTCCTCTTGCCAGTAAGCTTCGTTATGATAGCCATTGATTTCGACGAAAGGCAGAAATTCCTGGTTGCTGACCAAGTACTTGCTGGCATGGAACGCAGCAATATCTGCCGTGCGTGATCCGTATTCGTTATCCCAGCCGTAATGTGGTTGATCGGCTTTGTTTTTGCCAATAGTGATGGTGCCTGCCGCAACGGCAACCAGTTCATTGTGTGGCGCCACGCTTGATTTGTGGCATGGCTGCCAATCCGCATGCGGTTGCACGAATTCGAGTTGGTGCTGGCGGATCAATACTGATGACGTTTCCAAGTGGATGCGCTCGTGCTCGATGCCCATCAGAATCGGCCACCATGGGCTTTCCCAGGTGATCGGCAAGGTCAGCGGCAGCGTCGTGATCAGTTGATCGACCAGGCTGCGCAGAGTTTTGCGATAAGTACGCACTTCTTCCACGCTGGGCCAGTCGTAGTGCGTGCTGTCGAGATCGTCCCAGCTCATTTCATCGACGCCGACGGCAAAAATGGATTCCAATCTGGGATTGATGCGTTCGGAAATGATACCGGCGAGAATCAATTTGTTGACAAAAAATGTGGCGGTGTGTCCTAAATAAAAAATGAGCGGATGACGCAGCGAAATCGGTTTTTGATAATAGGCATCATCATTACGCAGCGTTTCAAAAAGCTGTTCATAACGGTTCAACGTGGCGTGAAAGTAACTACGGATTTCCTCACGTTTTGCATCGATATCGCTACCGTCAAGTAATGGTGTTCTTTGAAATAGAGGTTGTGACATAACTTAATTTTTAACGGGTTATTCAGTTTTCTGACCGGTATTATACCGCTTCAAATTTTTCAGATTCTACCCAATCGGAATAAAGGTTATTTTTTCTTACAGGGATTGGTGCTTAACAGCTTGTCGAAAAAATACGACAATGCAACAGGCAACTTGTTCTGAGGTAAAGCGAATGATGGTGAGAGCAAATACGAATGAATGTGCGTTTAACTGTAAAAATAGCTGAAAATGAATGAAGCTGCCTTGGTTTTGGTCTGCAAAAGACCCGCTCCGGGGGTTGGTAAGCAGCGTTTGGCAGCCAATCTGGGCATCGAGATGACGCAGCAGGTTGCCCATGCATTATTGGCATGTGCGCTGGAAGATGCGGGTGATTGGCATGGTCCGGTGGTGATTGCGCCTGCCAACGCGGACGATGTGGAATGGGCGCGTACGTTATTCGTGTCGATGGCTGCGCCGCTGATCGTTGTGCCGCAGGTGGCAGGTAATCTGGGGCAACGGTTGAATGCGCTGGATCAGACAGTACGCGCGCAAGGTATGGCGCAACTGGTATTCATTGGCAGCGATGCGCCGGGATTGACTGCAACAGACTATGGAGCGGCTTGCGCAGCATTGCAGCACAACGATGTGGTACTGATGCCGGCGCAGGACGGTGGTGTCGTGTTGATGGCTAATCGCTGTGCGTGGCCGGATTTGTCTGCTTTGCCATGGAGCAGCGATCGGTTGGGTGCTGCATTGATGCACGTGTGCTGCGCTGCGGGGCAGTCGATAGCGACTCTGGCGCAAGGTTATGATGTTGATGAAGTGGCTGATCTGGTGAAATTGGCCAATTTGCTGCAACAGGATCAACGACCGGCACGCCGTGCGCTGTTTGAACTCACTAACATGATTATTGCTACGATGAAAATCTCCCATGCCTAAGTTAAGTATCATTATTCCTTGCTATCGCGATGACGAGAAACTGGCGTGTTTGCTTGCACAATTGCAGCGATTTTTGCCTATGTCGTGCGAGATGATCGTGGTGGATGCTGCCGACAGTGCGCGTTGTGCGGAAATCTGCGTGCAATTTCGAGCGCAGCGGATCGTCAGCGAACCTTGCCGTGGGCAGCAATTGCGGGTCGGGGCGGCACAGGCAACGGGCGATATACTGTGGTTTTTACACGCCGATGCACAGTTGTCCATGAATTCTTTGACGGCGATGATAGAAGCCATTCAGCACGGTGCCATCGGGGGTTATTTTCGTTTCTGTTTTGCTAAACCGCGTGCGTGGCCGGCATGGATATTGGAACCGATGATTGCGTTGCGGTGCCGTTTCGGCGTACCGTATGGTGACCAAGGAATTTTTATAAAGCGCTCGGTTTACCATCAAGCGGGCGGGCATGCGTCGTGGCCATTGTTTGAGGAAGCGCCACTGGTTCATGCGGTGCGTCGGTTGGGCAAATTTTTGCCGCTGTCCGAGCCGATTTTTGTCGATTCGCGCCGCTGGCAGCGTGACGGCTGGTGGCGGCGCACGTGGCACAATCGCACGTTGGCTTTGCGTTTCATGTGCGGAGTCGCACCGCAAAAATTGGCTGCACGTTATCGTTCTAAAATCGACGCTTGAATGACATAATGATGCAAATCATCCAATGTGAAGGAATGCCATGCAAGAAATTGTCCAAAAATATTATGGTGAAACACTGACCGGTAGCCAGGATTTGCAGACCAATGCGTGCTGCACGGATGCGGGCTTGCCGCATTTTGTCAAACCGTTGCTGGCACGGGTGCACGCTGAAGTGCAGACACGCTATTACGGTTGCGGCCTGGTTTTGCCTGAGTTGCTGGAAGGACTGACTATTCTGGATCTGGGCTGCGGCGCCGGGCGCGATGTGTATGTACTGTCGCAACTGGTTGGGGAGAAGGGGCAGGTGATCGGGGTGGATATGACGGAAGAGCAGTTGGCGGTGGCGCGTCAGCATGAAAAATATCACCACAAAGCATTTGGTTACAAACGCAGCAATGTGCGTTTTTTGCACGGCTACATCGAGCGCCTGCACGAACTTGAGCTGGCGGATGCCAGCGTGGATTTGATCGTATCCAATTGCGTCATCAATTTAGCGCCGGATAAGGCGGCGGTGCTGCGCGAAGCGTTTCGCGTGCTGAAACCCGGTGGGGAATTGTACTTTTCCGATGTGTACAGCGACCGGCGTATTCCCGTGGCGTTGACGCATGACGCGGTGTTGTATGGCGAATGCTTGAGCGGTGCGCTGTATTGGAATGATTTTCTGCAATTGTCACGAAAACACGGATTCACCGATCCGCGCTTGGTAGAGGATCGTCCGATTGACATCGGGAATGCGGAATTGATGGAGAAAACCGGCAATATCCGCTTTTATTCGGCAACCTATCGCCTGTTCAAATTGCACGATCTGGAATTGGCTTGTGAAGATCATGGCCAGTCGGTGGTGTATCGCGGCAGCATCCCGCACCATCGTCATGCATTCCGGTTGGATAAGCATCACTTTATTGAAACCGGCAAGCATTTTCCGGTATGTGGCAACACTTGGCGTATGTTGCATGACACGCGATTCATCCAGCATTTTGATTTTTACGGAAACTTTGAGCAGCATTTCGGCATCTTTCCGGGTTGTGGCATGGGTATTCCATTTAATGATGATGCTGCCACGAGTGTGCAAGAAAGCGGATGTTGCTAGGATGGATACCATTGCTGCACCCATACCCAGTAAACAGCAAGCGCGTTCCAAAATGTGGTATGTCACGCCTGACAATAAGCCGCGTGGTTTCATTCGCGCCCATGCGCTGGAAGAAGTGTGGCTGCATACCGGCACCGCATGTAACCTGGCGTGTCCTTTTTGTCTGGAAGGTTCCAAGCCCGGTGATGATCGCCTGCAATTGATGCGTTTTGACGACGCCAAACCATTCATTGACGAAGCGCTGGTACTGGGCGTCAAGCAATTTTCCTTTACCGGCGGCGAGCCTTTCATTAACAAGGACATGGTGCGCATTCTGGATTATGCATTGCAGCATCGGCCTTGCATGGTACTGACTAACGCCACGGCACCGTTGCTGAAGCGTGCATTGCAGCTAAAGCCACTGCGTGAGCGGCCACATGCAGTGCATTTTCGCGTCAGTCTGGATCACTTTCTGGCGGATGAGCATGACAAAAACCGAGGTGAGGGCATGTTTGCAATGGCGTTGGACGGCTTATGTACATTACATGACATGGGATTTAACGTATCGGTGGCCAATCAAGCCATTCCAAATCTATCCGCAAATAAAGTGGCCAAGTGTTTCGCGCAAGTTTTTCGCGGCGCGGGCTTGCCGGAGAATCTACCGCGCATTGAGTTTCCTGAATTTCACCCACCCGGCACAGCAGTCGCTGCACCGCAGATTACGCAAAGTTGCATGGTGGATTACCAGACTGAATCGACCCGGCGGGAGTTTATGTGCGCATTCAGTCGCATGATTGTGAAAAGCAACGGGCAATGCAAGGTTTACGCCTGTACTTTGGTGGATGATGATGCGGATTACGCGCTCGGCGCGACGCTTGCGGAAAGTTTGCAGATATCGGTGAGCATGAAACATCATCGCTGCTATAGCTGTTTTCGTTACGGCGCTTCGTGCAGTGAAATGAAACGATAGGGAACAAGCATGAAAAACCGTTGGTGGGTACTGATTTTGCTCGGCCTGCTGATTGCGGTGTTTTATGGTTTCGATTGGGGGCGATTTTTCACGCTGACAGCGCTCAAAGATCAGCGTGAAGCACTGCAACAGGCATATCAAGCGCGGCCGTTTTTTGTGATCGGCATTTATTCAGCGGCTTATATCGTGATGGCGGCGTTGTCGTTGCCCGGTGCAACCATCATGACATTGGCCGGCGGCGCCATGTTCGGGCTATGGATCGGCGTGCCGGTGGCATTGGTGTCGGCGACGATCGGCGCTACGCTGGCTTTCTGGATGGCGCGTTATGTGTTGCGCGATGCTGTGCAGCGCCGTTTTGGCGAGCGTCTGGCAGTTATCAATAAAGGTCTGGAGCGCGACGGCGTTTTTTATTTGTTCACTTTGCGCCTGGCGCCCGTTTTTCCATTCTTTCTGATTAATGTATTGATGGGATTGACTACCCTGCGCAGTACGACTTATTTTTGGGTCAGTCTGGTGGGCATGCTCGCCGGAACGGTCGTGTATGTGAACGCCGGTACGCAATTGGCGGCAATTACGCAGTTGTCCGATGTCATGTCTGCGGCTTTGATTGTTTCTTTTATCGTACTGGCATTTTTCCCGTGGTTGGCACGCTGGGGCGTCGAGCTGATTAAAACGCGGCGGCTTTATGCACGCTGGCCAAAGCCCGCTCACTTCGACCGCAATCTGATCGTGATCGGTGCCGGTGCGGCCGGATTGGTGAGCGCGTACATTGCTGCAGTCACCCGCGCCAAGGTGACGTTGATTGAACGTCATAAAATGGGCGGCGATTGCCTCAATTATGGCTGCGTTCCATCCAAAGCGTTGATTCGTACGGCCACTTTTCTACAGCAAGTGAAAAACTCCGCTGCGCTGGGCATTGCGCAAGCAAGCGCGGATTATGATTTTGCCGAGGTGATGGCACGTGTTCAGCGGGTAGTGAAAACCGTCGAACCGCATGATTCGATAGAACGATACACGCAATTGGGCGTCGAGGTGCTGCAAGGCAAAGCAACCATTACCTCGCCGTGGTCGGTGGAAGTCAACGGGCGAGTACTGACGACACGTGCCATCGTCATCGCTACCGGCGCACGTCCGGTGGTGCCGAAAATTCCTGGATTGGAAGCGGTGCGGTATTACACCTCCGATACCATCTGGTCATTGACCGAGCGGCCGCAGCGCCTGATCGTATTGGGCGGCGGGCCGATTGGCTGCGAACTGGCGCAAGCGTTTGTCCGCTTGGGTTGCCAGGTGACGCAGGTGGTGCGCAGTGATTGTTTGCCGCATGAGGATGCAGATGCGGTGGATTTGGTTAAAGCCGCATTACAAGCCGATGGCGTCAAAATACTGACGCAAACCGACGTGCTGCGCTGCGAAACTGAGGGCAGTGCGCAGTATTTAATCGTGCAGAACAAGGGTAGTGAAGAAGCTAGATTGCAATTTGATGCGCTGTTATGTGCGGTTGGCCGAATGCCGCGCACGGAAGGCTTTGGATTGGAGCAATTGGGTATTCCGCTATCGAGCCAGCACACCATCGAAACCAACGGCTGGTTGCAGACTATTTATCCCAATATTGTTGCCTGCGGTGACGTTGCCGGCCCCTATCAGTTCACGCATACGGCTGGGCATCAGGCCTGGTATGCTGCGGTCAATGCGCTGTTTGGCGAATTCAAGCGTTTCAAGGTGGATTATTCGGTGATTCCGCGGGCGATATTCACCGATCCAGAAGTCGCGCGGGTAGGGCTATCGGAAAATGCAGCGAAAGCGCGCGGCATTGCCTTTGAAGTGACGCATTTTGATCTCAAAGATCTGGACCGCGCCATTGCCGATGAAGCCGCGCATGGTTTTGTCAAGGTATTGACGGTGCCCGGTAAGGATCGCGTGCTGGGTGTCAGCATAGTCGGCGCACACGCCAGCGATTTGCTGGCGGAATTTGTATTGGCGATGAAGTATGGCTTGGGTTTGAACAAAATCTTGAGTACTATTCATACTTATCCGACCTGGTCAGAAGCCAATAAATATGCCGCAGGCGAGTGGAAGCGCGCGCATGCGCCACAATGGCTGCTGCGATGGGTGGAGAAGTATCATACGGAGCGCCTGGGAAAAACGGATGATGAGGCTGATTAGTGTTTGGATTGCAAAATCAAATTTAACAGACAGGCCGCTGAAAAACGTATTCGAGGCAGCCGATGAAGGCAAAAACGCGCGATAAAGCGCATTTATATTTACTAAATGAGTATGTTGAACCTGTTTTAACACCGCAGTGGCAACGACGATAGTTTTTCAGCGGCTTGCTAAATGGCTATCGGTCAATTTATCCCGGCGTATCCGTAAATCATCAATTCCAAGTTAAACTTGTGTGCTATTGAATTTAATGTGAGGTTTTTTCTATGTTCATGCGATCAATCAATCCCGCCACAGGTAAAATCCTGCGATCTTTTCCGATATGGCAAGCTGATAAGGTCAATACCGTATTGAGTCAAGTAACGTCTGCACAGACCGATTGGACTGCACTCAGTTTTGCGCACAGAGCGCAGTTGATGCGCAATCTTGCGCAAGTATTGCGCCAACGCAGCGAGGATTACGCCAATCTGATCACTGACGAAATGGGGAAATTATTAAAAGAGGCGAGAGCGGAAATAGAAAAATGTGCAATCGGTTGCGAATACTACGCAACGTATGCAGAATCGTATCTTGACGATGAAGTCATCGCATCCGATGCCAGCCGCAGCTTGGTTGTTTATCAACCTTTGGGCACAGTGCTGTGCATTATGCCGTGGAACTTTCCCTTTTGGCAGTTAATTCGTGCTGCCGTGCCGGCGATGATGGCGGGCAATACCGTGGTACTGAAGCATGCATCCAATGTTCCCCACTGCGCCTTGGCATTGGAAGATGCATTTTATCGGGCAGGATTCCCAGAGAATACATTTCGTACCCTGATGATCAGCGCTGATCAGACCGGAGCCGTCATTGCTGATAAACGGATTGCCGCCGTTACTTTGACCGGTAGTAGCGCTGCAGGACGGAAAGTGGCAGCTATCGCCGGGCAGCACTTGAAAAAATGCGTGCTTGAGTTGGGTGGATCGGATCCTTTTGTCGTGCTTGACGACGCCGACATCGAGTTGACAGCTAAACAGGCATTATTCGCTCGATTTCAAAATATGGGACAAAGCTGTATTGCCGCGAAACGCTTCATACTCGTGAATAGTATCGCCGATTCATTTGTGAAGCGCTTTAGAGCCTTGGTAAGCGAGCTAAGTTATGGTGATCCCAAAAGCGACTCTACCGATATTGCGCCTATGGCACGTTCGGATTTGCGCACTGAACTGCATGTCCAAGTTGAGCGCAGTCTGGCATTGGGGGCTGAGTTAGTGATTGGAGGCGCCTTCATGAGAACGCAAGGAGCCTATTATGCACCTACGATTCTGGATCATGTGCAGCCGGGTATGCCGGCCTTTGATGAAGAATTGTTTGGTCCTGTGGCTGCAATAGTGCGGGTAAACAATGCTGAGGAAGCGATTGAATTAGCCAATTGTACTCAGTTTGGCCTGGGAGGCAGCGTGTGGACGCGTGATGTGGTACGCGGCGAAGCATTGGCGCGGCAAATTCATGCGGGATGCACGTTCGTCAATGGCATTGTGAGAAGTGATCCGCGCTTGCCGTTTGGGGGAGTTAAAGATTCAGGATATGGCAGGGAATTGTCCTATCACGGTATTCGTGAATTTGTGAATATCAAAACAGTGTGGATTAAAAGTGAAGTCGTTAATAAATAACGTGGAATAAATTTGCTCCGCGCGCCCTATACTCATCCCCGCGGAAGATCGCGGGGAATTGCAAGCTGAGCCCAGTAACGCCGACGAAATGCTTGGGAACAAATCGCCAGGCCAATTCAACTCAAGGGCAATAATGCCAACCCAGCGCGAATCAGATCAAATGAGAATTCTGTATGTCTCAATTTAGAGTTTGTATGCTTTTATATAATCCTCAATATCATTGAATTCTTCGTATGTGATCTTCTTACGACGCATAAGCCGCAGTGCGACATGTCGGAATTTCTGAAGATGTGTATCGAGTAGCGTCGATTTTGTTGAGTCTCCAAGTGTTTGTGCGCGACCCATGATCAGATCAATGGTCGTTTGGAATCGATACATGCGATAGCCTTTGACGAATTCAACCAACATGACATAGAAAGCGTAGATCACTGAGAAATAAGCGCCAATGCCTGTTAGCATGGCTATATCTAGGAAAAACGGCGGATTATGAGAAAAAAAGCGGCGAGCCCCGTCATGAATTGGATAAAACAAATCCTTTGAGGGGTCATTATCAATAATACGTGCTGAATTGAGTGGCACATCCCAGAGAAGATCCTGGATATGCTCAGCTACTTTCTTTGTTATTTCGTAAGCTTCATATTCTCTGAGTGCAGTTGATGCCACCAGAACGGTGTGAGTGCCAATGGTTTCGACCTTACTCTGGACATTCGTATAAACTGCAGGCGGAATTTCCAGTGACTCAAGGTATGGGAAGAGCGTTCTCAAACTCTCGGTTTTTGCAATAGGCAATAGCTGGAACTCACTGCCTTGTTCTAGAAGGGATTTTAAAACTTCGTTATGGAGTCCGGCTAGAAAGAAAGCGACGTCGAATTCCCCATCGACAAGCGCTTGCGCAGCTTGATTAAAATTCAATGCATGGCCTTTCCGTTCAATATTCAGGTCGAAATGTTTCACGATCAGCTGGGCAACAGAATGTGTCGAACTTCCGTCTCCGCCAAGATAGGCTTGTGTGCCGGGTGGGAGCTCCTGGAGATCATTGAGTTTCAATTTTGAACGTACGATTACATGGAGAGGGGATTTATACAAATTCAGCAATACACGGACTTTCTTGGTTTCTCCCATATTCTCCCTATTTGCTTGAGTCTGTTTTGGGTCTGATGAGCAATATGAAAACGAGGACGAGTTTCCGATAAAACCATCTTCAGCAAATCCAAGGTGTGCTACACCAGCATTTATCTGCGCATTGGTATCAAGACCTCCACACGATGAACGCAACCTAAAATTAGGCACGATATTGACGTGGAGCAGTTGTTCAATCGGTTCCGGTGCTTCAAGAATTGATTGGATTCGAGGAGCTATATAAGCTGTTGTGCTTCCTACCGGTCCCGTAAGAAGAACATATTGTGTGTGGGTGCGATTGATAAGCAAGATTCCGGCAGTAACGAGCGGTATCAGTAGTACAAAAATCAGCACAAAACTGACAACTCTCAGAATTGGTCGATGGAAAAGTGTCATATGCCGCAATTTGATGACACGACGCTCCAGTTGCCTGACGTATTTGTACAATTTGGAAAGACCTCCCGGCAATTCATCACTCATATTATTATCACTCTTTAACTGATCGATCAAGTATTTAAATAAACTAAAAAAACCACGAATTAGACCGCTAGCTCATTAGCTTTTGCGCGTTGTTTCTGACAATTGCATACCCTCCGAAATTCCTATTCCGGTTGATAATTAACCCAATTAATTTCATATTTTTCTAAAAGACGCTAATAAGCGCGGCATAATTCATTGTTATTGATATGGAAGATAAAGTATTATTGAAGAACGAACAAACCACTACATATAAAGTAGATGTATCAGAACCAACTACTTTGCAAATGACTTCCCCTATGAATAGCAGATTATTTATTACCTCAATAGTGATAGTAGCAGTCTTACTGCTACACGGATGTGGAGCGGTGCGAGAAAACCGAATCAGACAAGAGGTGCTGGCGGATACCAATATGCCAGCAGAAATACGCAGAGCCATCGATCAGAAAGAATTGGTTGTTGGTATGACAAAAGACCAAGTCATTGCTTCCTGGGGACTTCCTTGTAAATGGTGTTATGGAACACGCAAGAGCCCAAGTGGAGATACCTGGGAATACGATCTTTTTGGATCTGATTTACCGATTAATGGATCTGATATTATCGGTATCGGAAATGGGATTTATCTGTTCTTTGATCGTGATGGGATGCTTAAGTACTGGTCCAATCAGTAAAAATCAACTAGAGAGCGGCAACAACGTTTTTCAAGCCAATCCAGCAAGAATACCCACGGATCCTGAGCAGATGGATCGAGAATCATGACATTCCCTGTCCGATTCCAGAATGTACGGTACAGATTGTTGTTTCATCGGCAAATAAAGTTCGAAGTGCTGCTATAAAGATATCCAATCGTTATTAAGTTGTTTTTGATAGCGCATCTACAGAAAACCTCCCATGTATCAGGATCCTATTTAGGAGAGAATTTTGATATATCTTAAAAATTAAGTGCATAGTAAACCAGCCAAAAATTGCTTGAATGACTCAACCGGAGTGCCGGAGAGTTTGCTTAGGAGAACAACGTGAGGTTTCTATGGTCATTGTTACACATTGTGATATTGGGTGCATTTACCGCTAATCCTGCCAAGTCTCAAATCATGGAACCGGGCGTCACTCGAACAGTGCAAACAGAGACACTGGATACAAAAAAAGCGACAGGAAATACGCCATCAGATTCCGCCAAATCGTTGCCTGCCATTGTGCCGGAAGCAAGCAAGCAAGCGACCAGTTATTATCGGCGCTCTGATAGTTATGCTACCAATCCGGAATCAGATCCACCGAGGTATGTACGCCGGTTAAGCGATATCGGTGTGAAGGCATTTAAGGATATCACCTGGTTGGATGTCGGTTTTGAATGGCGCACGCGCTACGAGCATCGCCACAACGATATACGCTATGTCGAGGGTGGAAATAATGATCCCTTTTTTCTGCGTTCGCGTGCCTGGCTGGGGATAAGAGATATTCTCGATCCTTTTCGTTTTGCGGTCGAATTTCAAGATTCACGGGTATATAACAATCGACATGTCATCACTGATCAGGAAAGAAATGAATACGATCTGATCAATGCGTATGGCGAGTTATATTTCAAAAACGTACTGGGCGTGGATGACCGCAATCAGAATCGTCCGATTCGTTTTCGCGTAGGACGTATGGCTTATGAAACAACAGATCGGCGTTTTATTGCGCGTAACGAGTGGCGCAACACCACCAATTCATTCGAAGGCTTTCGTCTAAATATAGGTCGCGAAGCCAATGATTGGGAGCTGGAAATGTTTGGTATGCAGCCGGTTCGGCGCTTGCAAACCAGATTCGATGAAGCCAATCATCACTTATGGGTTTTCGGTACAATCGGTCATTGGCGCAAATGGTCTGACATTGTCACGATACAACCGTACTACATGGGTCAGAAGCAAACGGCCGACCCCAATGGTTTTACTGCAACCAACAAACTGGATCGGGAAATTCATATGCCAGGGTTTCGCGCCTACGGCAAAGTCGGTAATATTCTGGATTTTGATGCCAGTTTCAATTATCAACTCGGTTATAGCGGTACCCGACGTCAAGATGCCTATGGCTATACCGTCGAAGTAGGCCGGACCTTTAACCACGCCTGGAAACCTCGGATTATGGGTTTTTACGGTTATGCCACCGGTGACCGCAATCCTAATGACAATGTCGACAATCGCTTTGATCGTTTTTTTGGTTTTGCACGGCCTTGGTCGGCAGACCATTATATGGTCTATGAGAATATCGAGACCCCAAAAATCAGATTTGACCTGCAGCCGACGCAGAAGCTAGGTTTTGAAGCCACATACGCTTGGTTTTGGTTGGCCAGCAGTACTGATCGCATGTTTGATATTCTCAACGGCAATATCAGTAACACGCTTCCTGATCCCGGATTTAATCGAGATAGAACCGGACAAAGCGGCGATCATGCGGGTAATGCATTTGAAGGGCGTATCCGCTATCAAGTCACACCTAGGATTAGCACGATACTTGGCTATACCCATTTCTTTGCTGGAGAATTTGTAAAAAACCGGATAGCGGCGCAGCCTACTCATATTGACCAGCGCTCGGGCAATACGGATTTTTTATACTTTGAGGTATTGATTAGTCTTTTGTAATTATAGGTCAATATATTCTGTGTACGGCGGTAATTGCTGGCGGATTGAATGAATGCTGTGCGTTACAGAAGATACGGAAGTAATTTATAATGAGCTAAGAATCAAGTCCTGATTGATATATCTAATCTACTAAAATTATACGATCCTAACGGATTGCAAGTTTTCTCCTCGGTGTAATAAAGATTAAAAATTGCAAGGATAAAATAGTTTATTTCGCAATTATAAAGATCTAGAGCTATATTAACATAACCCTGCTACATTCTAATAATTAAGGAAATTATTGACAATGTTGACACATTTACAACGCCTTGAAGCGGAAAGTATTCAAATTATGCGTGAGGTTGTTGCGGAGCGCGAGCATCCGGTGATGCTCTATTCCATCGGTAAAGATAGTGCAGTGATGCTGCATCTTGCAGTTAAGGCATTTTATCCTTCGAAACCGCCTTTTCCACTACTGCATGTTGACACAACATGGAAATTCAAAGAGATGATTGAGTTTCGTGATGTGATGGTGAAAAAACTTGGACTGGACCTCATTGTGCACATTAATCCTCAGGGGGTTGAAAAGGGGATTAACCCATTTACGCATGGCTCCGCAGTTCATACGGATATCTGGAAAACAGAAGGTTTGAAACAGGCACTGGATAAGCATGGCTTTGATGTGGCATTCGGTGGCGCACGTCGGGATGAAGAGAAGTCGCGCGCTAAGGAACGCATTTTTTCAATCCGCTCGGCGCAGCATCGATGGGATCCAAAATTACAGCGTCCTGAGCTGTGGCGCCTGTATAACACGCGTAAAAATAAAGGCGAAAGTATTCGGGTGTTTCCTTTGTCGAATTGGACCGAACTCGATATTTGGCAATATATCTACCTGAATGATATTCCCATCGTACCGCTGTATTTTGCCAAGGAACGACCTGTTGTAGAACGCGATGGCACATTGATTATGGTAGATGACGATCGTTTGCCGATGCATAAAGGCGAGGTTCCGATGATGAAGAAAGTACGCTTTCGTACACTGGGCTGCTATCCATTAACCGGGGCGATTGAGAGTGAAGCAAATTCTTTGACGGCGATCATTCAAGAAATGCTGCTGACAAAAACATCCGAGCGACAAGGTCGATTGATCGATCATGATTCCGCAGGTTCGATGGAGAAAAAGAAACAGGAGGGGTACTTCTAATGGCACATGTATCTGATTTGATCGCCGAAGATATTGAATTGTACTTAAAGACTCATGAGAACAAGAGTTTATTGCGCTTTATCACCTGCGGCAGTGTTGACGACGGAAAAAGTACCCTGATCGGACGCATGCTGTATGAATCCAAAATGTTGTTTGAAGACCAATTGGCTCAGCTGGAAGTGGACTCTAAGAAAGTGGGGACGCAAGCAGGTGATCTCGATTTTGCACTTTTGGTGGACGGGCTTTCGGCAGAGCGCGAGCAAGGCATTACCATTGATGTGGCGTATCGTTTTTTTTCGACGGATAAACGCAAGTTTATCGTAGCGGATACGCCGGGGCATGAACAATATACTCGCAATATGATCACCGGCGCTTCAACTGCCGATGTTGCAATTATTCTGATCGATGCACGCAAGGGCGTACTGACGCAGACTCGGCGGCATAGCTATCTGGTTTCGTTAATCGGGATTCGCCATGTGGTACTGGCGATCAATAAGCTGGATATGGTGGCGTACTCTGAAGAAATTTATAATCAGATTGATCAAGATTACCGCACCTTTGCCAAAGAAGTGGGGCTGCAGAATATTGTGACAATCCCGATGTCGGCTCTGAAAGGCGATAACATCACTGCGCTGAGTATGAACACACCCTGGTATCACGGGGAAACATTGATGGGGTATCTGGAGAACATTCAAGTCGAGGATGTAGGGGAGGAGCCCGGGGTTTTTCGTATGCCGGTGCAATGGGTCAATCGTCCTAATTTAGATTTTCGCGGTTATTCCGGTATCGTTGTTCGTGGCAACATCAAGCCTGGTGATCCCGTTCGAGTTCTGCCCGCTGGCAAGGAAAGTCGCGTGGCACGCATCGTAACCGGTGATGGAGACTTGGAGCAAGCCATTTCAGGACAATCCATCACACTGACGCTGACCGATGAAATCGATATCAGCCGGGGTGATATTCTTGCAGCGACCGATTCACCGCCGTGTGTGGCTGATCAATTCGAGGCAACCATCGTATGGATGTCCGACGAGCCGATGCTGCCCGGCAGACCTTATTTAATGAAGATTGGAACGCGAACGGTCACAGCCAATGTTTCGATGCTGAAATATAAGGTGAACGTCAATACACTCGAACATGTTGCCGTCACAAAACTGGAACTCAATGAAATCGGGATTTGTAATCTGAGCTCCGATCAGTTGCTTGCGTTTGATCCGTACAAAGAAGATCGTGATACCGGCGGTTTCATCATGATTGATCGTCTGACCAATAACACCGTTGGTGCTGGTATGTTGCATTTTGCACTACGCCGGTCGCAAAACATTCACTGGCAAGCCATCAACATCAATAAACAGGCACATGCCGCCATTAAAGGACAGAAACCTTTCATACTCTGGTTTACCGGATTGTCCGGTAGCGGTAAATCGACCATTGCCAATCTGGTGGAGAAGAAACTCTATTCGTTGGGCAAACATACCTATCTGCTGGATGGCGATAATGTACGCCACGGCCTCAATAAGGATCTCGGCTTTACCGATGCTGACCGGGTTGAAAATATTCGCCGCATTGCCGAAGTTGCCAAATTGATGGTTGATGCCGGACAAATTGTCCTGGTATCGTTTATTTCGCCGTTCCGCTCTGAACGCAGGATGGCACGGGAACTGGTAGAACAAGGTGAATTTTTTGAAATATTCATCGACACACCGATTCACGTGGTGGAAGAACGTGATCCCAAAGGGTTGTACAAAAAAACGCGCCGCGGGGAGTTAAAAAACTTTACCGGCATTGATTCACCTTATGAAACGCCAGAGAATGCAGAGGTTCGCATTAATACCATGACGCAAACCCCGGAGCAGGCTGTTGAGCAGATTATCAATTATCTTACCAATGCCGGTGCATTGGGTTAGCCTTGATGTTGATACGCGCCAATGACACGAGAGATTCCGATTAACCAGTATCCACGCGAATAAATTACTCACATACCAATATGAATCATTATTATGTATTTAATGGCGATGCGGATGGATTATGTGCATTGCATCAGCTGAGATTGGGAGATTCATCAATTGCCATCCTGGTTACAGGAGTCAAGCGCGATATCAAGCTGTTGGATCGGGTAGAAGCGCATGCGGAAGACCGGGTAACGGTATTGGATATTTCTTTGGACAGCAATCGCAAAGGATTAATGCGGTTGCTGGCAGCCGATGCCATCGTTGAATATTTTGATCATCATCATGCCGGAGAAATACCGCAGCACCACAATCTGATCGCGCATATCGATCTGGCGGCGGACGTATGCACCAGTCTTTTAGTCGATCAGCACTTGAAGGGAAAATTTCATCTATGGGCAATTACGGCTGCTTTTGGCGATAATCTCATACAAAAAGCCCGACAGCTTGCAAATGCGGCAGGACTCACGGAAGTCGAAACTGAGCAGCTCGCGTGTTTGGGTGAGTACCTGAATTACAACGGTTACGGCGATAATTTGTCGGATCTGCATTTTCATCCGGCAGATTTGTATGAAGAAATAAAGCCCTATAGCAGTCCTTTTGATTTCATTGCCCGGTCGGCTGCTTTTGCCAAACTTGCCGCAGGGTTTAAAGATGATATGAACCAAGCAGACTCGTTACAACCTCTGGTAAGCGACGATCATGGCGCCGCCTACTTGTTGCCGGACGCGCCGTGGGCAAGACGTGTCAGTGGTATTTTTGCCAATAAATTGGCAAACGATAATCCAAGACGCGCTCATGCAGTGATTACGCGCAATCAGAGTGGAAACTACACGGTGAGTGTGCGATCCTCACTGATAAATCCGCAGGGTGCTGATGTGCTGTGCTTGCGATTTGATACCGGCGGAGGTCGCAAAGCCGCGGCGGGTATCAATCATTTACCCGTCGATTCTCTGGATTATTTTGTGACGAATTTTAAGCAGTATTTTCACAGCTAATTTGGACGAATCCTGAAAATTTAAACGAGTTTCAAAGCAATTGAATCGATCTACTATCTCTCTTGTCGAGGCTTATAATGATGATTCTTGTTACTGGTGGTGCCGGCTATATTGGATCGCATACGTGCGTTGAATTGCTGAATGCGGGCTTTAACGTCACAGTCTTTGATAATTTCTGCAACAGTAATCCCGAAGCACTGGCGCGAGTGGAGCAAATTACCGGTAAGAAATTGGAATTGATACAAGGTGACTGCCGTGATCGTGCTGCCCTGGTAGCTGCGCTTAGGCAAAGCCAAGCCGTTGCTGTCATTCACTTTGCTGGCCTCAAGGCTGTTGGCGAATCGGTTGAACAACCACTTTGGTATTACGATAATAATGTGGTGGGTACGCTGCGCCTACTGGAAGCCATGCAGGAGTGCGATGTTAAAACGCTGGTATTCAGTTCTTCGGCGACTGTTTATGGTGATCCGGTGCAACTGCCATTGACAGAAGATCATCCACTGTCGCCTACCAACCCGTACGGACGCAGCAAGATGATGATCGAGGAGATACTGCGCGATTTTCAGCATAGTGATCATTCATTTCGCATCAGTATATTGCGCTACTTCAACCCGGTAGGTGCGCATCCCAGCGGATTGATCGGCGAAGATCCACAAGGCGTGCCGAATAATTTAATGCCTTTTGTAGCGCAGGTTGCGGTAGGGCGGCGGGAAGCGCTGAATGTATGGGGTAACGATTATCCTACCCCGGACGGTACCGGCGTGCGGGATTACATACATGTAACCGACTTGGCGCTCGGACATCTCAAGGCATTGGAAGCGCTGGAAGCTTCGCAGGACGCGCACACTAGCGAATATACAGGTTGCCTGACTGTAAATCTGGGGACTGGTCTGGGCTACAGTGTTCTGGATGTCGTGCATGCGTATGAACAAGCGAGCAAGCGGCCTATTCCATGCCACATTGCACCCAGGCGCTCCGGTGATATTGCCTCCTGCTATGCGGATCCAAGGCTTGCCTTTGAATTGCTGGACTGGCAGGCAAAGCTTGGATTGAAAGAAATGTGTGCGAGTAGCTGGCATTGGCAGAGCACCAATCCCAAGGGCTATCAAAACTGACCGAGATTGTTTTTCCTGATCGATCAGTAACTGTATGAAGCCCGATAATAATATACTTACAAATAAAGCACCCCGCCGCAAGCGGCGAGGTATTAAAAGCGCTCTTCAGGCTGCTGATTTTTAACCAGCCTTCGCCCCAAGGGGCGAGGAATTAAACCCGGAAGAGATTAAAGAGGGCTCTAAATGAAAGCAATACGAAAAGCTATTTTTCCTGTTGCTGGATTGGGAACGCGCTTTTTGCCGGCGACCAAGGCCAATCCAAAGGAAATGCTACCCATCGTTGATAAACCGCTGATTCAATTTGCCGCGGAAGAAGCCGTGGCCGCAGGAATTGATGTATTAATTTTTATTATAGGGCGTAACAAGAGTTCAATTCCCGATCACTTTGATAAAGCCTTCGAATTGGAGGCAAATCTGGAAGCAGGCGATAAACAGGGGATGCTCGATATTGTTCGTGATATTCTGCCGTCACATATTGATTGCGTGTATATCCGGCAAGCTGAGGCACTGGGATTAGGACATGCTGTTTTATGTGCGCAATCCGTTGTCGGCGATGAGCCTTTTGCGGTATTGCTGGCGGATGACTTGATCGATGCCGTTGAGAGAACCTGCTTGAGCCAAATGGTCGATGTCTATAATCATCATCATTGCTCGGTGCTGGGAATCGAACAGGTGCCTTACGAGACAGTCAATCGATACGGCATTATCGATAGTTCACCGACGACTGAGCGTTTATCCAAGGTCAATGCGATTGTTGAAAAGCCCACCATTGATAAGGCGCCTTCCAATTTGGCGGTGGTCGGTCGCTATATCCTGACGCCGCGTATTTTCAAGCTCCTGGAACAAACAGAACGCGGTGCCGGCAATGAAATTCAACTTACCGATGGCATTGCAAAACTGTTAAAAGAAGAAACAGTACTGGGCTATGAGTTTGAAGGCAAGCGCTTCGATTGCGGTAGTAAATTCGGTTATTTAAAAGCGACTGTAGAATTTGCTTTGCAACATCCCGATCTAAAAGAAGAATTTGAAGAATACTTGCGCGATTTAATAAAAGATTAGTTGTGCTGGGAGATGTAACGAAATAAATCCGGAAGGATTGAACGAATAAGACAACAGCCAATTGGGAAAATGGCTGTTGTCGTTTTTTGCTACAGATTATGATTTGCTGCGCCCTGCTTGAGCCTGTTTTAACGCCGTAGCAGCAGCGCAGATCGCTTTTCAGCGCCCCCCTGTTAGTGATTCATCAGTTCTCTAAGCACATAAGGCAAAATGCCGCCGCACTGGTAATAATCGGCCTCAATGGCGGTATCAATACGGCAGAGCAGCTGAACCGATTGGCTGGTACCGTCTTTCCTCCGAATGACCAAGGTGACATCTTTTTGTGGTTGGATGTTATCCAGACCCGTAATATCAAACTGCTCGTTACCTTGAATACCCAACGAATTAACGCTGTCGTTATCTTTAAATTGTAATGGCAGCACGCCCATGCCGAGCAGATTGCTGCGGTGTATGCGCTCAAAACTGATTGCAATGACCGCTTTGACGCCCAATAACTGTGTTCCCTTAGCAGCCCAGTCGCGGCTGGAACCGGTGCCGTATTCTTTGCCGCCAAAAACGACTGTGGGGATACCTTGTGATTGGTATTGCATGGCGGCATCATAAATGCTCATTTGTTCAGGCTCAGCATTGGCAGCGCCTTGATATAACGTGATACCGCCTTCGCTACCGGGAATCATGAGATTTTTGATGCGAACATTGGCAAATGTGCCGCGCATCATCACTTCATGGTTGCCGCGACGGGCGCCGTAACTATTAAAATCGGTTTTGGCAACATCGTGACTCAGTAGGTAACGTCCGGCCGGCGAAGTATCCTTGATGGAGCCAGCCGGACTGATATGGTCGGTTGTAACAGAATCACCGAAAATGCCTAGCGCATAGGCATTTTGGATATTATTCGTGCCGTTGGAAACCGCCGGCTGTAGTGAGAAATCCTCGAAAAAAGGTGGTTCGGCGATATACGTGGATTGCGGCCAATTGTAAGTTTGTCCGGTGACGGCGGTGATATCGTTCCACAACTGATAATCCTCGGTCAGGTTGCTGTAGAGTTGCCGGAAAGTATCTGCGTTAGCGGCAAATTTCAGTAGTTCATGGATTTCTGCGCTGCTGGGCCAAACATCTTTAAGCCACACAGGTTGATTATTCTTACCGATACCTAAAGGCTCGTTGATAAGATCTTTCAAAACGCTGCCTGCGATGGCATAGGCGACAACCAGCGGCGGCGAGGCTAGGAAATTGGCACGAATATTCGGGTGGATGCGGGCTTCGAAATTGCGATTTCCTGACAATACAGCTGCACAAACCAAGTCATTCTTAACAACGGCTTCTTCAATTGGATCGGCCAATGGTCCGGCATTGCCGATGCATGTCGTGCATCCATAACCGGCTATATCGAAGCCAAGTTGCTCAAGATAGGGTAGCAGTCCCGTGACGGTCAGATAATCGGTGACCACGCGCGAACCGGGCGCCAGCGATGTTTTAATGTGGTGTTTTACAGACAATCCCTGCTCAACCGCTTTTTTGGCCAATAATCCTGCCGCGAGGAGAACGCTTGGATTGGATGTGTTGGTGCAGGACGTAATGGCAGCAATCAATACGTCGCCATGACCCAAATTAATGAAGGAGCCGCTTTCGTCAGCAGGTAAATCGACTGAGTGGGGAGTCGGGCGGTTACTGGTCATTTCCGTGATGTTGCGAGAGACCATCCGGCGCTCTGTCGTCGCAGCTTTTTGCGCGGGACGATGATTGTCGGTCGTAGGCGCAGCACTGCGTGGATCGGACGGTGGTCGTCGACTTTCGTCGATATCAGGGCTGATGTGCGTACAAACGTCAGGATCTTGAGTAAAGATATCACGCGTCAGATAACGTTGGTTGATATCATCATCCTGTTTTCCATAGCCGCTTTCCGTAACCGGTTTATTAAAGAGCTCAGTGAATTTGGATTGGATTGCAGCGAGCTCAATGCGGTCTTGCGGGCGTTTGGGGCCTGCCAGTGAGGTTGTGACTGAATCTAAATCAAGCGTTAGCTCACGGGTGTAATTAATATCGCCCTGACGTGGGATGCCATACATTTCCTGCGCTTTGAAATAAGCTTGGAATGCGGTAATTTCCTCCTCGCTGCGTCCCGTGCCTTTGAAATATTCGATGGTGACGTCATCAACCGGAAAGAAACCCATGGTTGCGCCATATTCAGGCGCCATATTGGCAATCGTGGCACGATCAGGCAATGCCAACGAAGCCGTTCCTTCCCCGAAGAACTCAACAAACTTGCCGACCACATTGGCTTTGCGCAGCATTTCGGTGATCGTTAAAACCAAGTCCGTTGCGGTGACACCCTCACGTAAATGACCGGTCAAGTTGACGCCCACGACATCTGGCGTCAGAAAATAAACCGGCTGCCCCAACATGCCGGCTTCGGCCTCAATGCCGCCAACGCCCCAACCGACGACACCGATACCGTTAATCATCGTGGTATGCGAGTCGGTGCCTACCAAAGTATCAGGAAAGACTATGCCATCCTTATGATGTACGCCACGGGCAAGATATTCGAGGTTGACCTGATGTATGATACCGATTCCGGGTGGTATTACTCTGAACGTGTTAAAAGCCTGCATTCCCCATTTAATAAATTGATAACGTTCATTATTGCGGGAAAATTCGATCTCCATGTTGCGCTCCAGCGCATCTTTTGTCCCGTAATAATCAACCTGAATGGAATGATCGACGACCAGATCAACCGGTACCAATGGTTCTATTCGCTTGGGATCTTTCCCCAGTTTTACCGCCGCACTGCGCATGGCAGCCAGATCCACCAACAGCGGCACACCGGTGAAGTCTTGCAAAACAATGCGCGAAACGACAAACGGTATTTCGTCGACCCGGTCGGCGTTGGGCTGCCAATTTGCCAATTGCTTGATATGCGCTTCGGTAATTTTTTTGTCGTCATAATTGCGTAATACGGATTCCAATATGATGCGAATCGAAATCGGCAGACAGGAAATCTTGCCAATCCCATTTTTTTCTAACATCGGAAGTGAGTAGTATTTCGCGCTGCTGCCCGGCGCGATGGATAATTCATGCAGGCTATTGAATAGATTGTGGCTCATGATAATGTTCCTGAAGAAAAGTGTGAGTTAGCGGATAAATACACTGCCTTGCCATTAATATATATTTTTGGGCAAACAAAGTCACGCTTGGGATTTGTGATCGAGCGCTATTAATTTATTATTGTGTGTAATTCAAGTGAATGAGGCAAACTTGTATCACGAGCTACTTGCTACCTACCTGTGACGCGCGCAATATCTCCCATTGCCTTGGCAATGAAGGTTCTGCATCTTCATTTGTTTTCTTGAGATACGCTTCAAGATATGCCGTCATCTGATTAGGTCTTCGAAATAACGTGTGATGTTTTGTCAAATATACTCAATAATCAATCTCAATATTCTCAATCTTGAAATGCGCATATAACGATTGCAGCAAATCGTCGTGCAGATTTACCCGCCAGTCGTTCCCAAATTCCAGCTCACCGCTGGCAAAGTTATTGTGGTAGATAATTGCAACCGGACAGGCTGGGTGATGATTACCGGGTTTTTGTGTTTGATTGGTGAAGGGCGCGAGTAATGTTTTAAGGCTGGAAACCTGACTAAGCGTGGAAGGATCGCAATGAATCCTGATTTGCTTGGCAAAGCGCGAACGTATTCCGGCAAAATCGTAGAGTTGCTCGGCGGTGATTCGTAATTCGTCGCTTTCTTCGCCACCGTATCCGCGGTTGCTGATTTTCGCTTCCGCGATCAGAAGCTGGTCTTCTTTTAACCACGCGCGATTGGTATCGAATAATTCACTGAAAATAACCAGTTCGACGCGCGCTTTGCCGTCGTCCAGATTGATGACACCCATGCGGCCGCGGCGCGTCATTTGGATCCGGATCGAATGAATGATTCCGGCGAGCAGTTGCGGTTCGCGGTTTGGGTATAACTGATCCAAACGGGTACGGATGAAACGTTTGAGTTCCGTAGCGTAAGTATCAAAAGGGTGTCCGCTGAAATAGTAGCCCAGGCCGATTTTCTCATGACGCAATTTTTCCCGGTCAGGCCACACATTCGCAGGAATCAGTTGCGGTTGCATGTGCGGATGATCTTCAGCCTCACCGAATAAATTGGCTTGGCTGACGGATTGACTGATTTGTTCGGCAGATTCGATTGCTAAACCGACAGAAGCCAGCAGGCTGGCGCGGTTAGGATTGATAGCGTCGAACGCGCCGACGCGGATCAGCGATTCCATCACGCGGCGATTAGCGATGCGCCGGTCGACACGGTTACAGAAATCGAATAAATCAGTAAAGGGGCCGTCCTGTTTGCGCACGGCAATGATCGAGCTGATTGCGGATTCCCCGGTGCCTTTCACTGCGCCGAGGCCGAAGCGGATGGTTTTGTTATCGACCGGAATGAAACGATAGCCGGAATGATTGATATCGGGCGGCAGAATCGTCAAGCCGTTGGCGCTACTATCTTCAACAAAAATATGCACTTTATCGGTGTCGTCCATGTCGGCGGACAAACACGCGGCCATAAATTCAGCCGGGTAGTGCGCTTTCAGATAAGCGGTCTGGAACGCGATCAGCGCATACGCGGCGGCGTGGGATTTGTTGAAGCCGTAGCCTGCAAATTTTTCCATCAAGCCGAACAGCTCAGTGGCTTGAGCCTTGCCCAAGCCATTATTGATTGCGCCGGCGACGAAAACATCGCGTTGCTGCGCCATTTCTTCCACTTTTTTCTTGCCCATGGCGCGGCGCAATAAATCGGCGCTACCGAGGCTGTAACCGCCGATCACTTGCGCAATCTGCATGACTTGTTCCTGATAAATCATGATGCCGTACGTTGGACCTAGAATCGACTCCAGGCGCGGATCCAGATATTCAATCGTTTTCTTACCATGCTTGCGGTCGTTGAATTCCGGAATCAGATCCATCGGGCCGGGGCGATACAGCGCTACTAGGGCGATGATGTCTTCAAAACAATCGGGTTTTGCTTTTTGCAATAAATCGATCATGCCGCGCGATTCAAACTGAAAAATGCCGACTGCATTGCCTTTGCGCATCAGTGCGTAAGTAAGTACATCGTCAAGCGGTAGTGTTTCCAGTGAAAAAAGCTGCGCGGTCGGATCGGTTTTGGTTGCAGACTCGGCATTTTTGCGCGATTGACGGATATAGCCGACAGCGCGATCCAATGTGGTCAGCGTGCGCAAGCCCAGAAAGTCGAATTTCACCAGGCCGATTTTCTCGACATCGTCCTTGTCCAGTTGGCTGACGACCGAATCCGCCGACTCCGTGCAGTAGATCGGACAAAAATCGGTGATTTCGCTGGAGGCGATGAGCACACCGCCGGCATGCATGCCGATATTGCGCGTGATGCCTTCGAGGCTTTCCGCCAGTTCCAGCAAGTTACGCACATCTTCTTCAGCTTCCGCACGCTGATTCAGTTGCGGCTCGAGCTGGCGCGCTTTTTTTAACGTGATGCCGAGTTCAAACGGCACCAGCTTGGCGAGCTGGTCGACAAAGTTGTACGGCAGATCCAGCACCCGACCGATATCGCGAATCACCGCCTTGGCCGCCATCGTGCCGAAGGTGGCGATTTGCGAGACTTTTCCGGTGCCGTAACGCTGCTTGACGTATTCGATCACCAATTCGCGCCGATCCTGGCAGAAGTCGATGTCAAAATCGGGCATGGATACGCGCTCGGGATTCAGAAAACGTTCAAACAATAAATCGTAGCGTAACGGATCGAGATCGGTGATTCCCAATGAATACGCCACCAGTGAGCCAGCACCAGAGCCGCGTCCAGGGCCCACCGGCACATTGTTGTGTTTGGCCCAGTTGATAAAATCGGCGACGATCAAAAAATACCCGGCAAATCCCATCTGGATGATGGTGTTCACTTCAAATTCAAGGCGGGATTGGTATTGGTGCATTTTGCCAGTGCGTATTTCGGCATCCGGAAACAATTGCAGCATGCGCTGTGCCAATCCTATCGCAGCCTGGTCACGCAAATATTGTTCCAGACTCTCGTTATTGGGCGTAGGAAATAGCGGCAGCCGGTTCACACCCAATTCCAGCGTTAGGTTGCAACGTTTGGCAATTTCTATGGTATTCGTTAATGCACTGGGGATATCGGCAAATAATTGCGCCATTTCGGCTTGGGTTTTGAAGTATTGCTGCTCAGTAAAATTTTTGGGACGGCGTTTGTCGCCCAGAATATAACCTTCGGCAATACAGACACGCGCTTCGTGCGCGCGATAATCGTCAGCATTGAGGTATTGAACCGCCTGCGTGGCGGCGACGGGCAGATCAAATTTTTGGGCGAGTATCAGTGATTGTTGCACCAGCATGGCTTCATGCGCATGGCCATCGCGCTGGATTTCAATATAAAAACGATCGGGAAACAGGTCAGCCCATTTTTGCGTCTGAATTTCAGCTTGCTGCAAATTATTTTGTAAAATGGCTGATCCGATATCGCCCAAGCGGGCGCCTGATAGCGCGATGAGTCCTTGCGACCCCCATTCAGCAGGTTGTAGCCAGGATGGTTTGATTTCGGCTCTGCCATGATGCTGATTTTCGCGATAGGCGCGTGACAATAGGCGGGATAACAGCAAATAACCGGCGTGGGATTGGCATAGCAGCAGCAGTCGGATCGGCTTGTTGCGGTCGGATTCGTTGGTAATCCAGACATCGCATCCGAGAATCGGCTTGACGCCATTTTTATTAGCGCTTTGATAAAATTTGACCAAACCAAACAAATTGGCAAGATCGGTTAGCGCGAGTGCGGGCATTTGATCCGCCACCGCTTTTGCGACCACTTCAGGAATGCGGATCGTGCCGTCCAGAATGGAATATTCGCTGTGCAAGCGTAAATGAATAAAAGCAGGGTGGGTTGGCATGATGTGACAAGTCGGCGGTAACTCTGTAATTTATACAGTCGAGCGCTATTCTACATGATGTTGAAACTACCAGAGCGTTACTTCCTGTCAGTTCTTTGAAGAAAATGCGCATTGCGCCGCCCACCGTTCGGCGCAGCAGGTATTGCGCCTTCTTAGGCCTTTTCTTATTCAGCGAATGAATGGATTTACAGTCCAAAGCCTTGCATGCGGATAGTGTCGCTCAACATATTGTGGTGATAATGCAGCGAAATGAATTGACCGAGCTCCAAGCGCTCAAATTTATTTTGCATAGGGGTTCCTGAATGTTAAGTACCGCCGGTTTATAATGAATCGCTGATAATGGTGGCAGCAATGGTCATGTCGGCGAATACTGCCGCACTCATTGAATGGGAAAATTGTAATGACAGAACCAACGATTACTTGTCCGAACTGCAAAACGGAAATCAAGCTGACTGAGTCATTGGCGGCGCCGCTGATTGAATCCACGCGCAGACAGTTTGAGCAGCGGCTGGCGCAGAAAGACAGCGAGATCATTCAGCGCGAACAAGTCATGCGCGACAAGGAAAAACAATTAGCCGAAGATAAGCGCAAGCTCGACGATCAGGTCGCCAGCCAAGTAGCGGAGCAGTTGAAAGCGGAGCGTGCCCGCGTCATTGCGGAGGAATCCCGCAAGGCCAAATTGGCCAGTGCTGCCGAACTGGAAAATAAGGCACGTGAGCTGATCGAATTACAAGAAGTGCTCAAATCCCGCGATGAGAAACTGGCGCAAGCGCAAAAGGCGCAAGCCGAATTGATCAAGAAACAGCGTGAACTCGACGATGCCAGGCGCGAATTGGAACTGACCGTGGAAAAACGAGTGCAAGACGGATTGACCACAGTGCGCACGCAAGCGAAGAAAGAAGCCGAGGATGAACAGAAACTCAAGGTGATGGAAAAAGAGCAAACCATTGCCGCGATGCAGAAGCAGATCGAAGACCTCAAACGCAGGGCCGAACAGGGTTCGCAGCAACTGCAAGGGGAAGTGCAGGAACTGGAACTGGAAAACCTGCTGCGCATGAAATTTCCTTATGATGCGATCGAGCCGGTGCCCAAAGGTGAATATGGCGGGGATGTGCTGCATCGGGTGGTCGGCGTCGGCGGTCAACCTGGCGGCACTATTTTGTGGGAATTCAAGCGCACCAAGAACTGGAGTGATCCCTGGCTGGTAAAATTGCGCGATGATCAACGCACTGCAAAAGCGGAAATCGCCATTATCGTGAGCCAAGTGCTGCCAAAAGGTGTTGAAACCTTTGAGCTGATCGAAGGCATCTGGGTTACACATCCGCGTGTTGTCTTGCCGGTGGCTATGATTCTGCGTCAATCCTTGCTGGAAATCGCTGTGGCACGCCAATCTTCTGAAGGCCAGCAAACTAAAACCGAAATGGTCTACCAATACCTCACCGGCCCGCGCTTCCGTCAACGCGTGGAAGCGATTGTCGAAGCGTTTTCCACCATGCAGGAAGATCTCGATAAAGAGCGCAAAGCCATCACGAGGCAATGGGCCAAACGCGAAGAACAAATTGAGCGGGTGATGACAGCAACCGTCGGCATGTACGGCGATTTGCAGGGAATTGCGGGGAAATCGTTGCAGCAGATTGATGGTCTGGAGTTTCCCGCACTGGAGGACGCAGGCAGCAAGGATACCAAGGAATGAGCCGTAGAATTAATAGTAGGTAAACCCCCGGTTCTGCCGGGGACTCCCAAAGACTGGATCAGATAAACAGAATCGTGTATGTGAAATAATATATTGATTTATATCTGAGTATCCTATATTGACGACAATTGTATCGCTGCAATTTTTTCCTTGATTTTGTGTCTCATATTGACATGAATAATGCGATTGGGGGAGGGCGCTATGACAACGATTCGTTCACCGGCGGTTGCAGGTCTATTTTATCCCGCTGACGCATGGCAGCTTCAGCAGGATGTGCGGCATTTGCTTGCAAAAGCGAGTGCGTACGATTTAAAACCAAAGGCATTGATTGTTCCGCATGCCGGATATATCTATTCAGGCGCTGTCGCTGCGGCGGCGTATGTAAATTTGAGTGCTGTCGCTGCGACCATTCAGCGCGTGGTGTTGCTTGGCCCCGCGCATCGTATTGCTGTACGTGGTTTAGCCCTGCCTGGGGTAGATGCGTTTGATACGCCGCTGGGCAGCGTAAAACTGGATATGGATTTAGTGAACGCGATTGCATGTTTGCCACAAGTGGTTGTCAATAAAGAGGCGCACGCGTTGGAGCATTCCCTGGAAGTGCAGTTGCCATTTTTGCAAAGCGTATTAGGTGAATTTACTTTGCTGCCACTGGCGGTCGGTATGGCAACGGCGGAAGAGGTGACTGAAGTATTAAATGACGTGTGGGGCGGGCAGGAAACTCTGATCGTGATCAGTTCCGATCTTTCGCACTATTTACCGTACGCGACGGCGCAACGCGTGGACAGTGAGACGGTTCAATCGATATTGCAGTTGCGGCAGTCGATTGAACATGAGCACGCGTGCGGCAGTATCCCCATCAATGGGTTGATCATGGCAGCCCAGAAGCATCATCTCACGCCGTATTTGCTGGATTTGAGAAATTCCGGAGATACGGCAGGATCGCGGGATCAAGTTGTGGGTTATGCAGCGATAGTATTTAGCGAATAGGGGGAACAAGCATGTCACTTGAGAAAAATGAACAAGGAAGAATACTGTTGCACATTGCGCGCACTGCTATTTCTCACGCTTTGCGCGTACCTTGTGCATCTGCGGCTGTGAATGCGAATGCACCGTGGCTTTCCCGGCCGGGAGCAACGTTTGTCACCTTGACGCAGTGGAATGAGTTGCGCGGCTGTATCGGTTCGTTGCAAGCGTGTGACCCGCTGATCGAAGATGTCAGCAATAATGCGGTATCAGCAGCGTTGTACGATCCTCGTTTTATGCCGCTGGTGGCGGATGAATTAGATACGATCAGCGTGGAGGTGTCATTACTTTCAGAATTGCAACCAATTGATTTTAAAAATGAAGACGATGCATTGGCACAATTGCGTCCGAATATTGACGGGGTGGTGTTTGAGTGCGGGCCTTATCGCAGTACTTTCTTGCCCCAGGTATGGGAAAGTCTGCCGCAACCGCAGCAATTTCTCGCCAGGTTAAAGTCGAAAGCCAGATTGGCTGAAGATTTCTGGGCTGATGATATTCAGTTATTCCGGTATACCGTAAGCAAGTGGCGTGAAGCAGATTATTGTGAAGAACATGCACATGGATGAACCGATTAGTGACGCTGAGCAATATCCGGCCAAATACTGGCACGCATTGGGCGATGGTCGGATTCAGTGTGATTTGTGTCCGCGCGATTGCAAATTGCATGAGGGGCAGCGCGGCGCTTGCTTCGTTCGTGGTCGTGTCGGTGGCGCTATGGTGCTGACGACGTACGGGCGTTCGTCCGGTTTTTGTATCGATCCCATCGAAAAAAAGCCACTGAATCATTTCTATCCCGGTAGCAGTGTTTTGTCATTTGGTACGGCAGGTTGTAACCTTGCCTGCAAATTTTGCCAGAATTGGGATATTTCCAAATCGCGTAGCTTTGACAGATTGCTTGATCAGGCCAGCCCGGAAGCCATTGCGCAGTGTGCGGAACGGTATGGCTGCAAGAGTGTGGCGTTTACTTACAACGACCCGGTGATTTTCGCCGAGTATGCAATGGATGTGGCCGATGCCTGTCATGCCAGGAATATCAAAACTATCGCGGTAACGGCGGGTTATATTCACGCACAACCGCGGCGTGATTTTTTTGCCAAGATGGACGCCGCCAACGTTGATCTCAAGGCATTTACCGATGAATTTTATGTCAAGCAAACCGGATCGCACTTGCAACCTGTACTGGAAACGCTACAGTATCTTAAGCATGAAACCAATGTGTGGCTTGAGTTGACGATGCTATTAATTCCGGATCTGAATGATTCAATCCAAGAAATCAGTGCGATGAGCGAGTGGATCGTTAACGAACTGGGTACTGATGTGCCATTGCATTTCAGCGCTTTTCATCCAGATTACAAACTCAACGATAAGCCGGCTACACCGGCTAAAACGCTGATTCAGGCTCGCAAGATAGCGCTGGATGCCGGATTGCGGTATGTGTATACCGGCAATGTCCATTATGCTGCGGGCGACACAACGTATTGCCCGACATGCGGATCTGAATTGGTTGTGCGCGACTGGTATGAAATTAAGCAATATCGCTTGACTCAGGATGGTCGCTGTGACAATTGTAATGCTACGGTTGCAGGTCGTTTTGGACAATTTACTGGCCAGTTCGTCAGACAGCGTATCCCTGTCAGAGTCGGAGCGGTCGCATGACAGCGATAAAAATTCCGACCGGTGTGTGTTGTTCGCACACAGCAGCAGCGGCCTTCAGCCCTCGCAACGCCTTTGTTGCCAATATGCTGCTGTTTGATCTGCTGATATGCGCGGAAGACCGGAATGATTCGCGCTTCGATATTGATTTACTGGCGTATCGTTCGCTTGCTGCCACTATTTGTGGTCAGTAGTGAGGGTTAATTAACTGGCTGATATGGTTTTCTATTAGAGTCTGTTGACAATTGGAGATAAGCATTTAATAAGAAGAAGAAAACTCGTAATATTGAAGGTTCCCCACCACCAATAAGACGAGTTTACGATGCCCCGATTGATGCTCAATGATGAGTTCTGGTCGAAGCTAGAGAAGGTTCTGCTTCAAGAAGCCATTTATAACAAGCGCAATTTACGCATGACAGTGGAAGGTATGCTGTATCGAATGCGGGTTGGCTGCCCGTGGCGAGACCTGCTCAAGGCATTTGGATGCTGGAATTCCATCTACAAAAGATTCAATGCGTGATCATTAAGTAGCAAGTGGGGCAGGATTTTCAAGGCGCTGATGATTGACCCGGATTGGGCATGGATTTATTGACGGCAGCTAGGTTAAGGCATATCAGCATAGTGCGGGTGCGGCTAATAAGAAACCTCAGGCCATTGCAAGAGCCGTGCGAGGAATACCATAAAGATCCACTTGACGCTGATGGCTATGGCTTGCCGGTTGAGTTTGAAATTACCGATGGAGAAGTCAATGACTGGTCTGCAGCACCCGATTTGATTGCCAAGTTACCTGGCGCGCAAGTGATTGTTGCGGATAAAGGCTATGACAGTGAATATATACGGGAGCAGATAACGAAGAAGGGAGCCAGGGCTGTGATTCCAAGAAAGTGCAATTCTTTGAAGGGTAATGCAGATATGGACTGGGGTTTGTACCGATACCGGCATTTGGTGGAAAATGCTTTTGCCCGGATAAAGCAGTATCGCGCGGTGGCAACACGATACGACAAACTCAAGAGAAAATCTAAGAGTATGGTTGCCATGGCTTGTGGGTATCTGTGGCTACCTATGTGAAATGTCAACAGACCCTAGGGGTCTGTTGGACTTAACACGCCTATCAAGGAAATTTTTGGCCAAGTGCGCGCAATCGGCGCTTGCCGATATTGCGGATAGATTGCAATTAATGACACGATCGTCGCTTTGCCGGATGTTCGTGTTAGTTTGATTGTCTCCGGGCAAAAAACGTTTTCTGATGACCACCATTTTGCTGCTGTCCTATCCATCAAATAATTCGATGTGCCATGCTACTATTAAAATCACAGTTAGCACCAAAAATCAGATGGGAATTGGACAATGAGTGTATGCATTACACAACAATATTTTCATCAAACTTCAGCACTAATATAGGGATTTAAGTGGTTATCATGTAAATTTGAGCGCGTGAGCCTTTAAGCAGATGTTGAATTTACGTCTGCTTAAAGGCTTGCGCGGTTGCTATGACTGTGCTTAACTTGGCAGGGCTTAACTCATTTCGAGGAAAATCACCATGTTCCTATTTTTCTTTTACGTCATCCTGTTTTTAGTTGCGGTTATTGGTTTGGTTTTGGCAGTACCTATCATTCGTCGTTATCTGGTTTCCAATCAAATACTGAAAATTTTTCGCAAAATGCTGCCACAGATATCGCAGACGGAGCAGGAAGCGCTGGATGCCGGTACGGTTTGGTGGGAAGGCGATTTATTCAGCGGCAAGCCGGATTGGAAAAAAATGCTGGCCTATCCTAAACCGCAACTCACGGCGGAGGAACAAGCCTTTCTCGACGGTCCGGTGGAGCAATTATGTGCCATGCTCGACGAATGGCAGATTACGCATGAGTTGAAGGACTTGCCGCCGGAAGTGTGGCAGTTTATTAAGGAAAACGGGTTTTTTGGGTTGATCATCCCCAAACAGTATGGGGGTTACGGGTTTTCCGCCTTGGCACATTCCAGTGCGGTGATGAAGATTGGCTCACGTAGCGGCACGGCGGCAGTAACGGTGATGGTGCCGAATTCGCTTGGGCCGGCTGAGTTGTTGTTGCATTATGGCACTGAGAAACAAAAAGAATATTATTTGCCGCGTCTTGCAAAAGGCCTGGAAGTGCCTTGTTTCGCATTGACTGCACCGGACGCCGGATCCGATGCTGGCGCGATGCCGGATTTTGGCATCGTCTGTCGTGGTGAACATGACGGTCAACAGGACGTATTGGGCATGCGCGTCACTTGGGAGAAGCGTTATATTACCTTGGGCCCGGTTGCAACCATCCTGGGGCTCGCGTTCAAGCTGTACGATCCCGAGCGGTTACTCGGCGGGGAAGAGAATCTAGGTATCACCTTGGCATTGATCCCTACTACGACGCCGGGCGTCAATATCGGGCGGCGTCATTATCCAGTCAACGCCGCATTTCAGAATGGCCCCAATTCGGGAAAGGACGTATTCATTCCGATGGATTGGATTATTGGCGGGCAAGAGGGCGTCGGGCGGGGATGGGTCATGCTGATGAACTGCCTGGCGGCAGGGCGCGCCATTTCGCTGCCCGCGACCAGTGTGGGAGCAGCGAAATTAGCGGCACACACCAGCGGCGCTTATAGTCGTGTGCGCGTACAATTCAAGGTGCCGATCGGTTATTTCGAAGGTGTCGAGGAAGCCCTGGCGCGTATCGGCGGTAATACTTATATGATGGATGCCGCGCGTGTCATGACCGTGGGCGCTGTCGACCTGGGTGAAAAGCCTTCGGTGGTTTCGGCGATCGTCAAATATCATCTGACTGAGCGGGGGCGTCAGGCGGTGAATGATGCGATGGATATTCATGGTGGCAAAGGCATCTGCCTCGGTCCGAGAAACTATCTGGGGCGCACCTATCAACAAGTTCCCGTCAGCATCACTGTGGAAGGCGCGAATATTCTGACGCGCAGCATGATCATTTTCGGTCAGGGTGCGCTCCGTTGTCATCCGTATCTGTTAAAAGAGGTCAATGCAACGCATGATAAAGACCCGGATCGTGCATCACGGGCGTTTGATGAAGCGCTGGTCGGGCATGTGAAATTTACGTTGCGTAATACTGTAAACAGTCTGGTGTACGCGCTGGCGGGTAACTATATCAAAGACAATGCGCCGGAAAACTGCGCGTCGGAAACAGCAGTTTATTATCGCCAATTGGCGCGGTTTTCCGCCAGTTTTGCTTGTATCGCCGATATTGGGCTCATGATACTGGGCGGTTCGTTGAAACGTAAAGAAAGATTGTCGGCCCGATTGGGCGATATGCTGAGCTTGCTGTATTTGTGTTCGGCAACGCTGAAACGTTTTGAGGACGATGGCCGTCCGAGCGCCGATTTACCGCTGCTGCATTGGTCGATGCAGGATGCCATTTATCGCTTGCAACAGGCATTTGATGAATTTCTGACCAACTTCCCAGGACATTGGACATTAATGTGTTTACTCAGAACGCTGGTTTTCCCGCTCGGTAAGCGCTGCAAACCGCCGACTGACGAACTGGCACATGAAGTGGCCCGACTCATGATGGAACCAGGTGCTACACGTGACCGATTGACCGCAGGCATTTTTGTGCCCACCGCAGATCACGAGCCGCTGGCGGATCTGGAGCAAGCCTTGCAGTGTGTGATTGATTGTGGCGCGGCTGAAGCTAGGTTGCGAGAAGCTGTGAAGTTACGACAAGTTACCGCCAGAGGCGATGAGAAAATCGCGCAAGCCTTGCAACTTAAAGTGATTACTGCCGCGGAAGCCGATTTGCTGAATAAAGCGAAAGAGCTACGCAGCCGGGTGGTTAAGGTGGATGATTTTTCACCTGACTTGAATCGGTAAGCAAAGAATTCAGGCGGAGTTCGAGCGGAAACCATTCACTGAGGTCTGCGGATAAAAGGGAAAGCTATGCAAGTCGAGCAAGATAGAATATCCAGTATCATTTCGGTGGAACAGGCAAAAACACTGGATGGTCTTTTTGCTGAACGTGTACAACGTTCGGCGCAGAAAGTGGCCTATCGCTATTACAATTCAGTTGGCGAGGAATGGGGAAGCTATACCTGGGAACAGTTGAATCAGCTGGTTGCCCGTTGGCAGGTAGCGCTGGCAAAAGAATCGCTGGTTCCTGGCGACCGGGTGGCGGTGATGATGAGGAATTGCCCGGAATGGATAGCTTTCGAGCAGGCAGCGCTAGGTCTTGGGCTGATAATCATTCCTTTGTACACCGACGATCGTGTTGAAAATGCAGCCTATATTATCGATGATGCCGGCGTTAGGTTACTGTTGCTCGAGCATGCGGAGCAGTGGCAGGAGTTTGTTGCGATCCGCGATCAGGTTCAGGGATTGCAGCGCGTCGTTCTGCTGAAATCTTTTGAACAGAGCGATATGAACTTACGCGACGACGTTGTGGTTTCGGCTGGGGACTGGCTACCCCCCAGCCATGCCGGTGACGTGAAGCATGTCAACAGCGATCCGCACAGTCTGGCTACCATTGTTTATACCTCAGGTACATCCGGTCGTCCCAAAGGGGTCATGCTGAGTCATCATAATATACTGAGCAACGCTTATGCCTGCCTGCAAGTGATGCCGGTTTCATCCGAGGATCTGCTGCTTTCCTTCTTGCCGTTATCGCATACTTTTGAACGTACTTGCGGGTACTATGCGCCGATGATGTGCGGCGCCGTCATTGCTTATGCGCGCTCGATTCCGCAATTGCAGGAAGATTTGTTGACAATCCGGCCGACATTGCTGATCTCGGTGCCGCGCATCTATGAACGAGTGTATGCAGGCATCCATGCAAAACTGGCCGAAGGCTCCGGTTTTGCGCGCTGGTTATTCAATTTTGCGGTTGATGTCGGTTATAGTCGATTTGAATGCCAACAGAGAAGAGGATATCAGCAGCTATCGCATGTGCTGTGGCCATTATTAAAAAAATTGGTGGCTGATAAAGTGATGGGTAAGTTGGGCGGTCGGTTACGTTTTGTGATGAGTGGCGGTGCCGCATTGTCTGCTGAAGTTTCGCGTATTTTTATCGGCCTGGGATTGCCCATCATACAAGGATACGGCATGACGGAAAGCAGTCCGGTCGCTTGCGCCAACCGGCTGGATGATAATGTGCCCGCCAGTGTCGGTTTGCCGATGCCCGGCGTGGAAGTAAAACTGGGTGAGAACGATGCATTGCTGGTTCGTGGGCCGAATGTGATGTTGGGTTACTGGAATAATCCTGAAGCCACCAAAGCAGTGATTTCACCGGATGGTTGGCTGAATTCCGGTGACATTGCATCCATTGATGCACAAGGGCATGTCACCATCACCGGGCGGTTGAAAGAGATTATCGTACTGTCCACCGGTGAAAAAGTACCCCCGGCGGATATGGAGACAGCCATTTTGCGTGATCCATTATTTGAACAAGTGATGTTGATCGGTGAAGCGCGTTCCTATTTGAGCGTGTTGGCCGTGTTAAACCCCGCACGACAGCAAGAATTCATGGCGCATGATGGTGTGGGTGACAATCCGGCGAACGATCAGCACGGGCAACAGATTGAAGAAGTTCTGTTGGGAAAAATCACTCGCCAGACGAGCGAATTTCCAGGTTATGCCAAAATACGTCGCGTTGCAGTTATTCAGGAGCCTTGGAGTGTTGAAAATGGCTTGCTGACACCGACGATGAAGCTAAAACGAGCAAAAGTGCTGGAGAAATACAAGGCGGAAGTTGACGGGCTGTACGCGGGGCACTAAATAAATCCAAGCTGCTGGTTACTTCATGATTCAAGAACTCACTTCGAACATCCGCATCAATATCCCGCTATTTTCCCGAGCCTGCCGAAGGATTTAACAATTGCCATTTCGGCATAGCGAGAAAGCTATACGGCTGATTCCAAAAAATTCCTCACTGTGTTCGGAATGACAAGTGCGGATTTCTCAAAAGTGTTTCAATTACAAAATATACTTGCTTGCGAGTAGGACTATTCTGTCATAATATCTGGCAGTATTATCTTACGAAATAACGTGATGCTAATTTTGTTATTTTCCCTGGTGTACTGTCTAATCAATTATTTTTAAAGGTATTTTGGTTGAGGCAATGACAACAATTCGTTTAACGAGCTATGAATAGGGTGTCGAAAGATGACGCTTCGGGAGGCTCAGTCAGTAGTGCGGAATATCGGATTATTCTTAGTGGTAATTGTGATTTTTATCACAAGTATAACCAGGGTGGCATGGTATTTTTGCTGGTATGAATTTGGCGACGGATTTAGCTCAGCAAACTCTGAAAAATTGTCATTTCGAGCCTATTTTTAACACCGCTGCGGCAGCGCTGATAGCTTTTCAACGGTTTGTTAGAGGTTTCTTAAACGTTATTGCAATTCAACTTGCAGCCGCTACAGAGAAAGCAGATCAATGGCAAAAGACACCAGCAAACTGGACAAAATAGTTCTTGAAGCACGCCGGAATGCAGAAAAACGCGCCCAAGGGTATCGGGAACAGGCGCTCAAATTGTTTCCATGGGTATGTGGCGGTTGTGCGCGTACGTTTGACCATAAGAACCTGCAGTTGCTGGAAGTGCATCACAAGAACAGTAATCACGACGATAATCCACCCGATGGCAGTAACTGGGAGCTACTCTGTACCTACTGTCATGAACATGAACACTCCAAACTGAAAGATGCCATGGGGCGCGTTGATGGTGGAAAAACGGAAGCGGTCGCTACGTTCAATCCGTTTGCCGATCTTAAAGATAGGTTAAAAAAATAAACCGTAATTGCGTAGCCACCCACAACCGGATGCCTTGGTAAGAAAATCAAACTGCGCATTAATGGCGTAAAAACTCGACCGCTCAACATGAAAACGCCCAATTGCAAATTGCCGGATCCTGCTGCGCTTTATCAACGCAGCGCTGATGAACAAATTCCCGGATATGTGCGAGAAGCAGGTGATTTGTTGGCGTTGGGTGAAGCGAAATTATGCATCGATTATTTGAATAAGGCTGACAATAAGAATGTTGAGTCGCCTTGGGGCTGGATCGTCGCCGCAACGGCGCATTGCCAACTTGGCAATTTTAAAACAGCCATCGGTGTTGCGGCGCGAGGCTTGCAATATGTCGGAGAGAATTCATATTTACTGGATTGCCTAGGTGTGGCGCATGCCGGTTTGGGTGACTTGAACAACGCCAAGGATTGTTTTCAGAAAGCGGTACAAGTAAGCGCCAAGAACGCTAACAGCATCATCAACCTTGCTAACATTCATCTGCTGCATAATGCAATCGATTTAGCATTTGATGTGCTGGATCGTGGCCTGGCTGCCAATCCTGATGATACTGAAATCAGGCACCTGCACATCCAGTTGCATCCCATATGGGTGCTGCCGATTGAGAATGAAAGGCTGCGTATAAGAGCTCGTACGCCGCTTGATCATCAGTTTGTCATGGACTGTTATGCCAATGAATCTTTTATGAATAACTATAATCGTTATTTGGCAGGCTCGCTCCGGCAATCCAAATCGCAACAAAACACCCATCATCCCGATCGTTTGGCTGTGTATAAAAATAAAAGCATTCAATGGGTCATTGAAAAAATTGATTTATTGAATTCGGGAGAAATTCACTACACACCGATAGGCCTCACCTCATTGGCGGAAATTCATTTAGTACATTGCCGTGCGGAAATTTTGATCGGCTTTCCCAATGCAACAAAATTCAAAGGCACCCGCATTCCTATGACGGCAATGCTGATGATGTTGGATGTTGCATTTAATCGAATCGGATTCAATAAACTGGTCAGCATCGTTTATTCCGATAATGTACGCGCGCAAAAACTCACGCTAGCGCTTGGTTTCAAGCAGGAAGGTTTGTTAAAAAATCATCTTTTTGATCACAAGCTAAATCGCTGGATCAGTGTTTATCAGAATGCCATGTTAATTGAAGAATTTGGAGAGAATACTCGGCTTGCGAAACTCTCCAAAAATTTGTTGGGGTGCGAATCGCACGCCAATCAGTTGGGTCTTTTTCGCAAGCTTACTTTTTAAAGGGTTGCATTATGCTAATCAAGGGAACAGCAGGTAATGACAAATTGTTCGGTACTTATAACGATGACTTCCTATATGGTTTATCGGGGGACGATGAAATTTATGGGAGTTCAGGTAGTGACTTGTTGGATGGCGGGGAAGGTAATGATACGCTCGATGGTGGCGGGGGTGCCGACAGCGGCAAATTTGGCGGTGATACGGCCAGTTATGCAAAAGCGGCAGGTGCGGTCACTGTAGATCTTGTTGCAGGAACAGCAACCGGGGGAGCCGGCAATGATACCTTAATCGACATTGATAATATCATTGGTAGCGCGTTTTCGGATTTCTTGGTAGGGGACGATAACTCCAATGAATTGACTGGTGGCAAAGGTGATGACACCCTGCGGGGCGGTTCGGGTATTGATAGGGATATATTGAACGGCGGATTAGGTAATGACTTTCTGGATGGCGGTGAATTTGGTAATGACACGGCCAGCTATTCAGACGCAAGAGGTGCAGTGACTGTCAGTCTATTGACTGGAACTGCAACAGGCGCTGCCGGTAAGGACACCTTAGTTAACATTGAAAGTATTTCTGGTAGCTCCTACGCAGATAAGCTAACCGGTGACGCCAACCCGAATCAGTTGTATGGCGGCGCAGGGAATGATTCGCTCAGTAGCGGTGGAGGGGATGATACGCTCCTGGGTGATGCCGGCGATGATAGTCTCAAAGGCGGAGATGGTGACGACTTTCTGGATGGGGGCGATGGCAACGATACGCTCAACGGCGGCGCAGGAGCAGATTCTGTCTCTTATTCAGAAGCGACCAGTAGCGTTAATGTCAATCTATCAACCGGAACCGCGACGAGTAGTTTAGGAAACGATACTGTGCTAAGCATTGAGAATGTGACGGGTAGTTTCTATGCAAGCAATACGCTAACAGGCAACGCAAGCCCGAATAAACTGATAGGCGGCCATTATAATGATACGCTATCGGGCGGTGGCGGCGATGATACGCTCGTAGGCGGCTATGGTGACGATACGCTCGATGGTGGCGCAGGGGTAAACGATCTTGTCGATTATTTTAGTGCGACCAGTAGCGTTAATGTCAATCTGTCAGCCGGAACCGCCACGGGTGAATCAGGAAATGATACTTTGTTAAACATTGAGCATGTGACGGGTAGTCTCTACGCAAGCAATACGCTAACAGGCAACGCAAGCGCGAATAAACTGATAGGCGGCTTTTATAATGATACGCTATCGGGCGGTGGCGGCGATGATACGCTCAATGGCGACGGTGGTGACGATACGCTCAATGGCGGTACCGGCAAGAATGTACTCACCGGGGGAGCAGGTATGGATGTCTTTAAATTTACGACAAAATGGCATACCGACAAGATTACTGATTATAGCGTAGCAGATGACACCATCCAGTTGGAAAATAGGGTATTTACTGCATTGACCGCGACCGGTACGCTGGCTGCCGATCAATTTGTAGTGGGTACGAAAGCGCTGGATAGCAATGATTTCGTCATTTACAACGACGTGACGGGTTCGCTGTCATATGACGCCGATGGCAACGGTGCAGGTGCCGCAGTAGCCATTGCCGGTGTCAGTGCAGGCTTGGCCATGACCAATGAGAATATCGTAGTGATTTAACAAGCTGCTAATCAGTTTGGCAGGTCATGATGATTATTAACTTGATCCTTGAATAATCTGCTAAAGCTAGTAGTTTAGCCGGGGAATCATTGTCCAATCGTTGAACAATAACTCTCCAGCAATATTCGGGGAAAATTTACTATACACCGGTAGGTCTCGCCTCATTAACGGAAATTCATTGAATACATTGCCGACTAGCGCTTGGTTTCAAGTAGAAAGGTTTGTTAAAAAATCATCTTTTTGATCGCAAACTAAATCGCTGGGTCAGTATTTGTCAGAATGCTATGTTAATTGAAGAATTTGGAGAGAATACCCAGCTTGCGAAACTCTCCAAAAAATTGTTGAAGTGCGAATCGCACGCCAATCAGTTGGGTCTTTTTCACAAGCTTAATTTTTAAAGGATTGCATTATGATAATCAAAGGCACATCAGGTAACGATAAATTGTTCGGTACTTATAGAAATGACTCCATATATGGTTTGTTGGGGGACGATGAAATCCATGCGGGAGATGGTAATGACTTGTTGGAGGGAGGAGAAGGCAATGATACGCTCGATGGTGGCTACAATATCAGTGGCATATTTGGCGGTGATACGGCCAGTTATGCAAAAGCGGCAAGTGCGGTCACTGTAAATCTTGTTGCGGGAACAGCAACCGGGGGAGCAGGCAATGATACCTTAATTAACATTGAAAACATCAGTGGTAGCGCGTTTTCGGATCTCTTGGAAGGGAACTATGGCAACAATCAATTGTATGGTGGCAAAGGTGACGACACACTGCGGGGCGGTGAGGGTAATGATGAGGATATATTGAGCGGCGGATTGGGTAAAGACATTCTGGATGGCGGTGTAGGTGGTAATGACATGGCCAGCTATTCAGATGCAACAGGTGCAGTGACTGTCAGCCTATTGACTGGAATCGCAACAGGCGCTGCCGGCAAGGACACCTTAATTAGCATTGAAAGTATTTTTGGTAGTTCCTACGCAGATACGCTAACCGGTGACGCCAATTCGAATAAGTTGTATGGCGGTGCAGGGAATGATTCGCTCAATGGCGGTGGAGGGGATGATACGCTCCAGGGTGATGCCGGCGATGATAGTCTCAATGGCGGAGATGGTGACGACCAGCTGAATGGGGGCGACGGCAACGATACGCTTAACGGTGGCGCAGGGGCACGCGATTATGTCGATTATTCAAGCTCGACCAGTAGCGTTAATGTCAATCTGTCAACCGGAACCGCGACGAGTAGTTTAGGAAGCGATACTTTGCTAAACATTGAGGATGTGAGAGGTAGTGACCGCGCAAGCAATACGCTAACAGGCGACGCAAACTCGAATCAACTGAGAGGCGGCAATGATAAGGATACGCTATCGGGCGGTGGCGGTGATGATACGCTCAATGGCTACGGTGGTGACGATACGCTCGATGGCGGTACCGGAGCGGATAGCATAGATGGTTCGTGGGGTAATGATACGCTCAATGGCGGTGAAGGGGATGATACGCTTCAGGGTAATTACGGCGATGATAGTCTCAATGGCGGAGATGGTGGCGACCGGCTGGATGGGGGCGACGGTAACGATACGCTCAATGGCGGTACCGGAGCGGATAGCATGGCTGGTTGGGTGGGTAATGACAGTTATGTGGTTGATAATGTCGATGATATTGTAGAGGATTATGGGGGCGGTCTTGATACGGTCAGCAGTAGCGTGACGTATACGTTACCGTTTGAAGTGGAAAATCTCACGTTGACAGGCACATCAGCAATCAATGGTACCGGTAATGGCAACGCGAATGTCATTGTTGGAAACGCTGTCGCCAATCAGTTAAACGGAAAAGATGGCGATGATACGCTGGACGGTGGTGCCGGCAATAATGTACTCACCGGTGAAGCAGGTAGGGATATCTTTAAATTTACTACAACAGGGCATACCGACACGATTACTGATTATAGCGTAGTGGATGACACTATCCAGTTGGAAAATGGGGTATTTACTGCATTAACCGCGACCGGTACGCTGGCTGCCGATCAATTTGTAGTGGGTACGCAAGCGCTGGATAGCAATGATTTCGTCATTTACAACAAGGTGGCGGGTTCACTGTTATATGACGCGGATGGCAGTGGTGCAGGTGCCGCAGTCGTCATTGCCGGTGTCAGCGCAGGTTTGGCTATGACCAATGCGGATATCGTGGTGATCTAACAAGCTGCTAATCAGTAGGCAGGTCATTGTGATTATTAGCTTAATCCTTTAATAGTCTGCTAAAGCTGGTAGTTTAGCTGGGGGGGTATTGTCCAGCCGCTGAACAATAACTCTCCAGCAATATTTTGTATGTCAGCAGCAGAAGAAAGAACAATTATTTTTGTTCTTTCCGATCATGCAATCCTGGTCAAACGAGAGAAAAGATTTGGGATGGGGTGCTGGTATTCCCAGAGAGTTAAGATTACGAGGGTGTCCTAGATTTTGTGTAAACGCCGTTTACACAAAATCTAGGACACCCTCGGTTCTAAAAAGCTGTTGCCAAATGTTGACCGGATACCGATCAACAGCGTTGCTGGGTACATAAAACTGCCAATGTAATGGAAAAGCTGCCCAAAGCCATGCAGCCCAAGGTCAAGGAAGCGCTGCACAATATCTGGCAGGCGGAAACACGGGAAAAAGCGTATGCAGCATTTGATAACTGTATCGAGCGTTTCAGCCCGAAATATCCAAAAGCGATGGAATGCCTGGCAAAGGATAAAGATTCCATGCTGGCCTTCTATGATTATCCTGCGGAAAACTGGCAACACATTAGAACAACCAATCCGGTTGAATCAGTTTCTGCAACGGTTCGTCTGAGAACAGCCAAAACCAAAAACTGTGGAAACCGGACGACAACATTGACGATGGCGTTCAAACTGATGGAAGTGGCATAGAAAAAATGGTTCCGGTTGAGAGGTTATAAATTGCTGGCTGATGTCATTCAAGGCATAAAATTCGTTAACGGCATTAAACAAAATGGAGATCAAAAACAGCGGGCCGCTTGATTCTCCATACACCAGATTTGACTATAGCTCCCGAGAACCGAATACATCGAAATCTTCTATAACAGGCAGCGTAAGCAGGAAAGGTTAGGTTATCTGTCACCAGCACAATCTACGCAGCGATACGATGCAAATATAGTAGCGGCTTAAAACACATGGACTCCATTTTTGACAGCACACCTCAATTCTTTGATGGATGAAGATCGAATCGCTTGGTTATCGTATAAACTCCATAATCTAACAGGTAGTTTCTTTTTTCAATAATGAGGGAAATATGAACGATGATAGAACAACAGTTAATTCATCGGATACTCTTCAGAGAAAATTCAATTCAAGCCATACTGCACTAACACAACCGAAGTTAAGAGTATGCTTGCTTGATGATTATGGGAAACCATCAAAGCAATTTTTGTTTGCAAGTCCATTTACTATAGGGCGTTCGCCGAATAACGATATTGTCATCGTTAGTAAATTAGTAAGTCGTTACCATTTTAAAGTTGAGTGGGAGAATGGTAGCTGGTGGGTTGCTGATTTGGATAGTGCAAATGGCATCTATGTTAACCACCAGTTGGTGGATAAAAAATTGCCATTGGATTCTTTCACCATTATTTCTCTCGGTGCTGCTAATGTTTCTTTATCAATTGAAGTAATTCATCAAAACGATGAAACATCTTCGTTCAGCAATAACGTCCATACCAAATCTCCACTAGAGTTACCTGCACAACCCAATCAGAATTTGTCGAAAGATAAACTAAAGGCTCGCCTGTTAGCAAAAACTGAAGCGGAAGATGTTGGGGATTATACGCGCATGATTCGTAAAATAATTCATGAAGACCGTACTGATCACGCGAAGGGCTATAGGAAAACTATTGTTTGGTTAGGTTGTTTGTTTTTATTATTTGCTGGTCTGGCTACTTATCAGCAAATAAAGTTGACGAATGTGCGAACTCTGGCTATTGACATGTTTTATGACATTAAAGCGCTTGAAATTAGTCTATCGCAATCTGAAATCAGATTGGATGAAAGTGCAGAGGTACTGGATCTTACTATGAAAGTCATCGTAGACCAGAAATTGGGAGTTGGTCAGGAGAAAGTGAAGGCTGAACGAGAGAAGATTGCTATCGAAAGAAAACGAATATCGCAAGATAGGCAAAAACTAGCAGGCATGAAATTAAAATATCAACAGTATGTTGATGAAGCTAAGTCTTTAAGAATTCGGTTTCCTAGTGATGCACAATATGAAGAAGAATTGATTGCTAAAGTGGCCAGAGGGTTCGGTGAGAGCGAACTGGAGCTCCCTGAAGGTTTTGTGGCTGAAGTTAGAAAATATACTAAGTACTGGCAGGATTCATCAAGAATGCAGCAAGCAATAGGGCGCCTTGAGAAAAATTTTTATGCGCCTGTGATTATTGAAGCATTGGAAAAAGAAGGGTTGCCCTTGTATTTTATGTATTTGCCACTTCAGGAAAGTAATTACGACGCGCATGCTATCGGTCCTGAGACTCGTTTTGGCATTGCTAAAGGCGCATGGCAATTTTTAGCAACTACGGCACAGGAGTATGGACTTTCTCCTGGTCCTTTGACTAATGTTAGAGCCTTTGATGAAAAAGATGAACGCTTTGATTTTATTCGCTCAACTAAGGCTGGGGCTAAATACCTTAAACATATCTACAGTACCGAAGCTCAGGCATCCGGGTTACTCGTCATGGCGAGCTATAACTACGGGCATACTCGTGTGCGAGGTTTGATTAGCAAAATGCAGGATAATCCCCGGGATAAGAATTTCTGGAAATTTATTCAACAACATAATCTTCCAAAGGAAACTTATGATTATGTTTTTTATATATTCTCTGCAGCTGTGATTGCAGAGGATCCCAAGCATTTCGGATTTAACTTTAATCCTCCTCTGGCTTTTTCTAACACCCAGTGAAAAAAATAATAATCTTTCATTTTTCACATGAAGGGTAGCGATAAATTTATCTAAGAAATTTTACTAAATGTGAGTTTTCTCACAGATAGTGGCGCTCAGAATTATTATCCTATTAAAGTATTATGTGTTGCTGATATGCAACAATTTAAGAGTGAAGAGTAATAATTTTATGTTTAAGGATAAGAATAAAGGATAATCTGCTGCTCTTGACATGGATATTAAGTTAATAAAAAGATTGAAAAAATTATTTTATAGTCAGAGCTAAGAAATAAAAAATGAGAAGGGGCAAGTAGTGAAAAATCTTTGGCTGTTTCTACTGCAGTTATCTGTGATTGGTTTTTGTATGAATGCGCAAAGTCAGTCACCACTTCCTATCGCATCACCACAATCTTCAGTATTTTCTATAAAAACAATTAAAATTCAGGGAAATACATTGCTTCCGGAAAGTAAGCTGATGGCGCTGGTTGCTCATCTTGTCGGAGATGGTCGAACTTTGAATGATCTTGTGCAAGGGACAACTGCAGTGCAACAGGCCTATCGTGAGGCTGGGTATGGAGGAGTCGTTGTTTTTGTACCTGAGCAAAAGTTGGAAGACGGGAATGTCATTATTCAGGTGATCGAGGGGAAAATTGACAAAGTATTAATTTCCGGTCATGCAGAACGCGATGAAGCGAATATCCTCAGAAGCTTGCCGCATTTGCGGCAAGGAGAAACTCCGGTTGTCAGGGATATTGATCGAAATATCCAAATGGCTAATGAAAATCCCACCAAGAAATTGCGGGTTGCACTGATGGCAGGTACCAAGCCCGGTGCAATCGCTACGGATGCCAAAGTAACTGATGAGAGGCCACTACGACTTCTTTTCGGCGTTGATAGTGCAGGTACGCCGGGCACAGGAAACTTTAGAACAAATATTGGAATTCAACATAGCAATTTGTGGAATCGCGATCATATTGGCACATTTCAATTCCAGACCTCACCCACTGAGCCAAGTAGAGCTCAGATTTATAGCGTGGGCTACCGCGTACCTTTTTACAGTCAATTTGCAGCTCTTGATGCTTTCTATGCGCATTCCAATGTTGAAAGCTTAGCCTCTGCAGCTCCAGTGGGTGTTGGGCCATTTGGATTCACAGGCAAAGGTGATATTGCAGGTTTTCGGGCTCATCGTTTTCTTCCTCGTCTGGGTGAATACGATCACCGTGTCACATTTGGTTTTGATTGGCGGCATTTTAATAACAACTGTGCTTTTCAGGGAAACACCAGCTCTGCAGCATGCGATAGGATTGCTGCAGATGTGACTATTACGCCACTTAGTCTTGGTTATGTTGGTCAAAAAGATGGACCAATATTTTCTTGGGGGATCAATACCAACATATCTGGCAACTTTGGTGGTAGTAGTCAAGCAGCCTTTAACGCGGCGCGTCTTGATGCAGATAAGCAATATACCGTATGGCGTTTTTTTGGATTCACTAATTGGAATCTGCCAGCAGGTTTTGGCCTGGCAACACGTGTTTTGGCGCAATATAGCCCTCATGCATTGGTTCCTGGTGAACAGTTCGGTATTGGCGGTGGTGGTAGTGCGATGGGTGGTTTCATCAGCGTGCGCGGCTATCGTGAAAGGGAGATTGTTGGTGACTATGGAGCTTCCTTCAACATTGAAGGTCTCGGTCCGGATTTTGCCAAACTAGTGAATTCTGAAAGCTTGAGTTTACGACCCCTTATTTTTTTTGATTTTGGCTGGGCAGGAAACAATCATCGCATGCCTTGTGATGCTCATGGATCATCCTGCGAAATTACCAGTGTGGGCGGGGGAATTCGTTTTGCCATCGGCAAGAAATTTTCGGGTCGTTTAGATTTTGGGGAGGCCTTATTAGATGGAAACCAAAAGGCAGCCGGTACATCACGCGGACACTTGGCTGTCAATTTCCATTATTAGTTCGGACATGATTAATAATTGCAGAAAAACATTGACTTGATATTTGTGAGAAGGGAAATAATTGTTATGGTGTTCAAATACTTCTTAGCGTTAGAAATAACGGCTTTATTAGTCGGATTTTCAGTCACGAGTCATGCGCAATTACCAGTAGATCCGTCCACAGTACATGGTCATGCGGTTATCGATACCGTAGGTCACCATATGACGATCATTAATACGCCTAATACCATTCTGGATTGGCAAAGTTTTTCCATTGACACTGATAGCAGTGTTTATTTCCAGCAACAAAGTGCAGAAAGTATGATTCTTAACCGCGTTGCCGGTAATGATGCTTCGCATATCTTTGGTGGTCTGGGGAGTAATGGCCATATCTGGCTGATCAATCCTTATGGTGTTTTGTTTGGTGAACATGCACGTATTGATGCGGCTGGATTAGTTGCTTCGACTATGGATATTGCCAATATCGATTTTCTCGCAAAGAAATATCATTTTAATTCGACTGGCATTACCGGTGAGATAAAGAATCAAGGTGAAATTCGTACTAGCTTAGGGGGGCGTGTTTGGTTAATGGGAGATCGTGTCCAAAATGACGGTTTAGTACAAACACCCAGTGGCCAAACAGTTGTCGCAGCAGGTAAAAGTGTCGAATTTGTCGATTCTGGTGCACCGAATGTCGTGGTGCGCGTCAAAGCACCTGAGAATGAAGTCGTCAATTTGGGGTCGCTAGTGGCTACGAGTGGTCAAGTGGATTTGCACGGCAGTATTGTGAACCAGGAGGGGATCGTTCGTGCAAATAGTGTTGGTGCTGATGAGACCGGACGCATTGTACTAAAAGCTCACCAAGCAACGCTGGCAGTAAACAGCCAAACCCAAGCTGACAAGGGTTCAGTACACATGGAAGTCAGTTCTACTCTGAATAACTGGGGTGGAATCAGCGGTAAAGAAATTGCTCTTACGGCCAATGAAATTCTGCAGCAAGGGCAAATAAGTGCTCAGGGTGGTAACGTAGTCTTGACTGCCAAAACATCGACTTATTTGGATGGGGCAATTGATGTTTCCAATGTTCAAGGCACAGGCGGCAATATTTTGCTCGCCACGAACAAGCTGGAAGGAATGGCTGATGGTGCTCTGCGTGCTGATGGCGAACAAGGTGGCAATATCCGGGTAGCAGGCAATGGCATGATCGCATTTTCATCCACGCTAGCTGCGACCGGCAACAAGCAAGGTGGCACGATTGAAGTAACTGGTGATCGTGTGTATTTGCTGAATGCCGACGTTGATGCTTCAGGGGTTACACAAGGCGGTACGGTACACCTCGGTGGAGGCTGGCAGGGTGGAGGTGATTTGCCACATGCGCGTGAGGTATTGGTGGGCGTAGGGAGCGAAGTCAAAGCGAATGGCGGAACAGATATTAATGCCAGGGGTGGAGAAATTGCGGTGTGGTCGACACAGAGCAGCGAGCATTATGGCTTGCTACAAGCTAAAGGCGGAGGCGATATCAAATTTTCATCATCCTCGGATATGGTTGAGAAGGGCGGAAATATACAGACTGCTAGCGGCACCGTGCTGTCCGATTCGATTAACTCAACAGGTAGTTCACCGGATGATTTAACGCTGATAAATAGATTGATTTCCGGAAGTGTTAATGGCCAACCCATTTTAAAAAATGGAGACAATTTCGGCGCATCGGTGGCAATTCAAGGTGATTTATTAGCTGTAGGCGCTCCTGGAGATAGCGGGCCTGGTTCAAATAATCATGGGGCTGTCCACTTATTTACTGGCGCAGGAACAACTGGATTAACCTGGCGGAAAGAGCTTTCATCAGGCACAGGCAACATGCCTGCACTAGCAGATTCTGATGCCTTCGGTACTGCGGTAGCGCTTGATGGTGACCGTCTGGCAGTTGGGGCAAGAGGAGCCATCTTAGGTGATGGCAATCATGGGGCAGTGTATTTGTTTACGGGTGTAGGGTCGAAATTTTCTGAGCTTAACTTGCGAGATACGCTTACTTCTGGCACACACAACATTCCTGAATCTGAATTAAGAGAATTTGATTTTTTTGGTACTGCGATAGCACTTGACGGTGACCGCTTGGCGGTGGGCGCAGCGGGTGATAGTACGAGTGGCGGAAGCAATCGTGGTGCGGTGCATCTGTTTACCGGAGCAGGGTCGGATTTTTCTGGACTCACGTGGCGCAGTAAACTTACTTCGGGCACAAACAATATGCCTGCATTAGCAAATTCTGATTTCTTCGGTTGGTCATTAGCTCTGGATGGTGATCGTTTAGCAGTTGGTGCGTTTAATGATAGTACTGGTGGAAGCGGTCGTGGTGCAGTGCATTTGTTTACAGGTGTGGGGTCGGATTTTTCCGGGCTTACGTGGCGAAGCAAGCTTGCATCTGGCACAAATGGTATACCTACGCTAGCTGATTCCGACTTCTTTGGATGGTCATTGGCACTGGATGGTGATCGAATGGTAATTGGCGCAATCGGTGATGATTCAGGTGGACCAAATCATGGCGCAGTATATCTGCTCGATAGAGTTGGGCCAGATTTTTCTGGAAGGACGCTACAGAGCAAAGAGTCTCCAACTATCCAATCAAATACGAAGGAACTTGGTTTGTCTGTAGCGCTGGATGATAAGCACTTGGCAGTTGGTGCAATAGAAAATGATGGTGGCAAGGGTGCGATGTATGTATTCAATGTATTTCCTCAATCGCTTACTGAAATAGTTAGGAATGAGCAAGCAACAACTGATACCTCGATTCAGAGTGTTAATTCTGCGGCATCAGCTGCCATGGCTGTTATAGATACGGCCAGTGAAGGTAAGGTAATGGATTTAACATCTTCTACAGTATCCTCATCAACCAGTTTTGGTGCTCAAAAACTAGCACAAATGAGTATGACCGATATGCAGTACCTTATTGATTTTAGGAGAGAGTATAAGGAAAAGCTCTTTGCTGATGCGATTCATAAACTGGAACTAGATCCGAAATTATCGGATGTATCGATTTGCTCGAATATCAATAAGAAAGATTTGGATTCCTGCCGAATTTCTGATGAGCAACGCCAGGAAATAAAATCGGAGTTGGCAGAAAAACAGCAACGTAAGCATAAAAACATACATAAAGTGCGGGTTGCGAGTCTGCCACAGATCGAGCGAAAAATGATCGTGCTTTTTGGCGTTGGTCAATATGCGGATAAGGCTATCCCATCTTTGGAGAATGTAACTTCTGATACTGAAGCGATAGGCAAATTGTTTGCTGATAAGCTCGGTTATGATGAAATACGTATCGTTAAAAATGCAACTAGAGCTGACATCATTCGGACATTGAATGCGCTGTCGATAGAAATGGAAACGAATGATAGCGTGGTTATTTACTATGCGGGTCATGGCTTCATGAATGAGAAAACAGGCAATGGTTATTGGATTCCGTCCGATGCATCTGCAAAAGATCCGGCCAGTTGGATATCCAATAGCAGTATCTCAGAAATGCTAGCGAGCATCAGCTCAAAGCAAATGGTAATGATCTCTGATAGTTGTTATTCGGGTGCCTTTACCAAGGAACAGAAACTAGGACTGAACATTAAGAATATTAAACCAGATGATATTCTTGGCAAACGTTCAGTAGTGGTTATGTCCTCTGGGGGTGATGAGCCTGTGGCCGATGAAGGCAGAGGCGGTCATTCGATCTTTGCCTGGTTTCTGATGCAGGCACTTCAAAATGTTGATAACTGGAAAGTGGGCACAAACATTTTCGAACAGGTACAACATGATGTCAGCAAAAGTTTCCCACAAACTCCACAGTATGGAGCAGCTACCTCTGCAGGACATCAAAAAGGCGGTGATTACCTGTTTGAATTTAGGCAACTCGAATAAGGCAATAATTTTATGATTAATCTGCCTAAACAGAGACTTCTTTATCCCTATTAATTGCATATTAAAGGAATCAAAATGCCAAAATTACCTGACGATTTTTTTATTCAGAAAGTTATTCTGATGGGAACCGGCGCGCCTGGTACAGTTGCGTTACGTGCTGAGCTGATTCAACTTTATGAACAGAGCGATGATCTCACTCAATTTGAAGCACGTGTTGATGACTTTATGAATCAGCTGGTAGCTGAAAAGGGGAGTATTAGTGGAGCAATACAAGCCTTATTTCAACAGGGTTTTGATATAGACTTAGCTCTTCAAAAGATTGAGCAATTAGTTGTGGATGCATTGCGACAAGGAATTAATTCAAAGCATGAATATTTTACATATTTGATCAATGAACTAGATTCAAGCGTCGATAAAATTTTAGATAATCGTGCAGATGCTGCAAACGCCTTCACTAATTTACTCGATGAACTCAATATCGAGGTTAATGTCAACGATCCACGAGTACAAGAATGGATCGATAAAGTCGACGAAAAAGACGAATCATTGGCAATCGCAAAAGGCAATCTCAGAAATTTAATAGATCAGTTAACTATACCGGTTCTTATTGGCAGCGACCCTGTGGATAATGCGGTTGGAGTTCCGATCGGTGCAAACATTGTTTTAACATTTAGCGAAGCGGTAAAGGCGGGAGTTGGGGAAATTGTAATTGTAGGTGACGACGGCCACCGAATTCCTTTAAACGTGACAGATCCTGCCCAGGTTATATTCAATGGCGGCAGCACAGTTACGCTCAATCCGAGTGAAGATTTGCATTTGAATGTGAATTATAACGTGCAAACGATCAGCGGTGTTATTACCGATTTAGCGGGGAATCCATTTGCGGGAACTACTGACCCCACCGCGTTAAACTTCAGTACAAACGATATTATTCTCCCAACGTTAGTCAGTAGCGACCCTGCGGATAATGCGGTTGGAGTTCTGGTCGATGCAAACATTGTTTTAACATTTAGCGAAGCGGTAAAGGCGGGAGTTGGGGAGATTATAATTGTAGGTGACGATGGACACAGAATTTCTTTGAATGTGACAGATACCGCCCAGGTTTTATTCAATGGCGGTAGCATAGTTATACTCAATCCGAAAGAAGATTTGCATTTGAATGTGAATTATAACGTGCAAACGGCCAGCGGCGTTATTATCGATTTAGTGGGAAATCCATTTGCGGGAACTACTGACCCCACGGCGCTAAACTTCAATACAAACGATATTATTCCCCCAACGTTAGTTAGCAGCGACCCGGTGGATAATGCGGTTGGAGTCCCAATCAATGCAAATATCGTGTTAACTTTTAGCGAAGCGATAAAGGCGGGAATTGGGGAAGTTGTAATTGTAGGTGACGACGGCCACAGAATTTCTTTGAATGTGACAGATACCGCCCAGGTTATATTCAATGGCGGTAGCACAGTTACGCTTAATCCGAATGAAGATTTGCATTTGAATGTGAATTATAACGTGCAAACGGCCAGCGGCGTTATTACCGATTTAGCGGGAAATCCATTTGCGGGAACTACTGATCCCACCGCGTTAAACTTCAATACAAACGAAATTATTCCCCCAACGTTAGCTAGCAGCGCCCCTGCGGATAATGCAACGGAAGTTGTGGTCGGCAGCAATATCGTATTTACTTTCAGTGAGCCGGTGCGGGCAGGAAGTGGAAATATTGTGATTAGCGATGGTAGTAGAGATATTCGTACCATACCGGTGAAGGATACCAGCCAGATTACATTCAATGGCAATGCCGTTACGATTAATCCGGCGGCAGATTTGAACCCGAGTACGACTTACCAGGTGGTAATAGACAATGGTGCAATTGAAGATTTAGTAGGTAATCCCTATGGTGGTTCCAGTAACCTGAATTTTGATACTACTATTACATCGGGGTTGAGCTTTAACTTAAAATTTGGTGCGGATGCTTTGACCGGCACTTTAGGTAATGATACTTTTACGGGTGATGTGGCTATTGATATTGGAAGACTGGTAGACAGTCTTGAAAATATTGATGTTCTCAATGGAGGACGTGGTACTGATACACTGAATGCGACTCTTGAAGGAGATATAACGACGATCACGACTCCATCATTGACTGATATAGAAATCATTAATATTCGAAATCTTGACAAGAATGCCACGATTAGTTTTGCTAAAACGAGCGGTGCAGAACAGATTTGGAATAATGCATCAGCAGCAGGTAGGATTCTGACCTACGATAAGGCTCCCATTGCGGCGATCTTTGGCATTAGAAATACCCAGTCTACTACCAATATCAAGCTCTCTGATGATGTAACAGGTACGAATGATAATCTATCAATAGCTACAGAGGGTGCAGGTACTAAAGTCGTTGAAAGTATAACACGCGCTGTTGTTCAATCGACAACTGATGCAGCGAACATTGAAACGATGAATATTGAAGCAAGGGGTAGCAATTTTGTTGATATTTCGGCATTTACTGCTATTACTAAATTGACAGTTACTGGACCGGGATCGTTGAATGTTGGCGTTAGTATGGCAGCGCTGGAAACAGTTGATGCATCAGCTAATATTGGCGGTGTGACACTAGATCTGGCCAGCTCTACAGCTAACCTAACGGTAACTGGTGGTTCTGGTAATGACATTATTACGGGCGGTAAGGGCGCTGACGTGATCGATGGTGGTGACGGAAATGATACCTATAATGTCGATTACAGTAATGTCCGTGACGCGTCAGTTTCCACCGTCAAAACGACAACAGCTCCTGCAGCTGGATTTGATAAGGTGACGGTTAATACGGGTGACATGTTTGATTTTAAAGCGCGATCTGATCGCCCTTTCGTGGCCAGATCCTCTGAGGTAATAAGTAATATCGATATTACCGGCTTTAGCGGCAATGATTTGATAAGTGCACTGGATACTGAATACCAAGCAAATCATGATGGTTATTTGAACCGTGAAGCGATGTTGATTCAGTTTGCGGGTGGTGAGCAATTCCTGATCGTGGATGGTGGTAGCGAGAATATTCCTAATTCACAAACCGATATCGTTATCCAAGTGATTGGCAATGTTAGTACGCTCGCCTTGAATGGTACTGATGGCGTTACCATCGGTTGAGTTTAATGGGTTGTATCCTTTTTTGTTTTCTAGATATTGTAGTGGATTAATTCTGTAGGTTAAAAGGACTGGTCATGATTAAAATTGAAGTCATCACTTATAATGAGTTTCCTCCACCGCGGCTCCTTAGTGTTGAATTCGATGAGCTTGGCGGCAATATTGGTCGAGCCGAAGGTAATGCCCTGGTGCTAAGTGATCCGGGGCGAAGCATTTCAAGGATTCATGCGTCAGTGGTATGTCGCGGGGGTAAGTATTTTATCCGTGGACTTGGCAGTACGATCCCGGTTTATCTGAACCAACAGCCACTCAATAACGGGCAAGACACGCTTATTGCTGATGGTGACAGCATTCGCATTGGCGCTTACGTGATGCAGGTAATGGATAGCGATAGCGCATCAAGCCGTGGATCGTTTGAACCAGCTATGCAACAATCACTGGCACCCGCAAATGATGACTCGGATAACCAGTCTCTGGCTGATTTGCTTGCTTTTCCGGAGGAACAGGTCAAGCAAAATCCAATGGCATCAAAAGTGGAAGCAACAGATTCAATAGCGCAAGATATTGTAGGTCCTTTTGCGAATAATGCAGTTGCGGCGCCTAAACAAGCGATACCTTCTGATTTTGATCCTTTCGCAATGTCCTCTAATGAAGAGAATAAGCTGGTTGAAATGGCGTCTTCTAGCGATTTTAAACATCTCGATGACTTTAGCTCGGGGTTAGAATCCAAAGAAAAGCAACCCAGCATTGATGATGTGATTAACTCCTCCCATGCAATAGTGGATTTGCCTGCATCTGCAAATAAAAACAGCATCGATGATCCTTTGGTCGCATTAGATAATGCAGCGAGTGATCGGAAAATGAGTCATGCAGTGCAACGTGATGATATTTCAGAATTAAAATCATCAGTGCCACCGATGCGTGTATATGAAGAGGTTGTCGAAGCGCCGATGATTTCAAAGCCAGGAGCACCTGCCGGAGTTTTTTCATCGAATCAAGAAGAATTACTGCAAGCCTTTCTTTCGGGCGCTGGATTATCAAATCTGGATAAGCCCATCGAATTGACGCCGCAATTAATGAACCAAATCGGACAGTTATTGCGGGTATCAACGCAAGGTACATTGGATTTGTTGCTGGCTCGTGCGTTGATGAAGCGCGAAATGCGTGCTGAAATGACCATGATCAGGCCGCGAGAAAATAATCCACTCAAACTTTCACCGAATGTAGAAGTGGCTTTAATGCATTTACTCGCTCCTAAAGCCAGAGAGCAGGGTTTTATGCCTCCTTTACAGGCTGTGAAAGATGCTTACAACGATTTGCGCTCACATCAATTTGGTTTTATGGCTGGAATGCGCTCTGCTTTGTCAGGAATACTCGACCGTTTTAATCCTAATCAATTGGAAAAACGGCTTGGACAAAAAACATTGGTTGACTCGGTTTTCTCGTTAAACCGTAAAGCTAACCTTTGGGATATGTTTACTAATCGCTATGGTGATATTTCCCATGAAGCGGAAGAAGATTTTCATGTGATGTTCAGCAAGGAATTTTTGAGGGCCTATGAGGCACAAATTGCCAAGCTCGGGATGGAAGATAGGAAGCCATAATCAGGCATGATTCATCTGTTTTTCCATAAGCTTTTTTTACTGATTTGCCCTTACTTGATTGATGTTTGTTGGGTCACAAAGTGATTTGTTTTTATGTATCTTGAGATTGCGAAATTATCAGAAACAGGTAAGCGTAAAGTAAATGAGGATGCATGCGATTATTGGTCGACTTCCAATCTTGCTTGTTGTGTTTTGTCAGATGGGTTGGGGGGGCACTTTGGTGGTGATGTGGCATCGCAACTGGTTGTAAGCAGCGTGCACGATAGATTTCATCAGCAACCGGAATGTAGTGCGCGAGCAATTGAGTTGCTTTTGTATACGGCGGATGATGCGATTGTCAGAAAGCAGCAGAAAAATAAAGAATTGAAAGATATGCGAGCTACTGCGGTAATCCTCATTGTAGATACGGTAAACCGCAGAGCAACGTGGGGCCATATCGGGGATTCGCGTTTGTATTGTTTCCGGAAAGAACGCATTATCTTACAAACCCGTGATCATAGTATTTCTCAGAGCATGGTTGACGCGGGGTACCTAAAGCAGGAGGAATTGAGGTCTTCATCCGTTCGAAATCAATTATACGCAGCTTTGGGTAATGGAGACCGATCCGAAGCTGAAATTTTATCCGCTGAGTTTTCAATTCAACACGAGGATGTTTTTTTGATGTGCTCTGATGGATTATGGGAATGCGTGGATGAACATGAAATGGAACGGATGCTGAATTTGGCGCCTTCGGCGTCACGATGGCTGGCGGCTTTGGAAAAGCAGGTATTGCTGCGAGGTAATCAAAAACAGGATAATTATTCTGCAATTGCCTTATGGTGTAAAGATTCAGACGATAAAACGTTAATGCCTAGTTAATGAAATTGATCAAGATCATGTTTTTTCTCGGAGAATTATTATGAAAGTAAATTCAAATCTTTTTACATCGATTCTAATCCTATTGAGTGGATTAACCTTGCAGGCAAATGCACAAGAAGTCAAAGTGCTGAAAGAGAGTAATATTACTGAAGCTGCGATAATTGATGCACTAGCACCAGAAAAGATTGGCCGAACCAGATCTTTTAGGCCGATGGATGACCAACTGGGGCCAGAAGTCAATCAAAAGGTAAGTGCCTCCATGTTGATCACGTTTAATACTAGCTCCGCAGAATTGACTGTTAGCGCGAAACACGCGCTTGATAAAGTTGGCAGAGCACTTAATATGGATAAGCTGGCTGAATTCGGTTTTGTAATCGAAGGACATGCGGATTTGAGAGGTTCCTACCAGTTAAATCAACGCCTGTCCGCAGCGCGAGCTGAAACAGTCATGAATTATCTCATCCATATGCATGGTATTGAGCCAAGCCGGTTAACGGCGATTGGTAAAAGCTATACCGAGCTAATAAATAAGGACAATCCTCTGGCGCCGGAGAATCGCCGCGTGACATTTATTAGAGTCGATAATAATAATCGATAAAACCGATTTGCAAAATTCGGTAGTGATTTTTAACTTGCGATTCCCCGTGGTCTTGCCACGAGGTTGTTTATTTTGCAAGGCTTGGGGAGGTTGTTCAAATCTTAATTTCCTCGATTGAAAATAACGCCGCGCCATAGGATTCCTGGCAGCTTGACGCTTGGTCAGAAGGACATATCGCTTGACCGGCAAAAAATGGCAATGCGCCTTTGTATGAGCGATACAATTCTTTTGTTTCGTTAGATGAGAAAGTTTCGAAAATATTGGTCTTCTGAAGAGCTGTATGACTGAAACTGCGAGGATAATTTGAAACAATCGCGATAAAGTGATTGGTGCCTGGCGGTCCTCCTGCAATCATTCTCCATTCATTCCTCGGCAATTTTATTTGCTGATTGGCTGTTATGCGGTTATTTTGATCTTTTGCATTTGGGAAGAGCAGCAAGAAATCCGACTGATCGGTGCCTACGGCCAAGATATAAACATATCCGGGTTTTGCGGAGCGGATTTTAAAATGTAATTGGTCTTTGTTAATAGTGACCTGTGCTTTGTCTATCGATATGGTGACTGCATGATCTCGATCACGAGCTTTGAAAATTGTTTCCAACTCATGAATCGGATCGAATTGCGCTGATTTAATAACCTCTGGAGAATTGATATCAGTTGTAACATCTGCAGGCTTGATATCAGCTGGTGCTTGCTGAGAATCCATAAAATCATTCCAAGACAGACTCATTACGATGAACGAAATGATTGTAATAGCAGACAGAATGGTAAAAAGCTTCCCTTTATTTGAAGCTGGTTTGTCCGGCGTATTGAAATTTCCGGATATTGGCTGCTGTTGAGATATGCCTAGAAGTCTGCGGAATTCGTCAATATTTTGCGGACGGTGTTCAGGTCTCACGGTCAGCGCTTTATCAATGCCTTTTAGGAAAGCAATGCTATATTGTTTTCCTGCAAATTCACTTAAAGGTATGAGTTTGTCGGAAACTAGGCGGCTGACTGATGGGGTGGGTATTTTGCGGGTGATAACAAAATAAATGACTGCTGCTAGTGCGTAAATATCGGTCCAAGGACCTTGCGTAAGGTTTGCCTCCTCAGCATATTGTTCAATCGGTGCGTAACCCGGCTTCAAAATAACCGTAAGTGATTGTGTCATATCGCTAATCACCCGGCGGGCAGCACCGAAATCTAATAAGAGCGCTCTACCTTCTGGCAGGATAAGAATATTATCTGGAGAGATATCACGGTGTAGACACTGAGGCTTGTCTTTATGAAGAACACTGAGTGCATCAAGGAGTTGAAATAGTAAATCCTTTAGCCACTTTTCATCGGGTAGCTTGTCTGTATCGCGTATTTTCTCTTTGAGTGTGGTACCTTGGTAAAACGGCATCGCCATATAGGCTGTTCCGTTACTTTCCCAAAAGCGATAAACTTTTACCAGTGAAGGGTGATCAAAATGTGCAAGTAAGCGTGCTTCATTGATAAAGCTTCGTAAGCCTGCTTGGAATACTTCTCTGTTGGATTCTGATCTTAGGGAGACTTCTCCTTGATTGTTTCGCATGGCGAAGCTTGATGGCATATATTCTTTCAGCGCTACCTGACGTTGTAGCGAATGATCGTATACCAGATAAACAATCCCAAAACCTCCCCACCCAATGATATCGGTAATTTCGAACTCTCCAAGCGTTGTGCCAATAGGGAGAACGTGTTCTTCACGCGGCATACTGGCTTGAGAACCGATTACTGTTTCCTGAGCTAGGATCGTTAAATCGTTATCACCTGGTGGTTGGTTTTCAGTCATTATTTAAACTTTAATCAGGAGGTTAGTTTTAAATTTAAAACACCTTTATTGCGTAATATTATCAAGTAGAATCGAAAAATTACTTTCCGATGGCAGTCCGGTAAAACAGTGTAACTGTGTTTTATCGGTTTCAAAATCAACCTTCCACCATATACTCTTGCCGAGTCCTATTTTACTAAAAACATCTTGACTTGCCTCATTGAAAACTTCAATCAGAGCGTCTGTCGTTGGTAATGATAATGACCGATGATTATTACCTTTAAGAGACGAGGTTCGCCACCAATCACTCAATTGCTGACTATAAAACGATGAGTCTGCACCTGAAGATATAGGGGGGGGGTGGCATGATAAGTTCTGATCTAGGTCATCAGGTGATATATTGAAATCTAGCGAAGCTAGTGCAACTTGTTCCAGAGCTGCATACCAATCCTGTGCTGAAAGGATTGATAATATAGTGCCGGGATATGGTTCAATTTCAGTGGCGATAGTTAACGGGAAATGCCGCCCAACTTTATCGACACTTGGCATGAGAATACCTGTCCATACTTTGGTATTGCCACACGTATCAGGCATGAGTATAAAACGCCAAATTGGGCTGGTAAGATATAAATCAAGCCAATGTTCGCCTAATTGTTCTCGGCTTGTTGCCATGGCTTTTTGCAACCAAGTATCCCAGGTATCAATAAAACTGGGAGGTAAGCGACGTGAAACGAAGTCGCCAAGAGATGGTATTTTTCCGTACCAACCGACAGTTAAGGATTCTTTGTCGCCCATCATAGCGTTGAGGGACATCTGAATTCTTTGAGCTCTTGCAGTCGGAATGGATTCTGAACACTACTGGTCGTTACTTCAAATTGTGCTTTTCTACCGTTGATATTGAAGATTGCGCTGAATTTTTCGGGTTGTGAGGATGGATTGATTTGCACGTTATCGAACATGCGAAACAGCGCCCAAGGACCTTCAAAGACTTGTCCCGATATGCCTTCTTGTTGAGCAGGAGAAATTTGTAGACGTACTTGCGTACTTCCTCGCGGCCCAGGCCATTGAATAGATACCGGTACTTGGGGACCATGGCTGTATTTCACCATTTGTCCATCGATATCCAGAATAAATTGTGTGATTGCTGGATCCATATCGATTGGTTTGAACGTGAAATTGATGTTTGTGGCACGAGCACCCCCGCGGAAAAAAATATCGCGGATAATTTGCGCGCGTTTGAATTCTTGAAGATCTCTGGAAGCATCGCCAGTTTGTCGGAAATACCATGCTTGTTTCGTGTTATCCACATACTGAGCCAGTTCTTTCTGAAAATATTCATCAAAACGTCCACCAAAACCGAATAATTGCGTAAAGTCGTCTTGTGTAACATCTCGATTACTTTTTTTCGTAAAAGGATATCGTCCGGCAATTGCTTTCTGACAGAAATCAGTGATTGCTATTTTGAGCGATTGATTCAAGTTACCACGCGTCATTCCTTCAGTCTGATTCTGACTGCTGGAAGAAAGTGTTGTAAACATGGAACGTAGAGGTTCATTTAAGCGACGGGCGTTGGCTCCCATTTCTGATTGTACTTTACTGGTTGGAAGCGTAGTGTTTGTGTTTAGTGCTTCTTCAGTTGCCGTAAGGAATAAGTACAGTTCATTGACCTGAGAAAGTAATGCGTCTATGGGGGCTGGTTGTCCAGGACTTGGCGCCTGCACCAAGCGACGCAATTCCTTAAATTTCTCGTCAACCATATGCTCCGGTCTTGAAACAAGTTCTGCAGTCATTATTTTTTCTTCCGAACGTCCCAGTAACTGTTTTAAAGTTTTGCTTGCATTCTTTACTTGATTGGTGGCTTTCTCAACCATATTTCTTTCAGCGGGATCAGTATTGACCAATGTAACTTCTTTGGCGATGGCTTTTAACAATATTGAGAGTGGAGAATCGGTGGCAGAAAGAAGTCGTGTTAATTCAATACTTTTTTGCAAGGAGTTTGCATTGATGAGTTTTATATCATTAATGAAGGCATCCCAATTTTTTGTGTAGTCTTGCAAATATAAGCGGCGAACTTCTTCATTGATTCGAAATTCATCTTGGGAGTTGAATATTAATTTGCTTTGTTTTTCGGGCAGGTCGAGTACCCAAGGTTCTTCTTGAGCAAGCTGCTGGGTGATTTCGTTGGTTGCTTGCGGGAAAAAATTGTAATAGCCATCATAGGTATATAAACCTGATATTCCCTTGCTAAGCGGCATGCCGCTTTTGCGCTCGAATACAAGGGGGGCTGCCGATCCTACGCTTGTTGCGATAGTAAACTCAGGCACTTCAATATTCATTGCTTGAAGTTTTAGGCGGTTATAAATCCGTTGTGCTAAAGGCGTCTTGGCGATGATGGAGCGTACCCGGTTGATAAGTTGCGTATTGATTGGAATGGGGGAAGCTAAATGGTCATGGCTCAATAAGGAATCCAGGTGTGATTCCAGAATCTTGCGTTGATCATGGGTAAATTCCCGTGGCAAGCTGACTTCCCAATCCAGCATAATAAAAGCCTTTAAAGCTACCGGATCAAAATGTTCGGCCTGATGCAGCATAAGATAGGCTTTAAGACCTTCATATAATAATTCCATATTACTGGCATTAGCGCTGCTGAGTATATATTCGATACGCAGTATCAGTTGCGGAAGAAATGCATCCTGCAGTAACCGTTGAAAAGAACTATTCGCCGCAGCTGTCAGTTTATCGCCTTGATAAAGACCCATGCTCATGGAAAGTGGTGGTGATTCCATGTTACTGCCGGGGATTATGGCAAGTTCCTTCACGGTTTTGAGCGCAGCGATGAGATCTGGCATATTGATATTCTGTACCACGGGGAGCTGCTCAACCTGCTTGGAAACCTCAGGTATTTTTGCGGATACTTCTGCGACATAAGCTTGATTCTGGGTAAAGCTAATTGCCCATGCGGCAATCAAGCCAAGAGTAAAAAATATTGCAATGAAAGAAACACTCCATTGCAACAATGCGCGTTGACGTTCCCAGCGAAGATTAGTGCCCGCAATTTCTGCCTCGTTCAATATGACATCTTGAATGAGCCGTGATAGGAAGAAGCTTTTTCCACTGGGTTTGTGAGGAATTAATTGCCTGCCGTCAAGTTGCAGTGCTCGCGCAAAACCACTGATGATGCGATCAATCGGATTACCTTCTTGTATACCACTGGTAAAGTAAATGCCACGTAATAGTGGCGGTTGATTAAAGCGTGACAACGAAAAGATTTGATTGAGAAAATCTCCGAGCGTAGCTTTCAGTGCGCTGAATTGCTGGGGAAAAGTATAGAGTAGGGCGCGTTTCTGAATATCTCTTTCATCTTGCAAGTAATCAATGAGCCTGTCGTTGAGGCGTTGTTCCAATAAAGCGAATTCGGAACCAAAATTAGCAAGTGGCCTGGCATCTTCATTTTCTGACAGTGGAAAAGTTGCTCCCCACACTTGCATTCTTTCTTCTTTGCCATATTTACCAAAAAATTCCATAAAACCATTGAGTAAATCCATTTTGGTAACAAGCACGTAAATAGGAAAGCGGATATTAAGCTCGGAATGGAGTTCTTCGATACGCTGACGTATGGAATTTGCTTGCGCTTCTCTTTGGGCGGGCGTTTGTTGCAGTAAATCTGTCAGGCTGACGGTGACGATGATACCGTTGATGGGGCGGCGGGGGCGATATTTCTTAAGCAGCTTCAGGAATCCGCTCCAGGCGGCACTGTCTTGTTCTTGATTGCTTTCTTGCGTGGTGTATCGGCCCGCAGTGTCAAGTAAAATGGCTTCATTGGTAAACCACCAATCACAGTTTCGAGTGCCGCCAATCCCATGTATAACTTCCTGACCAAAACGCTCAGCGAGTGGAAATTGCAGTCCTGAGTTCACCAACGCTGTCGTTTTTCCTGACCCGGGTGCGCCGATAAAAATATACCAGGGAAGTTCATATACATATTGTCGGTTGAGTTTCGCGAGCAAGGCGTGTTTTTTACCGAAATTTGTGTTCTTTAATACAGCGACCGCTTCTTCAAAACGTTTTTGCAGCAATGCAACTTCTTCGTTGCCTGTGCTATTCATGGAATCTTGCTGTGCAGGGGGTTGCTGAAGTAGTCCTTCCATGAAGCGAGTATTCAAATTCTTGGATTGAATGAATTTCCAGACTAATTTCCCAATGTAAAAGACGATAATCACTGCGATAAGTATCATCCGGTGCGTATCCGATGCCAATGGATAATAGTCAGCAAATGCGATGAGTGGACCTGCAAACCATATGAGTGCGCTGATAGCAACTAGACCAAGGATCGTCAACGTTAAGCGGTTGAACAGCAGTTTTAGAATCTTTTTCATTTAGTTAATCTCAGGTTACTCACTAGATATATGCATATACCAACAATTATTGAATCAAAGCCTAGTCAACAATTATTTCGACTCGCCGATTTTTTGCACGACCTTCAGGAGTATCGTTGGAAGCAATGGGTTCGGCATCTGCTCGGCCTTCTCCCTGTATTCGGTTGCTGGCCACCCCCATTTTGACGAGAAGCTGCCCGGTAGAATGAGCGCGTTCTTGCGATAAATGCCAGTTGGAAGGGAATTTTACTGTTCGGATAGGCCGATTGTCGGTGTGACCCAAAACTTGAATCTGGCCGGTTCTTTTGTTTAAAGCATCAGCGACACGTTTCAAGACAGGTACAAATGATTGGGAAACAACCGTACTGCCAGGCGAGAAGATTCCGTCACCCAGCAATGTAATGATATGGCGGTTATTTTCATTGCGTACAGTCAATAATCCTTGATTGATCTCCCGAGTAAGAAATTCGGTAATGTAAGGGCTTGCGGGTGGTTGTGATATTGGCAATTGATGCTGGATGGTATTTGCGGTGCGAACCGATTGTATCTGGGCGAATACTGGGTCTGAAGCGTCACTCAATAAGAAACTAAAACTCAAATAGGCTATTAGCAGGGCTAATCCGCATAAGGAGGCTAAAATCCATAGCGGCATGAATAAAAAAAACTTGGCGCGCTTGAAACCAGCCGTATGCCAATGCGGTGATAATTCCCGTTCGAATTTGTTGCGTTCTTTTCCAATGATCTGAGCAAGCCGCTCACGCAATGCCTCCAATTGGCTCTTGCCGTTATTCATGACGCGATAGCGTCCTTCAAATCCTAAGGTAAGGCAGACATACATAAATTCGAGTATGTCGAGATTGGTTTTAGGATTTTCAGCAAGTTTTGCTAATAACTGGAAAAACTTCTCGCCACCGACAGTTTCATTATGAAACAGGATGAGTAAACTGTACTTTCCCCACTCATTACTTCCCCACGGCGTGGAGGCAATACACTCGTCAACAAACGTGCATAGTGCATATCGCGCTGCAATAACTTTCTCGGATGGCACTCCAGCGGCTCTGGCTTGGTTTTCAAAAGTCTTGATACTTTGTACAAGGTAATCACGCAATCCAGCTAGATCGTTATGGTGCAAGGTTGTTCGTAATAGGGCGGTGGTATTTAATAACGGGTTGGCTGCAGCGATTAAGGGATTGAGCCCGGTTACTGCTGGCGTGTGATCGCTATCAATTATTGGCTTGTCAATCGGTACGCCGAATTGTGAGTGAGGGGAAGATCGCTGTGCGGGAGGAGTACGCCCACCAGGAGATGGCATGATGATTGTCTTATCCAAGTCTGGTGATGCAAAGGGGTCATTCTGGCTCATAATAAGATTTAATCTTTTAAATTAACAAGTTGAGAAGCTTAACAGGATTGAACGTCAAGCTATCTCATTCTTTTATTGCCCAGAGTTCAAGAGTGAGTCCTGGGAATTCTCCTCCAATATGTATCACTAAACCAGCTGAATGCTCCAATTGCTTCCATAATTCATTTTTCCGTTCCAATTCAAAATAGTTGAATCCTGCATGAAAAGGTAATTGCCTTGGCGCAACAGGTAGAGGAGTCAAGGGTATGCCTGGTAAGGCGAGATTAACTAAATCGCGTATTCTTTCTGATGGCCCGACTTTTACTTGAACTGGGATTTTTACTCGTATGGTTTCAGCAGGAAGTTGCGCGTTAACAGCGAGAATGAAGTTCGCAGATTTGAATAAGCCTTTATCATGAACCAGTGCTATGCGTATGCTATGTTGGCGTTCTTCAAGTTGAATCGGAACTGCGCTTGAAATTATTTTTTGTGCAAGCAGGCGGCGAAGTTCTTCCATGAGACTACCAAAGCACAGTGCTAGCGCGTCATGTTGGTATTCCATATAACTGGAAGGCCGACGAGAGTTTTTTTCATCAAAAGTTGACATGTCTCCCGCAAAATTAAGACATAGACTATATAATCTTTCCGGGTGCAGGATTGAAACCTTTGTGAGGTGCATAAACAATGGTTCATAGCGATTGATAGTTTGCAGCATCAGGAAGTCAGCAATCTCTGCAATCCCACGATGGCCGGGCTGTGTAATCAGCGAAGCCAATTCTTCACCCCGCTGATGCAGCATTCCACATAATTCTTGCAAATAACCGCTTAACATGACATCAGAACCAACGTGTAACAATGGCGGGACGAATGCTTTGTGCAGCACGACTTGGTTATCCGCGCGGCGTTCAGAAATTTGCACTACACCTAAAACGGTATAAGCGTCTGTGGCATCGCGCTTACGCATCAACCTGAAGCGAAGTTGTCCAATTTGTAAGGGTGCGTTGCTTGGGTTCTGTGTGTTGTTGTCTGGAACTTCAATTTCTTCAACAGAGTAGCGCGCTAAATTGGCGTCTTGGCCGTTACCTGAATCCGTTTCAGTTGCGCTGACGCGTTGCACGGGCAGTGCAAGTACAATGACTTCATCGCGTAAATTAACATCAATATCCAGTGGCAGCGGTGCTTTATCCTGCTCTGGAAAATTAAACGGTGTGCCATCAGGGAAAATTCCGCGCCCTGAAGTGAGTTGTATCTTACCCAGCATTAATGCAGCCGAATTGAGTTCAAGGCTGCTAAATCCCCAGTGATAACCCAGCATTGGCGCAATGCGATTTTCTAACAATCGTTCTTGATAACGATTTTGCTGTTGAAAATGCTGGGGTTGGAGAAACATGCCTTCCGACCAAATAACTTTATTATTCCAGGACATACTATTTCTCTGATGATTTAATAATTAAACTAATGGATTGAAAGTCTTTCATTAGCGAGCCTATTCTATAACTTCATACAATGTTCCCGGCGGTGGCTTGGGCGACAGCAATTGGCAAAAGAATCCGCACTCTGGTTTGGCGCCAATTTGGATTTTATTGCCATCTAAAAAAATATAGATTTCAGGCGCTTCTTCTTTTGGCGGAATGGTTGCAGATGCGCGCCATTGTGACTGTTCAAGATCTTTGAAAGCAGCAACGACACCCACATAACGAGTATCGATATTCAATGTTCGGTTAAATTTCTGCTTCTGGCCTGGTGCTAATCTAAATTCTTCACTCGTTTTCAATTCGTTCTCAAGCGTCGCTGTGTAGTCATTAAAAATCGAGAAAAAATCTGCGGAACTGAATGCTGCTAGCGAAGTAAGCTCGTAAAATCTGATCACAACCGGTCTTGCTTCCGGCGCTTTTGTTTCTGCTGTAGTTGTGGTGTAAGGATTGATATTGGGTTGTACATTAAGAGAAACTAATGCTACGGGAGGTTTGGGTGTGCTGGAGCAGCCTGCCAGAATCAGACAAGAAGCGACAAGGATAAACCAGATAAATAATAGCGATGCCCGTTCCATTTTCTATCCTTTCCTCCCCATCTCTGACAAATGCCCATTGTATTGTTAAGTATATAGAAATATTGGTTACAAAGCCTGTGAGAATTCTCACTGCGCAAATCAGACATTGTTGAGATTTTATGAGTGACAATGACACATTTATGGAACAGCTTCTCATTTTTTATTGGCAGTGACGCATTTATTCTCCTTGGCGATGTTTTTTTCAGAAACGCTATTACGACCTCAACTTCAAAAATCCCGAAAGTTCCGGCTTACACCCTCTTTTGCAGCCAATGCGACAGACCCACTTTTGCTGGATCACCCACTGTGCCATATAATGCCACAATGACTATATCGTCCCTGCTAGCGCAAATCGCTTCCGACGCCATCATCGACTAGGCCTATGCATGGCTCTGCAAAAAGCGTGAACATTATCATTACAATGATGGTGTCTGGTCGCTTCGCCATGACTGGGAGAAACAAAAGGAAAGCCTGCAAGCGCAATTACGCGCGGGGCGGTATCGGCTCGGAGCGTTGGACTTAGTGCGTGGGGCGGAACGCAGAACGGAACTCTGGCAAGCACGGGACGCACTGGTATTGAAAGCGCTGACCATCGTGCTGACCGCGCATCTCAAACCGCACCTCTCCACGCGTTGCTATCACCTGGCCGGGACAGGCGGAATCAAAGGCGCGGTGAGGGAAGTCGCTTCGCATGTCGCACAGCACCGCTTTGCATTCCGCACCGACGTCAAAGGCTATTATGCGAGCATCGACCATGACATCCTCTACGCGCTTATATCGCGGCACGTATCCGACAACGGCGTGCTGAAACTGATCCATCAATACCTCAAACGGTTCGTGTGTGACGGCGGCGACTACCACGGCATCGAACGCGGCATCTCGCTCGGCTGCCCCCTCTCGCCGCTGATGGGTGCGCTGTATCTAAAACCGCTGGACGACCGCATGAAACGACTCGGATGCTTCTATGTTCGCTACATGGACGACTGGGTGATACTGGCTCCCACGCGTTGGAAACTGCGCACCGCGATACGGGAAGTCAATAGGGTCATGACGGACCTGTGCGTGCAGCAACATCCGGACAAGACCAGCATTGGACCGATTGCGCGGGGATTCGATTTTCTGGGCTATCGCTTTAGCACCAACGGGCTAACGGTAGCGCTGCAAACGCTGGAACGGTGCGCCGCACGGATCCCCCGGCTTTATGAGCGAGGTGCGGACCGCTGCCGCATTAGGGATTACGTGAGACGCTGTATGGCTTGGGTTAAAGCGGGATTGGGTGGGTGTCTCGTCGCTCACTTTGTTCTACCTGAGTGTAACGTGGAATTGGGAAAACGCGAAGTGATAGGATGTTTTAGATAGTTAATACGTTTTGATGACAGCGCACATATAACGTTCTGTCTGTCCTCTCACTGATCACTGGATTCCATTTTTTCAATCGTCGGACTCTGCATCGTAAGGTCGAGGGGGAGTGGGTTGATAGGATCTTTTATTCACGTGACGTGATAGATGTGGTTTAATATGAATACCCTCCTTCTCGGAGGTGATGATGACCATTTATAATCTCTTTTAGGTATGTATGGCTAAATGTGCGGGGTATGCTTTTTGGGGGGCTGGGTGGAAGGAAGTGTATAACGGCGAAGCGACGCTGGGTGCTGGTTCTCATTGTGAAGTGCGGTGCGTCGAAAAGTTCCATGAAGCCGCAAAAGCGCATGCAGCCAACGTATTTCTTATTGTTGTCGATGACTATCCGTGTGAAGGTTGCGATCCATTCTTGAGCATGTGCGGGTTGAATGTGGTGGTTAAAGTTACTGGGAATTCCGGTGGGTATTTTCAAGTGACACACGGAAAAGTTCCACCGGGCCCGCCGCATGAGAATACGGGGGATGCCTATCACTATATATACTACAACGGTCTTGGTAAGAAATGGTACTCAATGCACGTGGAAAAACAGGACTTTCCACCGGAATTTGCTAAACGTCCAGCTGCAATGTCAATGGGGTACCCTGAGGGGAAAACGCGAAGGGGTAAAAAGTGATGGAATAGGATTAAGACAAAAGGTGTCAGGCCCCATTTCAATAAGGAACATAGTAAAAACAAAGGGGTCAGACCCTATTTTAACAAATCTTATTTAGGCAAGTTGCTTACAACACGAAGTACATTGGAATCTTTGCTCCCCCAAGCTCATATTGTCCGCAATGGGCAACGCTTTTTTTCCTGACCCCCTCTGCGTCGGTGTGCGTCTCTTCTCCTGCGCGCCCGTCATCCATCAGTCCATGTTATGATCATACGGATGAAGTCTTACACTGGCTCCACACGCCCGCCGATACTGGTGCAGCGGCACTACCGCATCGTCCGCACCGTGCGGTTATTCCTATGAACTATTTACACGTGTAGATTATCAGATTCGCGCCACATAATCCGGTTCATCTTTTCAACAATGCTTTTGAACTCCTTGGAAAAGGTATAGACTCTGTAGGGTTTTGCTAAAAAACTGAGTGCCTATATGGATTTCATTTTTATCAATAGCTCCGAATGAATATGGAAATTGAAAGATTACTGAAACCAATATCTGCTGAATCACCTTGCGGTCCGGATCGTGAGTACGATGCGGATTTTCTCACATTAAGCGAGGATCTGGAGAGCCCACAAGAGAGGATTGCGGGCGATGTCTCTGAAAAAGAACCGAACTGGAATACCATTGCATCCCGTGCCGAAGCATTGTTTTTACGCACCAAGGACTTACGCGTAGCCATCTGGCTGAGCCGTGCATGGACACGGCGTGAAGGATTGGCTGGATTAGTCTCAGGACTACATTTGATTAATGATTTATTGACCTTGTACTGGGAAGATATTCATCCCAATCTTGACAGTGAAGATGACAATGATCCTACACGCAGATTGAATGTGCTCTCCGAAATTGGTGATTATGGCATTTTGGTGCGTGATGTTCAGAATGCCATGATTTTGTTCCCGCCGGTCAGGGTATCAATACGCGATATCTTAATTAGTTTGGGAAAAATATCAGGTACAAATGTTGACGCGGGATATACGCCAGCACAAATTGAAGAAATGTTTCATGCGCAAGAAAATGCGCAAGCAGTCCGGAACTTTAGTGACTTGATAACAGAAGCATTAGAAACGCTGCAAGAAATAAGAAATTTTCTCAAACAGAAAGTCAACGAAGCTGAGCTCCCGGACTTTAGTCAATTGCAGATCGCGTTAGAGCCAATTTTGTTGCTGTGTAAAAATGCAGCGGCATCCAGTCAGGACACTGACCCGGAAGAATCTTCTTTAGCTGATGAGGGCATCATGGTGGACAAAAATGGATCTTCTCAAGGAGAAATAAGGAATCGCGAAGATGTCACCCGCGTTCTTGAAAAAGTTTGCAAGTACCTTGAACGAACTGAACCAACCAATCCGGTTTCCTTGATCATTCGCTTTGCGCAAACCTTAATGACCAAGAATTTTCTGGAGATTATCGAAGCAATACCGCCGGAAGATATGCAAGTTTTTAAGAAAATCATAGATTCTGATAAGAAAGAATAGTTTTCCGGTTTTTTTATTAATAACGATGGGGGGAATTGTTGCCACAGAGCGGATGTGTTCTGAAGAGAGTGGATTTTAGCTACGATTATTCTTTATCTGTTTCCTTTAACCAAACGTGATTTTTATCACAGATTAATTTGTTTCCAGCAATTAGAATTTTTTCGTTGACCTACTGATTTCTTTTTTGCAGTCAATCGGGTTTTGATTCATTGAGAAACTCAGTAACTTTTAGAGAAGGGGAAAAGCTATGGCCGAGAGCAGTCAAAAATTTATCGCACGTAATCGTGCGCCACGTGTGCAGATTGAATACGATGTTGAATTATACGGTGCCGAGAAAAAAATCCAGTTGCCATTCGTGATGGGTGTAATGGCGGATTTGTCGGGTAAACCGGCAGAAGCTTTGCCCGAGGTCAGCGAAAGAGATTTTCTTGAAATTGATGTGGATAATTTCGGTGAGCGGCTAAAAGCCATGAAACCACGGGTTGCTTTTCAAGTACCCAATGTTTTAACCGGCGAAGGAAATATCAGTGTGGATATTACTTTTGAGAATATGGATGATTTCTCGCCGGCAAGAGTTGCTGAAAAGGTTGATGCATTGAACAAGCTTCTGCAAACCAGAACGGAACTCGCCAATTTAATTACTTACATGGATGGAAAAGGCGGCGCTGAGAAAAAAATCACCGAATTATTAAATGATCCAGCTTTGCTTAAATCATTGGCTTCCATGCCCAAGCCTCAAAGTGAAGGTTCGGAAGTTTCTGAAAGCGAATCCAAATAAAACAATATAACAATATTGAGGAGAATTAATAATGGCCGAGACAGAAATCCAGGCATCCGGTGCGGAAGCAAAAGTTCAGGAATCAGACGATTTTTCTGCTTTATTACTCAAAGAATTTAAACCTAAAACAGATAGCGCCAGAGAAGCCGTAGAAAGTGCAGTGAAGACTCTGGCAGAGCAAGCCTTAGAACAAACAACGCTGATTTCGGATGACGCGATAAAAACAATACAGTCAATTATTGCAAAAATTGATCAATGCCTTAGTGATCAAGTTAATCTGATCCTGCATCATGAAGACTTTCAAAAACTGGAAGGCAGCTGGAGAGGATTGCATCATTTGGTGAACAATACTGAAACCGATGAAATGCTAAAAATCAAGGTGTTTAATGTCACTAAAAAAGAGGTGCATAAGACACTCAAAAAATTTCAAGGAACGGCCTGGGATCAAAGTCCGGTCTTTAAAAAAATCTATACGCATGAGTATGGGCAGTTTGGTGGAGAGCCCTTCGGCTGTTTGGTCGGGGATTATGAGTTTGACCATTCTCCGCAAGATGTGGAATTCCTAAAAGAAATCGCCAAAGTTTCAGCGGCGGCGCATGCGCCTTTCATTGCAGCGACATCTCCTAAAGTCATGAATATGGATTCCTGGCAAGAGCTTGCTGATCCACGTGATTTAACCAAGATATTTGGCACCCCGGAATATGCAGCATGGCGGTCTCTGAGGGAGTCCGAGGATGCTCGCTATATTGGATTGACATTACCGCGCTTTTTGTCCCGCCTGCCTTATGGCGCCAAAACATCACCCGTGGAACAATTTGATTTCGAAGAAGATGTTGCCAATGCAGATCACAGTAAATATACCTGGAGCAATTCAGCGTATGCGATGGGCGTCAATATCAATCGCGCATTTAAATTATACGGTTGGTGTTCTCGGATTCGCGGCATTGAATCCGGTGGGGCTGTCGAGGGGTTGCCTACTCATACCTTTCCTACCGATGATGGCGGCGTCGACATGAAATGTCCTACTGAAATTGCCATTGATGATCGGCGTGAAGCTGAGTTGGCGAAGAATGGTTTTATGCCACTCCTGCATAAGAAGAATTCTGATTTTGCAGCATTTATTGGCGCACAATCGTTGCAAAAACCTTTTGAGTATGATGATCCGGATGCAACTGCCAACGCAAATTTGTCGGCCAGACTACCTTACTTATTTGCAGTTTGCCGTTTTGCGCATTACCTCAAATGTATTGTGAGAGATAAGATCGGCTCCTTTAAGGAACGGAGTGACATGCAAGATTGGTTACAGAGCTGGATTAATAACTATGTAGAACCTAATCCTGCAACTGCTTCTGAAATTGATAAAGCTAAAAAACCTTTAGCAAATGCAGAAGTAGTTGTGGAAGAGGTGGAAGGCAATCCTGGTTATTACACTTCCAAGTTTTACCTGAGGCCGCATTATCAACTGGAGGGATTAACCGTGTCTTTACGATTAGTTTCAAGATTGCCTTCAGAGAAGAAATAACCGGGTTGTAAAATTTGAATTATTCGCACTTAGTTTCCGGAGCAGGGTGTGAAGTATGTGTTGAGCGTTATTTTTATTAATCACTCAGTAAATCAAGGAGAAAAAATGGCTACGAATACTTATCTAAACTGCGACCCTATTAAAGGCGAATCAACAGATGATGGTCATAAGCAATGGATCGAAGTATTTGCTTTTAATCATGGATTGAGTCAACCCATGTCCGGCGCTAGCGGCACTGGAGGCCGTGGCGCAGCCCGCGCTGATTTTAGTCCTTTTGTTGTTTCAAAAAGCGTTGACTCGGCGAGCGTGGATCTCAACTTATTTTGCGCCAAGGGAACACATATTGCCAAAGTAGTGCTGGAAGTATGTCAGGAAACCGGGGAAAGAGTGTGCTATCTCAAGTATGTTTTAGAAAATGCAATGATTCAATCTGTTTCAATAGGTGGTGGTGGCTCCGGCCGCCCAAATGAAACAGTGACATTTGTATATGACAAAATTACATGGAATTACACACCTGTAACTGGTGACGGTAAAAAAGGCACTTCCACAGGTGACAAAAAATGGAATCTGGAAACAAATAAAGCTGAATAGTAGTGGCGTAATAGGTAACGGAAGTGTTGATTCATCACAAATGATGACGACTGTGCGAGTGAGTTGATGCTTCCTTAATAACACTCAATTAAATTAATAATGCCAGCATGACACCTGAAGATTGCTTAAAGTTGGGTAACTTAGACGAGTCGTTGCGATTGCTGCAAGACCGAATTAAAAAGCAGCCTTCGAATGCTCTGGATAGAGTCTTTTTATTTCAATTGTTGGCGGTAATGGGGCAATGGGATAGAGCGCTGACCCAATTAAAAGTTGTGAAGGAACTGGATGATAGTTCAATCGCCATGGTGTTGATGTATCACCAGGTTATTGCTTGTGAACGAATCAGGGAGCAGGTTTTTCTGGGACAGAAAGAGCCCATGATTATCGGAGAACCCAAGCAATGGATTGCATTGATGCTTCAAGCGCTAAGGTTGGCTGCGGAAGAAAAATATGAGGCTTCTCGAGCGTTTCGTATACAGGCATTTGAGGAAGCGCCAAGTCTCGGTGGAACACTAAACAATGAATCGTTTGCATGGCTGGCTGATAGCGATGCGCGAATTGGCCCTGTCATAGAAGCTATTATCGACGGCCGTTATATATGGACAAGTTTGGAAAACCTACACTCGATTGTAATCGAGGAGCCTGTTGATTTACGAGATGTTGTGTGGCTTCCGACACATTTTACTTGGCAAAATGGTGGAGAAAGCTACGGATTGATGCCAGCTCGGTACCCACGATCTTATCAGGCAGATCCACTTTTGGCATTGTCTCGTAAAACGGTTTGGCAAGAATTTCCGCATGATTTAAGTATCGGATATGGGCAGAAAATGTGGATAACCGATCAATCCGAATATCCCCTGCTGGAAACCCGAACAATTAATATCAAATCTGCTTCAAGTCATGTTGAGGGGTAATATTTTGGGAACATTCTCAAAAGACCTTTTTTTACCATCATTGTTGGATCGGCTTACCAATGAAGATCCGGTCAATCAGTTGATAAGCAAAGTTAAGCAGGAAATTAAGCAGGTCGAGCAGGATTTGAATAATTTAACCAATATGCCAATCAATCACGATGGCATGGGAACTGATGGGCAGAAAGAGAAACGACATCAATTGCACCACCAACTGGTTGGATTGCAGGCTCAATATAATACGCTAAGTGCTTCTATTAGTTCAAAGCAGGATATTCAATCTTGCGTAAAGCGGGATCTCGAATGGTTATTTAATGCCATTCAATATGTTCCCAGCAAGGAACTCGATGAGTTCCCTGAAACAGCGCGATCGGTTATTAATTTCGGCGTGCCGGATTTTACGGGAAAGACTGTTTCTGGATTGGATATGATCCAATTAGAGCGTTTGTTGTTGAAAGCCATTATTGATTTTGAACCGAGGATAATCCAAAAAACATTAACCGTTAAAGCGATCGCAGATAAGAATAAAAAAGAACATAACGTCTTTGTTTTTGAAATAGAAGGTGAAATATGCGCAAAGCCACTACCTTTGCGTTTACATTTACGGACTGAAGTTGAATTGGAAAGCAGTCAAGTGACTATTTATGACATGCATTAAAATCCAAGGACAAAAATGACACCGCGCTTGCTTGATTATTATGAGAAAGAATTGCGATTCATCCGCGAGATGGGATTTGAATTCGCCAAGCGCTATCCAAAAATTGCCGCAAATCTCGATTTGGGGAGCACTGAATGTAGCGATCCCTATGTAGAGCGATTACTAGAGGGTTTTGCCTTTCTGACAGCACGCATTCAATTGAAAATGGATGCGGAATTTCCCCGTTTCACGCAACATTTGCTGGAAATCGTGTATCCGCATTACCTTGCCCCCTTGCCATCAATGATGATTGTGCAGATTAATCCTGACTATAAAGGGGGAATCACTGAAGCGGGTTTTGTGCTGAATCGAGGAACTAAGTTCTTCAGCAGGGCCGTAGGTGGAGGGCGGAGTCGGTGTGAATTCAAAATTGCGCACGAAGTGAATGTCTGGCCAATCCGGGTCAGGGAAGCTGTTTATTTACCCTTGGGGCAGGTGCCGGTTCATCCTGGTTTACATACCAAAAAAATAAAATCAGGTTTTAGAATAAAACTGCAGGCTGCTGCAAATTATCGCTTTAATCAACTGGCTACCGATCAATTAACGTTTTACTTGCATGGCACGGGCAGCCTGCCTGTACAACTCTATGAATTAATCATGGGGCATTGCCTGTCGGTTGTAATCAGAAATCCATCAAATCAGCAAAGCTATGTTGTGGATCGCTCGATGCTTCAATCGGTGGGCTACAGTCAGGAAGAATCCTTATTACCCGATACGGCACAAACCTTTCAGGGCTACCGTCTCTTGCAGGAATATTTTGCATTGCCTGAGCGTTTCTTGTTTTTTCAATTGAATCACCTTAACACGGTGATCCAGCAATGCGATACGGATGAAATTGAAATTTTGATTTTGCTGGATGTTTCGCAGGATAAATTAGAACACGTTGTTCATGCAGAAAATTTCAGATTGAATTGTACGCCGGCGATCAATTTGTTTGAAAAGCGTGCGGATCGCATTCACTTGAAACAGCATAATGCTGAACATCATCTGGTTGTCGATAAAACCAAATCCAATGATTTTGAGGTCTTCAGTATTCTCGAAGTCATCGGATTTGGAAGCGATATGCAATCAGAGCAGACGTTCCGTCCTTTTTATTCCAATTCTCATGAGCACAGTGGAAATACCGGCACTTTTGCGTACTATACAATCAGACGTCAACCCACCTTATTTCCAGTCAATACCAGTTCAAATAGTTTAAAAACTGAATATGTTGGTAGCGAAGTCTATTTATCCCTAGTGGATTCCAGCCAGATGCCTTTCGATACTGAAATGAAACAACTGGGCGTTCGGGCACTTTGTACCAATAGGGATTTGCCAAAGCTTTTGTTATTGGATGGCGGCAAGTCTGATTTTAGTTGGGAAGTAAGCGCACCTATTGACCATATCGTTTGTTTGGTGGGCCCTACGGATCCCAAGCCATCCGCTACGGAAAGCAGTTATATGTGGCGTTTAATCAACCATTTATCACTGAACTATCTTAGCTTGGTCAATAATGACCGGCAGCAAGGTGCCAAGGCACTGCGTGATATGTTAGCGTTATATGCAGATTATTCCGAGCACGCGATAGCCAAGCAAATTGAGGGACTGCAGTCGATACAATGCCGCCCGATAACTTGCCGGGTTCCGCTCAAAGGTCCCATCACGTTCGGGCGTGGATTGGAAATCACGGTCACGTTCGATGAAGCGGCTTTTGCGGGGGGGAGCAGTTTTCTAATGGGTGCTGTTTTGGATCGTTTTCTTTGTAAATATGCATCCATGAATAGTTTTACACAGGTCAGGATTTCAACTAAAGAACGCGGTGAGATAATGCAATGGCCAGTCAGATCAGGAACCAGAATTCTGTTGTAGCGGTGCTAAAGGATCTTCAGCAAGAACCCTACAAGTATGATTTTTATCAGTTCGTGCGCTTAATCGAGTGCATGTATCCTGATAAACAGCGGTTCGGCTATTCGGTAAAACCCAGCGATGATGCCATTCGCATGGGGCAATTGCCATTCCTGCAATTTGCGCCAGCAGCCATTGCAACTTTTGACGAGAATGCGGACTATCCGCCGGCATTAAAAGTGTTTTTCTTTGGCTTATTTGGCCCCAATGGTCCTTTGCCTCTTCATCTTACCGAGTTTGCAAGAAATCGCAGTAATATCGCTAGAGATCCAACGCTAGCAGAATTTGCCGATCTTTTTCACCATCGGTTACTCAGTCTTTTTTATCGCGCATGGGCGGATAAAGAACCCACTGTGCAGCTTGACCGCCCGCAAAATGACCGTTTCAGTTTTTATGTAGGGTCGTTGCTGGGAATCGCAGAGCGCTCGCAGCAGCAACGTGATGGCATCTCTGATCATGCAAAATTGCATTTTGCAGTACATATGGGCGGCTCAACAAAACATGCCAGTGGATTGATTGCAATATTGCATGCCTACTTTCAAGTGCCTATCGCAGTGGAAGAGTTTGTGGGTGAGTGGCTTACGATACCCAAAGATAGCTTGTGTTATTTGGATACTGATCAGCAATCAGGTCAACTGGGGGTTTCCGCTACGATAGGAAAACGCAGTTGGCAATGCATGCATAAGTTTCGTATCGTGGCTGGACCACTTGATTTGCAACAATTTGAGTCACTATTGCCAAACGGGGAAAAAATAATCGCATTTTCTGATCTGATTAAAAATTATATTGGCTTTGAATTCAAGTGGGATTTAAATCTCGTTCTAAAGAAAAATGAGGTGTCGATCGCCCGACTCGGCAAACATAGTTGGTTGGGTTGGAACAGTTGGCTTGCGATAAAAAACAGAACACATGATGCGAGAGACATGTTTATTGATATGGAGAAGAACCTATGACGGAAATTAGCCGCGCAGCCTTATTTGGAAAGTTGAACAATTTGGCATACAAAGGCATAGAAAGCGCAACCGTTTTTTGTAAAATGCGCGGCAATCCTTATGTTGAGGTGGTGCACTGGCTGCATCAAATCCTTCAATTACCCGATTCCGATGTGCATCGTATCATTAAAAGATTCGAATTGAGTCCATCACGCTTGTCGAATGATTTTGTTCAATTGCTGGATCGCTTGCCTGCAGGGGCTTCCAGTTTGTCGGATTTCTCCACTGATGTCGAAGAATCAGTCGAAAAAGGCTGGTTATATGCCAGCCTTAAGTATGCCAGCAATCAGATAAGATCCGGTCACCTGGTGGTCGGCATTATAAAAACGTCCGCGCTGCGCAACAAATTGCTGATGATTTCGCAAGAATTCAAGAAAATCAATACCGATACTTTGGTTGACGAGCTAAACGCCATCATTCAAGGGTCGCCAGAAGACCAGATGGTGGCATCGGATGGCAGCCAATTGGCGGGGAATGCTCCGCCAGGAGAATATTCCAGCGCCATGCCAGCGGCGCAAATGGGAAAACAAAAAGCACTGCAGCAGTTTTCAGTTGATTTAACGGAAGCTGCGCGCCAAGGAAAAATTGATCCTATTGTCGGCCGGGATAATGAAATTCGCCAACTGATTGATATCCTGATGCGGCGGCGCCAGAATAATCCCATACTGACGGGGGAGGCAGGGGTTGGTAAAACTGCCGTGGTTGAAGGATTCGCTTTAAAGATCGCGAGCGGCGATGTACCACCACCATTACAAGGTGTGAGCATCAGGACATTGGACTTGGGGTTGCTGCAAGCGGGCGCCAGCATGAAAGGAGAATTTGAAAACCGGTTACGCCAGGTAATTGATGAAGTACAAGCCTCGGAAAAACCCATCATCCTGTTTATTGATGAAGCGCACACCTTGATCGGCGCGGGCGGATCGGCCGGTACCGGTGACGCGGCCAATTTGCTAAAACCAGCGCTGGCTCGCGGCACATTACGCACAATCGCTGCCACGACTTGGTCGGAATACAAAAAATATTTTGAAAAGGATCCTGCACTGACTCGGCGTTTTCAGGTGGTCAAAGTCGATGAGCCGCATGAGGAAAAAGCCATTCAAATGGTGCGTTGTCTTGCGAATGTGATGGAAAAGCACCATAAAGTGTTATTGCTGGACGAAGCCCTTGAGGATGCAGTCAAATTATCGCATCGTTATATTCCCGACCGGCAACTGCCGGATAAATGTGTCAGTGTTTTAGACACTGCTTGCGCACGGGTTGCTATCAGCCAATCTGCGATTCCTCCTGAAGTTGAAGATAGTCGTCGCAAAATTGATACGCTTAAAACAGAAGCTGGCATTATCGAGCGGGAGCATGCAGTCGGCGTCGATATCAAGGATAGAAAGCAGATTGTTGAGACCAAATTAACTGAAGAAGCACTGAGGCTGGAACAACTTGAACAGCGATGGCTCAAGGAGAAGCAGTTGATTGATCAAATTCTTGGATTGCGCATTGAGCTGCGCAATCAACAGCCTGAGGTGGATTTGCAATCGGGCAATGAGACATCCAGTCACCATTCCAACCCACAAATGCTTGCCACATTAAAATTACTGCAGCAGCAGCTTGTCGAGTTGCAAGGGGAGCAACCACTGATGTTTCCGACGGTGGATAGTCAAGCCGTGGCATCTGTAATAGCCGGTTGGACCGGAATTCCAGTGGGACGCATGGTGAAAAATGAAATTGACGCTATTCTCAATCTGGGGGAGACATTGAATCGGCGCGTAATTGGTCAGCGGCACGCTCTGGATATGATTGCCAGGCGCGTACAGACTTCACGCGCTAATCTGGATAATCCTGGTAAACCGATCGGCGTATTTTTATTATGCGGATCTTCCGGAGTCGGTAAAACGGAAACCGGTTTGGCGTTGGCTGAAGCGTTGTATGGCGGTGAAGAAAACATCATCACCATTAATATGAGCGAGTATCAGGAAGCCCATGCAGTGTCTACTTTAAAAGGTTCTCCCCCAGGCTATGTCGGTTATGGCGAGGGCGGAATATTGACCGAAGCCGTCAGGCGCAGACCGTATAGCGTGATCTTGCTGGATGAAGTTGAAAAGGCGCATCCGGATGTGCACGAAATTTTTTTCCAGGTGTTTGATAAAGGCTGGATGGAAGATGCGGAAGGCCGCTTTATCGATTTCAAAAATACCATCATCCTCCTGACCTCCAATGCAGGTACCGACTTGATCATGAATCTATGTAAGGATCCTGAATTGATGCCTGGCGCGGATGAAATTGCCAAATCATTGCGCACACCTTTACTTAAAATTTTCCCTGCAGCGCTTCTCGGTAGATTGGTAACCATCCCTTATTATCCGATCAGCGATGAAATGCTTGGAGTCATCATCAAGCTGCAATTAAATAGAATCGAGAAGCGCATTAAAGCTAACCACCGCATTCCATTTGGTTACGATGACACCGTGGTGCAATTGATTGCCGATCGTTGTAACGAACTCGAAAGCGGCGCCCGAGTGGTTGATTCGATTTTGACCAATACGGTACTGCCAACCATCAGCCAGCAATTTTTGACCAAAATGATGACTGGGGAAGCGATTTCAGCAGTTAATGTTGGTGTGCAGAATGGTGAATTCAGTTATCGGTTTGAATAATTCTTTAATCTACCCATGAGCTAAAAACTATGCCCTCAATACAACAAAATCGTGAAATCGAAATCATCACCCCACTGGGTGCTGATGTGTTGTTATTGCGCGAAATGACCGTGACCGAGGAATTAGGGCGTCTTTTTTCGATCAATGTGGAAATGGGCAGCACCGAAGACATCAATTTTGAAGACCTGCTCGGCCAAAATGTTTCCATCCGACTCAGTCACGCACAAGACAAACGGTTTTTTAATGGCTATGTCAGCAGTATCTCGCAAGGTGTCAGCGAAGGGCGTTATGCGATCTATTTTGCAACGATTCACCCGTGGCTTTGGCTTTTGACTCGTACTTCGGATTGCCGGATTTTTCAGAATAAAACCGTGCCGGATATCATTAAGGGTGTGCTTCGAGAGCAGGGGTACTCCGATATTGAGGATCGATTAAAAGGCAGTCATCGTACCTGGGATTATTGCGTGCAGTATCGTGAAACCGATTTCAATTTTATCAGCCGGCTGATGGAGCAAGAGGGCATTTATTATTATTTTAAGCATGAGCAAGGCAAACACACACTTTGTTTGGCCAATGACATGGCCTGCCACGACAAGATGTCTGGTTGTTACGACATTTCTTACTATCCACCGGATCAGGCTGTGGTCAGGGAAGGTGAGTGCATTTCAGGTTGGAATATCACCAAAAAACTGCAAACCGGTACTTATTGCTTAAATGACTATGATTTTGAACACCCGAAGACTGACTTGCATGTTAATTCCAATATTATCCGGGATCACGATAGAGCCAGTTTTGAGGTCTATGATTATCCAGGAGAGTATGTCAAAAACGATGAAGGAGATGATTGTGTCAAGATTCGCATACAGGAATTGCAAAGCCAGTATGAGCGCATGCAGGGCAATGGTAATGTGCATGGCTTGATTTGCGGTGGCCTGTTTAAATTAGCGCTGTTTCCACGCGCTGATCAAAACCGCGAATACCTGGTAACTGCCGTAACGCACAATGTCCGCATTGATAGTTTTGATTCATCGTCTAGTGCCAGTAGCCATTACAGCAACAATTTTTCAGTGATTGACAGTAGCGTACCCTATCGAACCGCACGATTAACACCAAAACCCTTCGTGCAAGGCCCGCAGACCGCCGTAGTGGTTGGTCCGTCGGGTGAAGAGATCCATACGGACAAGTATGGGCGGGTCAAAGTACAGTTTCATTGGGATCGCCTTGGCAAGAAGAATGAAAACAGTTCATGCTGGGTACGGGTATCGCACCCTTGGGCCGGAAAGAATTGGGGCATGATTGCCATTCCACGCATTGGTCAGGAAGTCATTGTTGGTTTTCTCGAAGGTGATCCTGATCAACCCATCATTACGGGGCGTGTTTACAACGCCGATCAAATGCCACCGTATGAGCTGCCAGGAGAAATGACGAAAAGCACGATTAAGTCCAACTCATCCAAGGGAGGAGAGGGATTCAATGAATTGCGCTTTGAGGATAAAAAGGGCAGTGAACAAGTATTTTTACATGCTGAGCGGAATCAGGATAATCGCGTCAAGAATGATTCTCTGGAATGGATTGGAAAAGACCGGCATTTGATCGTAACAGGTGACCAATTGGAAAAGGTGGACGGCGATAAACACCTGACCATTCAGGGTGATCAGAATGAAAAAGTAAGTGGAACCCTCTCGCAGGATGTGGCGATGGATTACCAGCAGAAGGTAGGCATGAAACATGCACTTGATGCCGGTATGGAAATTCATCTCAAGGCGGGCCTTAATCTGGTGATTGAAGCGGGCACAAGCCTTACACTCAAGGTAGGCGGCAACTTTATCAATCTGAGCCCCGCAGGCGTATTTATTCAGGGGACGATGGTGTTCATCAATAGCGGAGGCAGTGCGGGAACTGGCTCAGGTAGCTCACCCGCTGCACCCAAAGCGCCTACGGAAGCGGATAAAGCGAAGCCGGGTGGAAAAGGTGCACCGCCCGCGGCTCATGTGATGCAAAATAGCGCTGCATCCAAGGGCGCTTCTCCGCATAGTGTTGCATCCAAGGGCACTTCTCCACAAGCGACAGCACTTAAACAAGCTGCCAAGACCGGTACGCCATTTTGTGAAAAATGCGAAGCCGCCAGAAAAGCACGGGAAGCAGCTAACGCAAGCGCCTAGGGGGTCAAACTATGTCATCATCCACTTCTAAAATAATTGCCGATCTGCTCTGGTCCATGCCGCAAAGTGACAACTCTCACTTGTATGCCATTCTGGATGGTGCGAGGAATGAAGGTATCTATCCGGCAGTATTGCAATCAGGGTGCGAGTTTGAATGTCTCTATATGGGTGAGTTAGACTCTGATCTGGCGGAAGCTGCGCCTTACCTGGTGAAGCTCGAACAGGGTAAGCCATTCATGGATTGGTTGATCGACAAAGGCTGGGGCGATAACTGGGGAATCTTTGTACACACAGCAGCAGCATTCCGGGATCTGAAGCGACACTTGCGCAAGTTCTTAATGGTTTACGATACAAATGCAAAGCCGATGTATTTTCGCTACTATGACCCGCGTGTACTTAGAATTTATTTGCCTACATGCAATAGTGAAGAACTCGTGACAGTATTTGGACCCATCAAAAGTTATCTGCTGGAAGATAAGAATCCAAAGATACTGCTTCATTTTTCTAACGCGACGGAGAAACTTGAAGTACACAACATACCCTTGGAATGATGGAATTAGAGAGTATCGTGGAAAAAATGATGAAATGTAAACATAAGCATCATCAATAATTGACCAAGTCACAAAGGAGGCAAAAATGCCCATGCATGTATGTAACGGCGCAACACTGATGTGTAGTTTTGGAGTGGCTCCCAGCACTTTAGTGGTGTTGCCGCAAAACCGTATATTAACCAGTAATATGCCCGCAGCGAATATCATGGATCACAAGCCGATGGTAAATATCATGCCGTTTGGCATGTGCACCTCCCCGAGCAATCCAACAGTTGCATCCGCTACTGCCGCCGCAATGGGAGTGCTTACACCGATGCCCTGTGTGCCAGTGACTGCAGCACCCTGGGTAACGGGGACGCCCACCGTGTTGCTTGGCAATATGCCTGCGCTGGATAATACTCATACGCTCATGTGTGCCTGGGGAGGGGTGATATCGGTGGTGAATCCTGGGCAGGTGACTGAGCAGATTCCATAGACTGAGGAAAAAAACGATGCTGGTTATTAGAGCGGAGCAAATGGATATCTTTCAAAAGACAGCGTTATTGTCTTTTGAAGATCAAATGGTTGCACATCTTGCTGAATTTTCTCCTCCACTTTATAGAACAGTTGGCGAAGAGCAGATGCGCAAGGTAGTCCAGCTTGGAATGAGTCAGGCGACAAAATATGGTTTTACTTACCGTGGTCCCGTTCGTCTTTACCTCGAATTAATGTTGCTATTCGGTAGCTATTTTGATACCGATCCTCAATATCCGTGGGCAACCGAGATTTTGACTAACAAAGAAGTAGGTTCACAGATGCAGCGTGCCGAATGGCTTTATGAAAAGACCATGGACTATCGGAAGAAAGTGGCGGGGCCAGAAGATGTCTATACCTTGGAGGCGCTAAAAAAAATCGCAGTGTTTGCGCGGAATCCGATTTCTATGCCTGCTGATAATTACATTCCTGCATTGCTACGAGAAATTGCATTGATCTATCCGCAAAAAGCGGCCTATGTTGGTAAAGCGGGATTAGAGGCACTGATTCGTAAAGGCATAGTAGGAGCGCAGCGCCAGCGTTTTACAACCATGCGTGGTGCAGCGTTGGTCGCCACTCTAATGTTGGCATTTGGCTGCGGTTGCGGCATCGACCCCCTCTACCCTTGGATCGGAAAAACCCTCAATAACGAGGCAATTGCCAACCCGGACGATAAAGCCAAACATCTGGAAAAGAAAGCCGTGATCTGGCTGGATCATGTTTTGAAATATTTCGAGCGAGACAAACCGGTATGAGTTGCCGCAGCGATCCTCCGCTTCCTACCTCCATTCCCGGAGCATCTGCGCCATGCGATTCTAGTTTGTCGTCATGCCCATGCTCTCATCCAGAACTAAGAGCGAGAATAATTGAAATAAAAGGACTTTTTAAACCTGGTGTAGATGATCGTTCGGTAAAACCAGCCGGCACAACCAGAAGCTCAGGTTACGAAGCAGGATATATTAGCAGCGACAACAAAGGAAGGATTTTCACGAACCGTGACTTGAACGGGGCTTGGAGAAAAGATCAACAATACATCGAACTAACCGTTCAATTAGAGATAATCCCTTCTTTATGTGATCTTCCTGCTGACACGAAAGTGAAATGGATAATCGAAGATCCGGATGACCCTATTAATGAACCGGCAAATGTACATCCTGAGGCAGGGAAGTTGATCGACCCAAATGATTACACAGGTAATAGTAAAACAGGTGCAAATGCCAATGACAACAACCCACGGAGGAAGGCTACAGCAGCGCCAAGACTTGAGCAGATAGACGCCAAGTGCGCCCTTTCCGGCGATGAAACTCTCGTTGACCCAACGACATTAAAAAGTAAGGTTAGATTTCATGTAAGTGACATAGCGGGAGATAACTACAAAATTCGAGCTTTGGGAGTTCACCCTAGCGTGACCGTTTCCACTGCAGCTGAAACGGGAATAATGACTGTCTGGCATCGAGTTGAGATTGAGTACGTTAAGATGTCGTCCGCCAACGAGCTTCCCGTCGATCAGATTGGGCGGTATTACGATATTGCATGCGTGCAAGTCGATGTGTCGGAAAAGAGAGTCGTGAGCGGTATTGCAGATAAGGCATCTATGGGTGCTGACGATGTATCAGCTGGCCCTGCTTGCAAAAATTATTGCACAAGCGCATCGGGCCAATTCAATCATGAGGGTCAAGGGGGGTGGTTCTTTATCGCGGCCGCAAATCGGTTTGTTCCAGCACGCGCTTCTACAATTTTATTTGAGGGAAATGCTACAGCACACGGAAATACCGTACGCCTACCGAGTGGTATTAGCTTACCTGGAGTTCCAAAAGTAGTAAGGGTTTTCAATAGCGCCAGTATAGGGGCAATGGCTCCCCCTAAGCCCAATGATTATGACATCCATATCAAATTCGTAATTAATGCCAAGAGTGGGAGGGATCTATTCATTACCCCTCATGATTTCCATTTAGTCAACGATCCTTACAATGCCTTTCTTGAAGCAGACCTTTCCCATTACGGCTTCAGTTCAGGAGCAACTATACCGGTGCAAGTACTTAGTGCAGGTGACGAATCCTTAGTAACAGGAGGGATCAGTCCAGGCGGGATAGACTTGGGCGGAAAACACTACTTTGGTGGCAAATTAATAGTTTTCACGCAGACCTTGACAGGAAGTTCGGTAATATCGACGTTGTGTCATGAACTTTGCCATGCTTTTGACAATGCTCACAAATGTGGCAATTGGGACTGGGAACAAAAGGCTAACAGAAGTTCATGTTGTATGAATTATTGGTTTCAGTTTGTCCTCAACAATGCTACCCCTCGAGCACCAATTCCATGGACACAGAATCGACAATCCGCAAATATGTGTGGCCAACATATCATTAGCATCCGAGACTATCACCTTGAAGATAACCCCGGTCTTGGATGGTAAAAACGATGAGCCGACTGAAGGAAGGAGATATTTGCACTACGGGATGTAATACAAACCTTCATCCACTTAGGCAAATGCGGCTCGCTTTTTTATTTACATTATTAGCCACTAGCATTGGCTGCTTCTCCGTAAAAAACGATAAAGGGGAAAACCTTATGAATTTAATCAATGAGCCAATGGTTCCAAATATTACTATCGAAACAGAAGCACAGTATGTACTGGAATTTCCGATTCTTGTCTCAGTAACATTACACAACAAAACAACGGATACAGACTATTTAGATATCCCAGAACTTGGCCTACTGTTTCCGCTTGACTCTTTGGCTGTCGATTTGCAACCCATTAACGAGGGACAACCAAGCCGACTCGGTCCAACTTTTACCTTTCGTGATCGAAACCTTTTTCGCACAGAGCTAATGGCTGGCCAGACTAAACGTTCAATTATCGATCTCTCTCAGTTTGGTCAATCATTGATTCCGGGCCAATATCAATTAAAAGTCGTCATATTCAATGGGCCAAGTATTTCTCGTGCTTCTCCTCCAGTAACGGTGGAATTTATCAAACCTACTGAAAAAGAACACGCAGAAGCAAGCCGCTTACGACAGCTAGGGCTAAGGACTCACGCCGCCGACTCCGGCTCGTGGCAACCCTTTCTTATCAACAATTGGAATACTGTTTCGGTTTCACAATCCGTCGATGAGAGAGCGTTCCATCAACTCGCGCTTCATCTTTTTCTGCATAGGGCTGCTTATGGACCAGAATCGATAACGCAATTATCCTTGGATATGCTTCAACAACTGCAAGGCAATGTGCTATCAGCCGAGGCAGCCTCTTTTGAGTATGAAATAATCACAACAAAAGGAGACAAGGCCGAACGACAAAATGCTCGTTATAGGCTGCTGCAGAAATGGCCTGATTTGCAAACTCAATTCGATCGAATCGAAAACAGCAAAGGACTCCTGACCTTACTCAAAAGGGGTTACGGTACGGAAAAAGGGCCTCCGTTGCCCCCCGGACCACATCCTTACATATCTACTAATTGAACCCCTGTGCTTCGTAAGCGTCCAACGCCACCATCTAACAATTTTTAATGCCCTCAATTATCCTCAA
>CAZYHY010000007.1:0-91790 GCA_964647635.1 uncultured Nitrosomonas sp.
GTACGGCGCTTCTGACATCATGGGTACTTTATAAGTACAATCGCTATTAACGTTAATCGGCCGGTTTTAAAGTTATCATGACTTTAACGGAAGAAATCTCGGGAGCTTGCTCCCGAGTCAAAATCGATAATAAAAATTCCGTTTGACCGGAGGTCAATCAGGCTGGCGTAAACTCGGTTGCTTGCGGCCGAGTAGTCAGCCTGAAGGAATTTTTTCATAACACTTTTGTTTGTCGATTCATGAAAAAGCATCCATAGTATTGTAAATGAACCATTTGGGGAATCCAATGAAACAATTTATGAGTAAACAACCAGTAACTATTCTAAGTATCATGTTATTTAGTGTTGCAATCATGCTATCTGGAAACACAAATGCGGCTAAGGAGGACATGGCAACACAAGCCGAACTTAACGCAGCAGTCGCCAAATTGAACGCTAAAATTGAAGCGCTCACCCCACCAAAACGAGCAATAGGCGACGTATTGCCGAATGGAGGCGTGGTGTTCTGGGTCGACTCAACAGGGAGGCACGGATTGGCTGTCAAAGGAGACGACCAGGCGAAAAACTGGTATGCGGCGCACGATGAAGTCACAAGCGTAGATCTCAGCGTAGATTGGCGACTACCCACCTTGGAAGAATGCCGACAAATGATAGCAAACAAAGATGTAGTCATACCAGGGTTAGGCGGCAGGGATCATAATGTCGCATATAGTTCTTGGACCTCAGCAGAGATAGACGCAACAACCGTATGGCACTGCGACATTTGGACGGGCGAGGTATCGAGGAAAAGTAAAAGCGATGGTGCCTTCATACTAGCAGTACGGCGCTTCTGACATCATGGGTACTTTATAAGTACAATCGCTATTAACGTTAGTCGGCCGGTTTTAAAGTTATCATGACTTTAAAACACTTTTGTTTGTCGATTCATGAAAAAGCATCCATAGTATTGTAAATGAACCATTTGGGGAATCCAATGAAACAATTTATGAGTAAACAACCAGTAACTATTCTAAGTATCATGTTATTTAGTGTTGCAATCATGCTATCTGGAAACACAAATGCGGCTAAGGAGGACATGGCAACACAAGCCGAACTTAACGCAGCAGTCGCCAAATTGAACGCTAAAATTGAAGCGCTCACCCCACCAAAACGAGCAATAGGCGACGTATTGCCGAATGGAGGCGTGGTGTTCTGGGTCGACTCAACAGGGAGGCACGGATTGGCTGTCAAAGGAGACGACCAGGCGAAAAACTGGTATGCGGCGCACGATGAAGTCACAAGCGTAGATCTCAGCGTAGATTGGCGACTACCCACCTTGGAAGAATGCCGACAAATGATAGCAAACAAAGATGTAGTCATACCAGGGTTAGGCGGCAGGGATCATAATGTCGCATATAGTTCTTGGACCTCAGCAGAGATAGACGCAACAACCGTATGGCACTGCGACATTTGGACGGGCGAGGTATCGAGGAAAAGTAAAAGCGATGGTGCCTTCATACTAGCAGTACGGCGCTTCTGACATCATGGGTACTTTATAAGTACAATCGCTATTAACGTTAACCGGCCGGTTTTAATCTCTTCCGAGTTTAATTTCTCGCTGCTTGCGGTGGGGTGCTTTATTTGGATTTGGGATTTTAAGTTTATAGTTTGAAGGCTTAGTAATGGGTGAATAATTCTGGGAACTGCAGTTGGATGGGGTGAAGTGTATCGTTTTCTGGATTTATTGTTTCCCGAGGATTTTTCTATTGATCCGGGCAAATGTAATAGCGTGTATTTCAAGCTTCATTTGCCTGGATCAATATTCTTATACGTAATGCAAGGATTATGGTTTAGTGGCTATCCCGACATTGTCAATATCCAGGATAACTTCGCCGGGTAGCGCCGGTATATTCAATGGAACTGTTTTCATCTCAGTTGCAGTCAGGCAGATAGCAGAAGGAGCGTTAAGCACAAGTACTCCATAAGATGGAGTAGATCCACTGATTTCCCATATTTTTTGGAACCGTTGATTTTCCATCATATTTTTGAACGATTTCTTCCAATCTTCTTCCTCTGTCCTCAAACCATACCCTACCCAAACTTCGCCATCCCCGATATAGGTACTGGCATCAATGGGCTCATCACGAGAGAGCGTGATAGGCATAACTGGTTGGAGTTTGCTGTAAATCCCATAGCTATCAGGAAAAATGATGGACATGTCTGGTGGAAAGTTTTTATCAGGAAGAAAAATTGGATATGTTTTCGGGGTGATATCGTCGTCGGTAGCATTGAACCACGCAGTGCCGTTGGTCAGCCATAAAGCATCGGACTGGCTTTTGCGCCGGAAACCGACAAAAATGTCTCCGGTTTTGAAATGATCCTGCTCATTTACGATTAAATTATGATCGAGAGTGACTTTGTCGAACTTTCCTAATTCACTTCTAATCGATGTTTGTGGAAAGCAATATTCTGCAGGTGCTGAGAATTTTGTGGTTCCTGCGCTATCTGCTTGAGAAAATGCAGCACATAGAAAACAGGTGCTTGTTAATAATAATCGAGAAATAATATTTTTCACGGCTGGAATTCCTAATGAATATTAAAGAAATGGCATGTGAGACCGACGATCAGTTGGAATGTATATAGCTGCATCGTTAGTATCCATTCTATGCTCCGCAAGTGTTTGTCTTGTATAAGTAGGGTTATTCCTGCAAATTTTAGGAAACTATTTATAGCATTTTTATAGATAAACGTACGGTTAAATGCCGCGCCAGCAAAAAAATTATTGATTATGTGGCGGTATTCTTTACGTCATTATACGCGATGGTTTTCCAGCTTAGCCTGGATACTGGCATGATTAAGATGCGGTGCAAACATTTCTATAAAATCGAAGATATAGCCACGGATATAATTGTTGCGACTGATGCCGATGCGTGTTGTGCTGGGTTCAAATAGGTGACTGGCGTCTATGGATCTGAGGTTTTTGTCGCGTTTGGCGTCAAAAGCCATGTTGGCCAATATGCCTACCCCCAATCCCAATTCTACGTAAGTTTTAATCACGTCGGAGTCGATCGCGGTCAGTACGACATTCGGTTCCAATCCGCGATCTGCAAATGCCTGATTGATTTTCGAGCGACCGGTAAAAGCAAAGTCATAAGTGATGATGGGATATTGATTAATGGCTTCCAGCGTGATTTTTTTAAACCTCAGAAGCTTGTGTTTGGGCGGCACAATGACGCATCGGTTCCATTGATAACACGGCAACATGACCAGTTCGTGAAATTGCTCAATGGCTTCGGTGGCAATCGCGATATCCGCTTCGCCTGAGGTGACTAATGTGGAAATCTGCATGGGACTGCCTTGCCGCAGGATGAGTTTGACTTTTGGGTAGCGTGCGGTAAAGCGTTTGATCACAGGCGGTAAAGAATAACGCGCTTGGGTATGCGTGGTGGCGATAGTGAGTGTGCCGCCCGCTTCATCGGTAAATTCCTGCGCAATTTTTTTTAGGTTGTCGGCGTCGCGAAGCATCCGGGTGGCGGTTTTTATGATCAGTTGCCCGGGCGGGGTGATCTGCACGATACGTTTACCATTGCGTAAAAAGATATCCACTCCGAGTTCGTCTTCAAGCAGCTGGATTTGTTTGCTGATAGCCGGTTGAGAGGTATGCAGTTTTATTGCTGCTTTGGATAAATTCATGTTTTGGTTGGCAGTTTCGCACAAATAGCGGAGTTGCTGTAGTTTCATAAATCACGTTTGCTCATAATAAATAGTTATATAAATCTAACATAATAGTATTTTGAATTATAGAGGCGCATTGTTATCATGTGATAAGTCAAAATGAGTAAAAGTGAGATGCAGGATTTATTCTGGCAAGCTTCTATTGGATGAGTTGTCTTGTTACGTCAATTCGTGTCGACCATTTTTGTTCGGAATGGGATATTCGGCTCATCTGTCATTCGTGCTTATAAGTGCGTATAAGGCAATCGCGGTTTGGTTTTTTGGTAGAATACGCAATTGTTATAAATTGCTATGGTTTGTTCGTAGCGGTAGCGCAATAAAATTTAAGGCAACGGCAAAGAAATTGTTTGTTGGATATGTCAGGTGATGGATGGCTGTAATAGTGGGTTGCTGATTCACTGACAGGTTTCGGCAATTTCCCATTAATGAGACAAGGATTGATTGATGAGTACAAATATTGAAAATAAGCCCAAGCAAGTCACATGGTTTAATGGGTGCGGTGGACGTATCGGTATTGTGGTGGGTGAGAGCGGTGAGCATGCCTATATCGGCATGGCATTAAGACACGATGAAGATGATGATGTGAACCATATTATGAAATATGGTGCCAAATTTCCATTGGATGCGGCGCTGTTGTTGCCTGTCTCCAAACAATATACCCAGACGGAATCTTGAGATCCCATTGAATTGATTGTGCGTACCTTATTGAGCATCTTTGAACGAATAGGCGGGGAAATTAAAAATGTATCGCTATGATGAATATGATCAGCAAATAGTGAATGAGCGCGTCGAGCAGTATCGCGATCAAGTGCGTCGGCGTCTTTCCGGTGAGCTGGCGGAAGAAGAATTTCTGCCTTTGCGACTGCAAAATGGCTTGTACATGCAAATACATGGCTACATGCTGCGTATTGCAGTGCCTTATGGCTTCATATCTTCAACACAGATGCGCATGTTTGCCCACATTGCGCGTAAATATGATCGTGGCTACGGACATTTCACAACGCGCCAGAATATCCAGTTTAATTGGCTCAGGCTGGAAGATACGCCTGAGATCCTGACTGAACTTGCTTCTGTCCAAATGCACGCCATCCAGACCTCCGGCAACTGTGTGCGCAATATTACCTCGGATGAGTATGCGGGAGTCGCACGCGACGAAGTCGTTGATCCGCGTCCTTATGCTGAGATTCTGCGTCAATGGAGCACTTTTCATCCGGAATTTGCTTATTTGCCTCGTAAATTCAAAATCGCCATCAGCGGCGGAAAAGAAGACCGTGCTGCGATCTATGCGCACGATATCGGCTTGGGGGTCACTAAAAATGCGCAGGGTGAAGTGGGCTTCCGTGTACTGGTGGGCGGAGGACTGGGACGTACACCTGTGATCGGCAGTGAAATTTGTGAATTTGTGCCGTGGCAGCATATTTTGACGTATGTGGAATCCATTCTGCGGATCTATAATCAATATGGCCGCCGGGATAACAAATATAAAGCGCGCATCAAGATTCTGGTAAAAGCTTTGGGGATCGATGAATTTAGACGTCAGGTTGAAGCGGACTGGGCGGATCTCAAAGATGGTCCCGGTACCTTAACTGCTGAGGAAATCAAGCGCGTTGCCTCGTTCTTTACTGATCCGGCTTATGAAACGCTGACTGATCATGATTCCGCTTTGAATGAATTCAAGGCGGATAGTCGCTCATTCTCCAATTGGATGTTGCGTAACGTTAAGCCGCACCGTGTTCCCGGTTACGCGATCGTTGTTTTGTCGCTGAAGAAGCCGGGCACTGTTCCCGGCGATGCCACGGCTGAACAGATGGAAGCGATCGCAGATCTGGCGGATCGCTATAGCTTTGGTGAATCGCGCATCACGCATCAACAAAATCTAGTGTTGGCGGATGTACGGCAGAAAGATCTGATTCGTTTGTGGCAAGAAGCGACAGCATACGAACTGACTGCACCCAATATTGGCTTATTGACTGATATCATCAGTTGTCCCGGTGCAGAATTCTGCACGCTGGCCAATGCGCGTTCCATACCGCTGGCAAAGATGATTGCCGAGCGTTTTGAGAGCCTGGATTTTCAACACGATATCGGTGAGATAACGCTGAATATCTCGGGGTGTGTCAATGCTTGCGGGCAGCATCATATTGGCAATATCGGCATTACCGGTGTCGAAAAGAAAGACCATGACGAGTGGTATCAAGTGTCGCTCGGTGGCGCTGAGGGTAACAACAGCTCGATTGGCAAGATTATTGGCCCATCCTTTACGTTTAATCAAGTGCCGGAGGTCATTGACAGACTGTTACAGGTTTATCTGCGTGAGCGTACGGAAGCTGAACGTTTTATTGATACGGTGCGCCGTATTGGTCATGGGCCTTTTAAAGAGTACGTGTACGCCACGGATCTTGCAGCTGAGGAAGAAGAGGTTGCCGACAAGCATGTGGTGGCGCCTGCGGAATATTCAGTGCCTTATTATTCTCCAAGGTTTTAAGTGTGATGATTATAAAAAATAAAGCAATTGTTGCGGATGACTGGGTTGTGTTGCGCTTAAGTGAGCAAGAATCAGCAGACAATGTGACGATTCCGGCAGGTAAAGTGATTGTGCCATTGCAAGTTTGGTTGCAGCAGCGCGATGTATTACAGCAACGTGATGACATAGGCGTATGGTTGGCCAGCGCTGAGCGTCCGGAGGATTTGAAAGACGATGTGCACAAATTTTCCGTGATTGCGGTTGATTTTCCGAAATTCTCGGATGGCCGAGGGTATTCCATTGCTTATAATCTGCGTGCGCGCCTGGGTTATACCGGAGAATTGCGGGCGATCGGCGACGTTTTGCGCGATCAATTATTTTATATGCAGCGTGTGGGGTTTGACGCCTTTGCGCCGCGTCCGGATCGTAGCATTGAAGATGCGCTAAAAGGATTGAGTGATTTTTCCGAAGTTTATCAAGCTTCTTTTGATCAGAAACTGCCATTATTTCGGCGGGTACAGCACAAGGGAAATCCGGCTGCAGGCACGACATGAGTGTGCTGCAACAAAAAGTTGAACAGGTTGTTGCAGTGCTGAACGAAACCGTGCGTGATCATGCGCCGGTTACGTTTGCCAACAGTCTGGGGGCTGAAGATATGGTGTTGACCGACATCATTGACCGACATCACCTCGCTATTGATATGTTTAGCCTCGATACCGGGCGCTTGCCGCAAGAAACCTATGATTTGATGCAGACGGTGCGGGAACGGTATAAGACGCCGCTACGTATTTATTTTCCTAATGTAAAACAGGTTGAAGCGTATGTCGCCGAACATGGCGTGAATGGTTTCTATGAAAGCATCGAATTGCGCAAAGCCTGCTGTCATATCCGTAAAGTGGAGCCGCTGCGTCGTGCTTTGCAAGGTAAATGCGCATGGGTGACGGGAATACGGCGCGAACAGGGATCTACCCGGTTGGATTTGAAAGTGTCTGCCTACGATATGGGCAATCGTATGCAAAAGGTTAATCCGCTGCTGGAATGGTCGAACGCGGAAGTCTGGGAATATCTCAAGCAGTATGAAGTGCCCTATAACAAGCTGCATGGCAAGTTTTATCCGAGTATCGGATGTGCGCCTTGCACTCGCGCGATTACGCCCGGAGAGGATATCCGCTCCGGCCGTTGGTGGTGGGAAGCGCCGGAAAATAAGGAGTGCGGATTGCATACCGGCAAGGTGATTCCATTAAAATAGGCGCGATTGGTCGTAGTATTACGCGTGGTTTTTTGCAGGCAACCTGTTCGCAGGGTGCTTGGTTTTTTGTAGATTGAGAAAAAGAAAATGAGTAGTCATGCCTTTACCCATCTGGACGCGCTGGAAAGTGAAGCGATACACATCATGCGCGAAGTCGCGGCGGAATGTGCTAATCCTGTCCTGCTGTTCTCCGGCGGTAAAGATTCCATTGTTTTGTTGCGTTTGGCTGAAAAGGCGTTTCGTCCAGGACGTTTTCCTTTTCCATTGATGCATATCGATACGGAACACAACTTTCCCGAGGTGATCGCATTTCGCGATCGGCGTGCCGGAGAGCTGAAGGAACGATTGATTGTGCGCAGTATGGAGGATTCGATCAAACAGGGCAGAGTGGTACTGCGCTCGGAGAATCAAAGCCGTAATGCTTTTCAATCGGTGACGCTATTGGATGCCATCGCGGAATTCAAATTCGACGCTTGTATCGGTGGTGCGCGCCGGGATGAAGAAAAAGCGCGTGCCAAAGAGCGAATTTTTTCTTTTCGTGACGAATTCGGTCAGTGGGATCCCAAAAATCAGCGCCCGGAATTATGGGATATTTATAATACCCGCACGCATCCTGGCGAGAATATCCGGGTGTTTCCGATCAGTAACTGGACCGAATTGGATGTTTGGGAATATATCGCGCGCGAAAAACTGGAAGTGCCGCAAATCTATTTTGCCCATACGCGTGACGTGATCCGGCGTGCGGCCGGTTTGTTGCCTGTTTCGCAGTTGGTGCGACCGCAGGCGGGCGAGGAAATTGAGCGTATTGCCGTGCGCTTTCGCACCGTGGGCGATATGAGTTGTACCTGCCCGGTGGAATCCGATGCGGCCAGTATCGATGAAATCATTGCTGAGACAGCAATGACGCGCATTACTGAGCGCGGCGCTACACGCATGGATGATCAAACATCGGAAGCATCGATGGAATTGCGTAAGAAAGAAGGGTATTTCTAGCATTGGCGTATTAATGTTGGTTTTGACCGAAAAGCACCGCGTTCAATCGAGCAGAGCAATCAATTTTTAATCATTTATTTCTTATTCTGTGGTAACACGAATTTCCAGAAGGTTCCTCAATGTCGATCATTGAAAAAATTTCGTTTGATCAAGCCGGGTTGTTGCGCTTTATTACTGCCGGGAGTGTGGATGATGGTAAAAGCACTTTGATCGGTCGTTTATTGCATGACTCAAAGTCTATTTTTGAAGATCAACTTACGTCGATTTTCAATACTACGCGTAAGCGCGGTATGGAAGGTGTGGATCTATCACTGCTTACCGACGGATTACAAGCTGAGCGCGAACAAGGAATAACTATCGATGTGGCCTACCGGTATTTCGCTACGCCCAAGCGCAAATTTATTATTGCCGATACGCCGGGGCATGAGCAATATACGCGCAATATGGTTACCGGCGCGTCAACGGCTAATCTGGCGATTATTCTGATCGATGCGCGCAAGGGTGTGCTGACGCAATCGCGCCGTCACGCTTATCTGGCAAGTTTGGTGGGAATTCCGCATTTGGTGGTGGCTGTTAACAAGATGGATCTGGTGGACTACTCGCAATCAGTCTTTGAGAAAATTTGTCAGGATTTCGCTGCGTTTGCCGAGAAACTCAAGCTGCGCAATATTACTTATATTCCGATGTCGGCTCTCAATGGCGATATGGTGGTTGAACGCGGTGATCATCTGAGCTGGTATGAGGGTTCCGCGCTGATGGATTTGCTGGAAAATGTATCGATCGAAGACGATATCAATCGTGAAGATTTCCGTTTTCCTGTGCAATGGGTTTGTCGACCACAAACTAAGGAGCTGCATGATTTTCGTGGTTATATGGGACGCATCGAATCGGGTTCGATACGTGTCGGCGACAACGTCGCGCTGTTGCCGTCAGGATTGACCTCGCGCATCAATGAAATTTTGGTTTACGAGGGTGCCATAGACGAAGCTTTCGCTCCGCAATCGGTCACACTGACGATTGACGATCATATAGACATTTCGCGCGGTGATATGCTGGTGAAAGCGGGCGATGCGCCGCAGGTTATTAAAGCGTTTGACGCGATGTTATGCTGGCTTTCCGAGCAGCCGCTGGATCCCGGCAAGAAGTATCTGATCAAACAGTCTACCCGCATGGTGAAAGCCGTCATCAACCGGATCGATTATCGTGTCGACGTCAATACCATGAGCCATGAAACAGTGAATACTTTGAAAATGAACGATATCGCGCATATCGGATTGAAAGTGCAAGCGCCGCTGGTTTGTGACGATTATGAACGCAATCGCGCAACCGGATGTTTTATCGTCATCGACGAAAGCAGTAACAATACGGTGGCGGCCGGGATGATTGCAGTGGCTAAGGAATGAGAGCGCAGCAGGGTGGGCGAGAAAGCTGCATGTTGTTTTATTTTTAACACCGTAGCGGCAATGCAGATTGTTTTATGTCTGCGGGGAGTGACGGTGTGATTGCAGCGAGTGAGCTTGTGAGAAGAATTTGTTGTGATTTATTGCGTGCGGGATTGCAAGTATAGTGGAAACAGTTAATCATACGATGAATAAAATGGATTTAATACGCAATGATCAGAAACTTAAAGGATTTGCTATTTTAGTGGTTGAGGACAGTGAGCTGAATCAACAAGTTGCCAAAGAAATACTGGAGTGCTCGGGTGCTACCGTAGTTGTTGCGGAACATGGAAAAGAAGCACTGGGTTTTTTGAGTAAGGAGTCGTTTGATTGTGTATTAATGGATATTCAAATGCCCATCATGGGCGGTTTGGAAACTACGCAAATGATTCGAACTAATGTGCATTGGTCAGATTTGCCGATTATTGCGTTAACAGCCGATGCGGATCAACGTCATAGAGATCTGTGTCAATATGCTGGTATGAGTGATTTTTTAGCTAAACCGATTAATCCCGACTTATTGATTAATACACTTCTTAAATGGCTCTGATAGTAAAAGAATACGTACTGTAGTAATTTATTGAATGCTCCTGGACGAAATTGGTGGTTGTTAGGTAAGTGCTTAACTAAATTCTTTGGATGGATAAAAAGAAAAATATACGTGTGTTAGTACTTGATGATGACAAATTTTTGCTTGAGTTTGTCAGTCATTTGCTTAAGGAATTGGGAGTCAATGAAGTGTTTGTTGCAGAAGACGGTGCCGCTGGTTTATTTGCACTGTCTGCTCAGATAGAAGCTGTTGATTTGTTGATTTGTGATATTGAAATGCCAGGAATGGATGGCATTGAGTTTTTGCGTCATATTGCTGATCAGAAATATAGTGGAAAAATTGTATTATTTTCAGGTGTTGAGGCGGATTTGCTCAAAGCAATAGAACGTCTGGCCATTGTACGCGGGTTGAATGTCATTGGCACATTGGCTAAGCCGGTGACCATAGGTTCTTTGACAGAAATACTGGGAAAACTGAGTTTGCCGATTCAAAAAACTACTGACTCTTCACAGACAAGACAAATGTTTGATGTGAAGGAAATCCGGCAGGCTTTGATGGCTGACCAGATCACGCTATTTTTTCAACCAAAAATTTCCGCTGCCAGTCGTCGCGTTACCAGTGTCGAGTGTTTGGCACGGTGGCATCACGCGAGATATGGCTATATTTCTCCTGATAGCTTCATTTCCATTATCGAGCAAAATGGCTTGATCAATGATTTCACACGCAATGTGTTAAAGAAATCTGCGCAGCAGTTGGATATCTGGCTACAGAACGGATTGGATTTGAAAATTTCTGTGAATGTTTCCATGGCAAACCTGGATCGCTTTGATTTGCCGGAGATTTATCAGGAAGCGGTGCGGGATTCCAATGTGCCGATTGAGCGGGTTACGTTGGAGATTACCGAAGGTAAATTGGGGAAGGATTTTGTACAAAGTCTGGATATTCTGACGCGTATCCGGCTTAAAGGTTTCGGGTTGTCCATAGATGATTTTGGTACCGGCTATGCGTCTATGGAAACGCTTAAATATATGCCTTTTACAGAACTCAAGATAGACCGGATTTTCGCACATAATGCTGCGCAAGATCCGGCGACTCGTGCAATTCTCGAGTCGAGTATAAAATTAGGCAAAGCTTTTGGCTTGAATGTGGTGGTGGAAGGGATTGAAACCCAAGCTGATTGCGAATTGGTTGCGGAGCTGGGGTGCGATGAAATACAAGGGTATTTTATTGCCCAGCCCATGCTGGCCGATGAGTTTGCCAAGTGGTTATGTGATTATGAGAAGAATAGGAAATAGCAGTTTTAACATTACCACTCCACTAATATAGTACGTTTAGGTTAAGTGATTACACGGATAATAGAATACAACAATTGATTATGACAAACTCAGATGCAGCGTTACGCACTCAGCAGGAAACAATGACAGCTTTATCGAATTTTAATTTTGGTTTTACGATTGCCGATCTTTATCAGCGCAGCGGTTTGGTCAGGCTCGATCAAATATTTATGGATTTTCTCCGTACCGGCGATGAAGTGCTGCATAAAAGGCTGGAACATGCACGTGCGCATCCTGATGAATTACTACCGAAAGATGATTCCGCATTATTGATCGACGTCGCACCGTGGCTGGAAGATTTCGTTGCTCGGTTATTCAACATTGAAAATGAAGTGCAACAGTTGGCCGCAAAGCATCATGAGTTGGCACCGTTGTATTTCTGTAAGCGGCAATTTGTGCAGCGTCGGGCGAAGAGCAAGGTCGGTGATGCGGAATTGGCTGAAATCGATGGCTTGGCGCTGGAAAAAGAATTGGCGACAGAATTTGGTGCATCCTTCTCAGAATTGGTTTTTGCCACGAAGGTGATGCAATGGATGGAAGCGGAGGCAGACAATGAAGCGCGCTTGAATAAGGCATTACACTATGCTGCCTGGGCGCTGAGAACACCGGCCGGACAGCAGCATACGCACCAGGGAATTTTATTCAAATCGCCTGCGAAACTCGATTTTCAGCATCTATTGTCATTGGAGACGGATGAATCGGGCGGATATCCGCTGCATCGGCTTGGACATTTGCGCGAACGCAAGGGTTTTGCGCTGACCGATCAAGGCACTGATCTGATGGGCGCGCTGGATGAAGCCAACTACTGTATCTGGTGTCATGAACAAGGTAAAGATTCGTGTTCAAAAGGTTTAATACAAAAATCCAAGTTGCCGGATGAACCGCCTAGCTTCAAGAAAAGTGAACTGGGTGCGTTGCTGGCAGGTTGTCCGTTGGAAGAACGCATTTCCGAGTTCCACAAACTCAAAACGCAAGGTGTTGCGGTCGGCAGTTTGGCAATGATTACGCTGGATAATCCGATGTGTGCCGGCACCGGTCATCGCATTTGTAATGACTGCATGAAATCCTGTATTTATCAAAAACAGGATCCGGTGGACATTCCTCAGGCAGAAACGCGGACGCTGAAAGATGTGCTGGCGCTGCCATGGGGATATGAGATTTATAGCCTGCTGACGCGCTGGAATCCGTTGAATTTGCGTCGCCCGGTGCCGAAACCGGCATCTGGTCGCAAGGTTCTGGTGGTGGGCATGGGGCCGGCCGGTTATACGTTGGCGCATCACTTGATGAACGAAGGCCACACGGTAGTGGGAATTGACGGGCTGAAGATCGAGCCGTTGCCGGAAGAAATTTCGGGGGTTAATCAACAAGGCGGGCGCGCACCGTTTAAGGCGATTCAACATGCCAGTACACTGGAAGAAGATTTGGATCAGCGTATGCCTTGGGGTTTTGGTGGCGTGGCAGAGTACGGGATTACTGTGCGTTGGAACAAAAACTTTTTGAAACTGATCCGTCTGCTATTGGAGCGCAGAGAAGAATTTGCTTTGTTCGGCGGTGTGCGCTTTGGCGGTACATTGACGGCCGACGATGCGTTTGCCATGGGATTTGACCATGTGGCTCTGGCTGCCGGTGCCGGACGCCCTACCGTGCTGGATTTGCCGAATGGGTTGGCGCGCGGTGTGCGCGCAGCATCTGATTTTCTGATGGCGTTGCAATTAACCGGCGCTGCGCAGAGTGATTCTATCGCAAACATGCAGCTACGTTTGCCGGTGGTGGTGGTTGGTGGCGGCTTGACGGCAATCGATACGGCTACCGAAGCCCTGGCTTATTATCCAGTACAGGTGGAAAAATTTTTGCAGCGCTATGAAATTCTGACGGCTGTGCAAGGAGAAGCCGCCGTGCGTGAGGTTTGGGATGCGGAAGAAAAAGATATCGCTGACGATTTTCTCAGCCATGCGCGTGCCATCCGTGCAGAGCGTCAGGTTGCTGAACGGGAAGGGCGTGCGCCGCGTATCATTGAATTGTTGCAGTCCTGGGGCGGCGCAACGATTGCCTATCGGAAACGCCTGTCAGACAGCCCTTCATATACGTTGAATCACGAAGAAGTGGAAAAAGCATTGGAAGAGGGCATCTGGTTCGCTGAGGGTATGACGCCGGTGCGAGTCAATGTGGATGCATGGGGACATACGCAATCGGTGCAATTTGCGGTGCAAAAACGGGATGAGGCCGGACAGTGGCAGGATGCCGGTGACGTTGAATTGCCGGCGCGTGCTTTGCTGGTCGCTGCGGGCACACAACCCAACACGGTGTTGGCGCGGGAAGATGAGAAGCAATTTAAGCTCGATGGCCGTTATTTTGCGGCTTGCGATGAGGCAGGCAATTCGGTGCGACCACCGTACGCCAATCCCAAACCTGAAACGCCGATGGTATTGCTGAGCCGCTACAAGGATGACCAGGATGGGCGTTTCATCAGTTTCTTCGGTGATTTGCATCCATCGTATTCAGGTAACGTGGTAAAAGCAATGTCCAGCGCCAAACAGGGTTATCCCGTAGTGAGTCGTGTGCTGGAGCGTGTCAAACCGGCTTTGGATCAATCAACGCAGCAGTTTTTCGCAGCATTGAATAACCAACTGCGGCCGACGGTTTATAAAGTGGAAAGATTGGCGCCCAATATTATCGAAGTGGTGGTGCATGCACCCATGGCAGCTGAGCATTTTCAGCCGGGTCAGTTTTATCGTTTTCAGAATTATGCCACTCTGGCAACCATTGCCGGAGATACGCGGTTGGCGATGGAAGGCCTGGCGCTGACAGGTGCGTCGGTGGATATTGAGCGCGGATTGGTTTCACTCATTGTGCTGGAAATGGGCGGATCTTCCAATCTGTGTGCGATGTTGAAACCAGGAGAGCCGGTTGTACTGATGGGGCCCACCGGTACACCTACGGAAATTCCAGCGAATGAAACGGTGGTATTGGTTGGCGGCGGCTTAGGTAATGCGGTATTGTTCTCGATTGGTGCGGCTGCGCGTGCAGCCGGGTCAAAAGTGCTGTATTTTGCCGGCTATAAAAAAATAGTGGATCGCTATAAGGTAGCCGAAATTGAAGCCGCGGCGGATATCGTTGTGTGGTGCTGTGATGAATCCCCAGGTTTTGCAGCCACACGTTCGCAGGATAAAAGTTATGTGGGGAATATCGTACAGGCTATGGTGGCTTATGCCAGTGGTGAATTGGGCGAGCAGCCAGTGGCATTGGCCGACGCCGATCACATTATTGCCATCGGTTCAGATCGCATGATGGCCGCAGTCGGCGTAGCGCGCCATAATCAGCTGAAGCCTTATTTGAAAGCCGATCACTTTGCCATCGGCTCGATTAATTCGCCAATGCAATGCATGATGAAGGAAATCTGCGCGCAGTGCTTGCAACCGCATCAGGATCCGGAAACCGGAAAAATCACGTATGTGTTTTCGTGTTTTAATCAGGATCAACCGCTGGATCAAGTGGATTTCTCCGGGTTGGCGACACGTTTACGCCAAAATACAGTACAGGAGAAATTGACGAATCAGTGGATCGGGCGTTGCTTGAGCGACGTGAAGTAGAGAATCTGGAACCCGATGAGAAGCGGTGATGGATGATCAATCGATAGAGCACGCGGCGGCGGTATCTGCAGGTGATCGGAGCACGCCTGGCGCAATGCTTCAAATTATTCGCGTGCGGGTGCAGGATACGCACTATGCGATTGCACTTAAATATGTTGAATGTGTTCTACCCTTGATGGAGTTACAGCCAGTACCCGGTGGCGCGGACTATCTGGTCGGTTTGATGAACTATCATGGCAACAGCCTTGTTGTCGTTGATCTGAGCATGTGGCTCGGATTGCAGTCTCCCACAAAGTATCATCTGAATACACCGCTGGTCATATGTGGCGACAGATGCGCCCACATTGCCTTGGTCGTGGACGAGGTGATGCAGGTTGAAGGGGTGCAATCCAGTGCCATTCATATGCAAGACTTATTCAAGGAAGGCAACGCGCCGTTTGGAGCTTCTTTGAGCCTGGACTCAGGAATGGCTTTGTTGCTGGATATGCCGCGTATTTTAAATATCAATTTCACACGAGCGGATTCGTTTTTCGCGCAAGTACAGCGCCTGTCCGAAAACTGAATTGCTTAGCTGATCATCATGTTTCACAAAGAGATTGAATTTGCGCCTCATCATCAAGTGACTTTTCTATCGGCTTGTGAAGAATCTTTATATCATCTGATTATCCATCGAACCGGTATTGTGTTGCGGGGTCACCAAATGCCGGCACTGCGCAGCGCGCTTGCAGAAGCTTGTACTTACTTTGGTTATCAAGATACCGAAGTGTTGTTGCAGCAACTGAGACAAAATAATAGTCCATCGCCGGAACTTGAGTTTCTATTAGCCAGAATAACGATTGGGGAAAGCTATTTTTTCCGTCATATCGAACAAATGTCGCTGCTACGCGATGAATTGCTGCCTAAGTTGGTCGCCCGCAAACGACTGCATGAGGATTATTCGTTGCGCGTGTGGAGCGCGGGTTGTGCAAGCGGTCAAGAGATTTACAGTGTGGTTATTATGCTGCACGAGATGCTGCCGGATATTCAGCGTTGGCAGTTGCAATTTATGGCAACTGACATTAATCGGGAGGTTCTGGCGGATGCTGCACAGGGGTGTTACAAAGTGTGGTCGTTGCGTGCAACACCTGAATCCATTATACAAAGGTATTTTGCAAAAAATTCTGGAGATTATCAATTACGCAGCGATATTTGCCAGCAGGTGAAGTTCGCTTATCTTAATTTGGCGGAAGATGTTTTTCCTGCGGCGCATACAGACACCCATGCAATTGATATTATTTTGTGTCGCAACGTTTTTATTTACCTGGAACCGAGCATGATACGGCGCATCATGACTCGGCTTACACAATGCCTGGCGCCAGATGGCTTGTTATTTTTAGGCTCCGCCGATTTTACGGATGCGCCGGATGATCTTGAGTATATTCAGCGAGACGCGACCGCCTATTTCATACGTAAATCGGGCGCTCAGCCTGAGTTATCAGCATTAGCAGCGAATAATACCGATACGATCGTTCCACCGGTGACTATCTATGAACTGAGCAACGTAGAAAAAACACCACCGAGATCAGCGTACAAGGCCAAGAAGAGTTTTAGGGACATTATCTTCATTAGAGATCTCTTACGAACTGAGCGTTGGTACGATGCACTGCTTGTTGTTGATGAGATGATTAAACTGCAGGGAGAATCTGCTGAATTATTGCAGGCTAAATCCAAGGCGCTGGCCAACCTGGGGTACATGTCTGAAGCATTGCAAACCTGCGAGGGAAGTCTTACACTCGATCCGACTGAGAAGCTGACGTATTTGTTGCAAGGCACTATCCTGATCGAGAGCGGACGATTTGCCGATGCGGAAAGCGCTTTCCGCAAGGCCATTTTTCTGGATCATGCATTCTCTGAAGCGCACTATCAGTTAGGGTTGCTGCGGATACATCAGGGGGATAGAGCAGCGGGCTTGAAATGTTTGACACATGCACTGACGCATGCAAAACGTGCATCCCCGCAACATGAAGTGCACAATGCACCAGGGATGACTTATGCACGCTTTGTTGAAATTATTCAGGATGAGATGAGTATTTATGCCAATACGATATCTAATAGGCGGTAGCTGTATCGGCAGGCAATTCAGTGAAGCAGCCTGAGATGCTGTCGACTCATCAAGAATCAGGCGTTGAATCCAAGATCATTGGTGTTGTGCAGCTAAAGGGAGGCGCCGGGCGTTCGACGGTGGCGACCAATCTTGCGGCGGCATTATCGCAGCAATCGGCGGTTGCATTGATTGATTGCGATTTGCCTCAGGGTACCAGTGCTGCCTGGGGATTGATTAGGGAGCAGAATGATCGGTTGGGCAATCTGTTGATTACTACCGCATTAAATCATCACGAACTGGTTGGTAAAGCCAGAGAACTCAGTCAAACGCAAGCATTTATTATCATTGATGGCCCGCCGCGCGTCGCTGAGATAACCCGGGCCATTCTGGTGATGAGCGATCTTTGTTTGTTGCCGCTGGGGGGAAGTGCTGCAGAAATCTGGGCACTGTCTGATTTGCATACGACAATCGACGAGGCACGGCAGAATCATTATCAAGTGGATGCACATATTCTCTGGAATCGTTATCGCAAGCAAACTCGTTCGGCTAAGGAACTCAGTGATGCTTTGCAAGGCGAATTAGCTTTGCCTCAGTTACACGCTCATCTGAGTTTTCGCGTGGCCTATAGCGATGTGCTGGCAAGAGGTTTGTGGGTGGGTGAATGGCATGATCGGACGGCCAGACACGAAGTCGATGCACTCACGACAGAAGTGATGGAGTTATTGGATGTGCGATCACTCACCGATCGACAAAAGACGACATCAAGCAAATGGGATGGCAAGTAATGGCGGCTAAGAAACCTGAACGGGACAAGCGGTCGAGTACTAAGCACATTGCTGCCAGTATCAGTAAACCGGTTTTACCAACTTCAACTAAATTAGAGCGGGCGCTTGATTTTGCAGAAACGCAGTTGCCGTTGCAAGCACCTGTCGGCGAGCAAATGACAACAGCGCTGTCAGTATCTCCACAAGAATCAGCTACCGGTTTGATGGTCACTGATCATGTCCCGTCTAAAATCAACGCATGGTCACTGATGCCACAATCCGATGAAGCGCAGCAGATCATGCGCGCACGTGCAAAAATTTTTTCGCAGCAAGCGCAACAGCAGACCCGCGAGACCAGTGAACAGTATATACGTTTCAGATTGGGTAAGACGGCTTTGTATGGCGTGCCTTATGCGAGTATGAAAGAGATTCTACCGACTACCAAAGTGTCTCGCGTACCCTGTACACCTTTGTTTATTGCCGGTATCGTCAATTATCGCGGTGAATTACTCACGGTTCTTGATTTAAGGAAAGTTTTTCATATTCAGCATGATGAGCAGCAAGAGAAATGCTGGATTATTGTCGTGATGGAAGGCAAGCTGAAAGTCGGATTGATAGCGGATGGGATTGATGACAACGATGAATTTGCACCAGCGCAGTTGGCGCCATCACTGGATGATAATGAATTGATACGCGGTATTCATCAAGGCAAAGTGGTGATACTGAATATCAGTGCAATCTTTGCTAATCCGGCATTAATGATTAATGAATCAGTGAATTAACAGATTATCTTGGGTTGAGTACGTCATATTTTGGGGGATATCGGGGATGAAACAAAAAACTGATACAAAAGCAGCAGATGAAGCGCTTGCTGACTATCAAAGTCAAGTTGAGGCACTGAATAGGTCGTACTGTATCCTTGAGCTGAATCTCGATGGCATGATCATTACGGCTAATTCCAATTTCTTGGAATTGACAGGCTATACTTTGAAGGAAATCAAGGATAAGCACTATCATGTCTTTCTTGATCCGGCTCATGTCGACAGTGCCGGCTATCAAGCTATCTGGAAATCCATTCAACACGGGAATAGCGCGACAGAAGACTGCAAGTGGCTGAACAAAAAAGAAGATGAGATCTGGCTGCAAGCTTGCTATAACGTGATTCAGGACAAGACCGGCAAGCCGACCAGGATCATGCTGACAGCCAGAGATATTACCGGCGACACAGTAAAGCGCTTGACGCAGGAAAACGAATACAAGGTGCTGACGGATATCCTCAATATCACCAGTATTGTTTCCTACGCCGATCTGAGTGGGCATATTACCGACATTAACGAGAAATTTGTGCAAGTATCCAAATACAGCCGGGAAGAACTGATCGGCAGTCCGCACAATATTACCCGTCATCTGGATATGCCCAAAGCTACCTTCAAGCAAGTGTGGAGTACGATTGGTCATGGCAAAATTTTCCGTGGCATGATTAAAAATAGAGCAAAAGATGGCACTCCCTACTATGTCGATGCAGTGATTGCGCCTATTCTTGGTTGTAATGGCAAGCCCAAAAAATATATCGGGGTGCGTTATGACATTACCGAGCAGGAAACCGAGCGGCAAAATATGAAGGGGATATTGACTGCTATTAATGCTTCTTATGCTTATATTGAGTTTGATCCGGACGGCTATGTGTTGGCTGCTAATCAAAACTTCCTGCAACTAATTGAATATCAGAAAGAAGAGATTATCGGCAAACATCATCGCATATTTGTGGAATCCGGTTATGCAAAAACCCATGCCTATAGCCAGTTCTGGGCGGATTTGAAAAACGGGCAGAATCAAAGCGATGCATTCAAGAGAATCGCCAAATCGGGTGGTGAGATCTGGTCACAAGGCGTTTATGCGCCGGTCAAGGATGAAATAGGGCGGGTGATTAAGGTGGTCATGATTGCGACGGATATTACCCAGCAGGTGAGTACCAACATTGATTATAAAAATCGTGTCAAAGGGTATAGTGAATTTATCAGTAAAGTAGCCAATGGTGATTTGCGCCGGCGTGTCGATGCAGAGGGCAGCAACGAGCTGAGTGTGATTGGCGGCAGTTTAAATGCCATGGTTGAAAGTCTGACGGGTATTACCCGTCAGATCGGTGAAGCAAATGATACTTTATTGGTTGCGCTGGGACAGATACAGTCGACTGTGAATACTCAGGCAGCCGGCGCCTCCCAGCAAGCTGCGGCAGTCGGCGAAATTACCGTAACGCTGGAGGAAGTACGTTCCACCTCGGCACAAAATCTGGTCAAGACAAAACAATTGGGTGAAGTGGCGGAGCGTGTGCGGCGGGAAGGTGCACAAGGACAACAGATATTGGAGCAAGCGGTAGCTGGCATGGAAGTGATTCGTGAGCGTGTGGAAAATATTGCGCATACTATTTTGGCATTATCGGAACAGACGCAGCAGATTGGTGAAATCACCAATGTGGTATCCAATATCGCCCAGCAATCCAAGATGTTGGCACTGAATGCATCTATTGAAGCGGCTAAGGCCGGTGAAGCAGGCAAGGGGTTTGCCGTGGTTGCTGCAGAGGTGAAAGAACTGGCCATACAATCGCAGCAGTCGACGGCACAGGTGCAAAAAATACTGCAAGATATCCGGCGCGCGACGGATCGGGCCGTGATGGCGACAGAAGAAGGTAACAAGCGAGTCGATGCCGGTGTCGTCCTGGTTGAAAAAAGCGGTGAAATGATGAAGCAGTTGAGCGAAGTGATTGATGAAACAGTGCGTGCCAGTAAGCAGATTGTTGCGGCGGTACAGCAGGAAGTGGTCGGTATTGATCAGGTTTCCACATCCATGAATGAAATCAATAAGGTGACTTCGCAGTTTGTATCCAGCACGCAGCAGACCAAGGACGCAGCAACCAATATGGGCAAGGTGGCTGAAAGATTGAAAGAGTGTGTCAGTATTTATAAAACATAGCCTGACAGTGGATGCATCGCGAATTCTCGGACAACGCAAGCGCCGAAAATTTTCCGGAAATGACTCTGCATTGGGAGATTCATGGTGGTAATGAAACTCGATCCTGAAATAATGCGTCAGTTGGTGCTGATGTTCAAGGTTGAACTGGCTGAGCAGTCGCAACTCATCACCGAAGGTTTGCTGGCGCTGGAAAAGGGGGTTTCCGGCGCGCAGCGCGAAGAATGCCTGGATGGTATTTTTCGTGCCGCGCATAATATCAAAGGCGCAGCACGTGGTATTGACGCGAAAGATATCGCCAGTATTGCGCATAGCTTGGAGACACTATTCAGTAAATTTCGCCGGGAGGAGGTGACGGTCAGCTCGGAATCTGTTGATCGATGCTTGTTGGGTCTGGATCGCATGAAGCTGATCATGGCGGCACTGGAATCCAATCAGCCGCCGGGTTTTGACCTTCAAGATCTGCTGGATTTATTGAGTGATCAGTCGGCAGCTCAGCTGGAACCCAAGTCTGAATCTGCGCGTGCGGTAGAGGAAAAAATCAGCGCTGATCGAGAAACTTCTGTCGAATCAATCAAGCAACCTGAGCAGGCAATTCCGGTACTGGCGACCGCTCCAAATCCGCTATCAGCACCGACCGTAGAGTCCGGGGTTGTCGATGAAAATACCGAAACGATGCGGGTTCCATTGCATAAATTGAATCAATTTTCCGCCTTTGTGGAGGATTTGTTGATTTCCAAAATTGAAATGGAAGAACATCTGGATGCCATTAAACGTTTATTTGACGAATCGCAGTCTTTTTACCGTGATTGGTTACAGTGTCTGGATGCATTCAGGAAAGCGAGTGCGGTTGTACATGGCAGTCAGGAACATGATCCGCTGAAAACCATGACAGCTATTCTTATTTGCTTCAGAACGGATACTCAGCAACTGTATAAGCAAATGCGCGATGGTAATAACCGCGCCGGTTTGACTTTTTTTCGATTGCAGGATCAGGTGCGTGCGTTGTACTTGGTACCCGCAGCGACGCAGTTGCAGCCAATGGCGAGATTGGTGCGGGATATTGCGCACGAACTGGAAAAGAAAATCAATTTTGAGATTATCGGTGGTGACATCGAAATGGATCGTCCGATATTGGAAGGTATTAAGGATCCATTGATACATTTACTGCGTAATGCTATCGATCACGGCATCGAAAGCCCTCAGCAGAGACGCGCCAAAGACAAGCCTGAAATCGGCCATCTGACAGTTGTAGTCAAGCGGGAAAATGATCGGATTTTGATGACGGTGAATGATGATGGGGCTGGCATTGATGTCGATACTGTAGCACGGCATGCAGTTAGAAAAAAGATACTGACCCAGGATGAACTTGCTGTACTCAGCAAGGCAGAGATCATGCAGCTTATTTTTCGCCCGGGATTTTCCAGCAAAGAGATTATTACCGACATCTCAGGGCGGGGAGTTGGGCTGGATGTCGTTTTAACCAGCATACGTCATTTGAAAGGCCGCATCACAGTCGATACGGTTGAGGGAAAGGGCACCACATTTGCTCTCAGCTTGCCATTAACGTTATCGGCGGATCACGGCTTGTTGGTGCGTGTCAGTGGGAGCGTATTTGCTATTCCGATTGCTGCGATTGAGCGTGTGATGGAGATCAGGAAAGACGACTTGGTGGAAATTGGTGGCAGCCAGGCCATCCTGATTGAAAATAAGGCAATTTCAATTCGTGACCTGGCGGTTGTGCTTGAAATCGGGCAATTCCGTTTCGGCGTGTCGGAGCGATTGCCATTGGTTGTGGTCTCGAAGGGGTGGCAGCGCGTTGCGCTACTGGTTGAGGAAATTATCAGTGAACGCGAAATTGTTATCAAGCGTTTGAAGCCGCCTTTAAAATCGGTTCGCAATGTCATGGGAGCGACTTTTGTAGGCAGTAGTGACGTGATTGTGGTATTGAATCCTGACGACTTAGTGGTTTCCGCGTTACGCTTAGGCAATGCCGCGCAGCCTTCGGTGCAACAACAAGTCGCGGTGGAAAAGGAAGGTAATGCCGCGCATATTCTGGTGGTGGATGATTCAATTACCATCCGTACTTTCGAGAAAACGCTATTGGAAGCCTGTGGTTATCAGGTGACAGTGGCGGTTAACGGGAAAGCTGCATGGAGTGTATTGCAACAGCAGAATTTTGATTTGATCATCACGGATATTGAAATGCCACTGATGAATGGTTTTGAGCTTAGTGAGCGAATTAAGCGTAGCGAGAAATTCAGAAATATCCCAATTGTTGTGGTGTCTTCATTGAATAGTGAAGCAGAGAAACGCCGGGGAATAGAAGTCGGTGCCAATGCTTATATTGTTAAGCATCAATTTGAATCGAGGGTATTGTTGGATGTGATCCAGCAATTAATAGGGTAAATATCAGAATAATGATTGGAAAGTAGGATGATACGGATTCTAATTGTAGAAGATTCCGATGTAGTTAGTCTGTTGCTCAAGACCATTTTTGATAGCGAGTTCGATATGCAGGTTATCGGGCGCGCCAGGGATGGGCGTGAAGCAGTGCAGTTGACGCAAGAACTGAATCCCGATCTGGTGACGATGGATATTCGCATGCCAATCATGGATGGTTTTCAGGCAACGCGTTTGATTATGTCGATACATGCGGTACCGATTGTTGTGATTAGCTCCAGTATTGATGATGAGGAATTAAAAATCACCTTCCGTGCGATTGAGGAAGGCGCTTTGGCCGTTTTGGAAAAGCCGTTGGGACTGAATCACTCCGGTTTTGAGGCGATGCGCAAAGAAATGGTCGATACCGTGCGTTCCATGGCGGAAGTGAAAGTGGTGCGCCGTTATGGGCACGCGCGCAAGGACGGATTGAGCATGCTCAGGGCGGCAGCTATGATGCAACACAGCAAGCCGTATAAGATTATTGCAATTGGTTGCTCTACGGGCGGTCCGCAAGCACTGTTGACAATATTGTCGGCATTACCTCGGGAGTTTCCGATACCGATAGTGGTCGCACAACATATTAGCAAGGGATTTGTCAGCGGACTGGTTGCCTGGCTGCAAGAGAATGTCTCGCTGCAGGTCAGGCTGGCCGTGAATGGACAAAAATTGCAGCCGGATACGGTGTATTTTGCACCGGACAATTACCATTTGTTGGTCGAGCGCAATCAGGACGGTTTGGTTGCAAGGTTGAGCGGTGCGCCGGTTGTTAATAGCTTTCGCCCATCGGCTACGCAACTCTTCAAATCGGTGGCGGAGACCTGTAAAGATCGAGGTGTGGGTGTGTTGTTGACCGGAATGGGTTCTGATGGTGCCGAAGGACTGCTGGCAATGTGGCAGGCAGGGTCGCATACGATTGTACAAGATGAGGCGAGTGCTGTGGTGTATGGTATGCCCGGATCCGCCATTGCATTGAATGCCGTGGATCAAATCGTGCAATTACAGCATATGGCGTCCTACATATCGAATCTGGTAAGAAATGAGCGTACTGATTGCTAGCATTTGTAGAAATTCATCCTGTGTTGCTTTGGATTTGCCGGGCAACTGGATGGTTGAGCGAAAAATGAAAGGAAAATATACATGCCTGCATTGAATGAAGCCGACCGGGAATCGAGTCAATCCGCTGGTGGGCGTTATAGTATTCTTGTGGTTGATGATATGGCTACGAATCGCATGCTGGTGCGCGCAGCATTGAATCATTCTGAGTACAGCATTTTGGAAGCCAAGGATGGCAAAGAAGCGCTGCAATTACTGAGTGTTCATCCGGTTGATGTGGTGTTGCTTGATGTGAATATGCCGGGTATGAATGGTTTTGAAGTGTGCAAGAGGATTCGGCAAATTGAGCAGATGAAGTTGTTGCCGGTGATCATGCTGACTTCTGAAGAAGATACTGACAGTGTTGTGCATGGCATCAATTCAGGTGCTACGGATTATTTGACCAAGCCTTTTCAACCGAATGAGTTGATGGCGCGTCTGGCAGCTGCGGCGGAACGTAGTCGGTTGAGCGCGGAGTTGATGATAGCGCGCAGGGCTGCGGAATCGGCCAATCAGTCCAAAAGCGCATTTCTTGCCACGATGAGTCATGAAATTCGAACTCCGATGAATGTCATCATCGGATTGTCGCATCTATGCTTGCAGACCAAGTTGGATAGCACGCAAAATAATTATCTGGAAAAGATCAATCATGCAGCCAAGTCGTTATTGGATATTATTAATGATGTACTTGATTTTTCTCGTATTGAAGCCGGTAAGCTGGAGTTGTCAAAAGAAGACTTTGATATACGCGCATGCTTGGCGCGAGTGGATTCTTTGGTAGGCTATTTGGCGCGTGATAAGGATCTCAGTTTTACAATTGATATCGCCAATGAGGTTCCCGGTTTTTTGTATGGAGACGCGGTTCGTTTAGGCCAGATACTCATTAATCTGGCCGGTAACGCAGTCAAATTTACCGAGCAAGGATCGGTAGTCATTCGGGTAACTGCGAACGCGCTCAAACCCGGTTCAGTGGAGCTGCAATTCTCCGTTTGTGATACGGGTATCGGATTGAGTCTTGAGCAAATTGAACGCTTGTTTAAATCATATAATCAGGCTGAGAATTCTATTCATCGCAAGTATGGGGGAAGCGGCCTGGGTTTGGCGATTAGCCGGCAACTGGTTGAGTTAATGCAGGGGCGTATCTGGATTGAAAGTGAATTGGGTCATGGTAGTGTATTCCATTTCACTGCTTGTTTCGAACACGGAAATGAAGTTAGAGAGAATTTGGTTAATCAGGCTGACAGGCTTGCGGCGGCAAAAGCACAATTACAGGGGACCTGCATTCTCATTGTTGAGGATAATCCGTTTAACCAATTGGTCATTCAGGACCTGCTGGGTTTAGTGGGCGCAGTGACAGTTATTGCGAATGACGGACAGGAAGCACTGGAGCGGCTGGCCACTGAAAAATTTGATTTGGTATTGATGGATACACAGCTGCCGGTGATGGATGGTTTTGAGGCTACGCGTCGTATTCGGGCAATGGCGAAACTTGCGGGGCAGCGCATTATTGCGATGACAGGTAATGTAACGACAGAAGATCGCAATCAGTGTCTGGCTGTAGGCATGGATGATTTTATACCCAAGCCCATCGATCCTGGTCTAATGTATCTGATTTTAGCCAAATGGCTGCCCGATAAACCGGGTATGCAAAGTAGTAGAAGCAATGAAATTGAGGGGGAAAAAATGCAGCCTCCAGTGGATGTCACGATTTTGCATCGAATGTTTCATGACAATAAAACTTTGGCGCACAAATTTGCGCTTAAATTTATTGAGGTCGCTAATGGCGTATTGGCCGAAATGTATGTGGCGCAAGCCAAGAAAGATTTGCCAGAATTAGGCCGCTTGGGGCATAAATTAAAAGCTTCCGCCAGAACAGTCGGTGCTCCAAGTTTTGCTGATTTATGCGAACAACTTGAGCAAGCCAATTTGAACAATAGCTGGCCTGATGCAGAGTCGCTGCTGGCAGAGATTCCGATACTGCTGGCGCAGATTACGCAGCAGTTACAGCGAGAATTCGGCGCGATGGATAAGTGATTTTTCCACTGCCCTCGGTTTTTGGCTTGTGTGGCCATAATGAGCACATTCGCCCGGATGTGTTATCAGAAAATCAAACGATATCAAGTTTTTCCTGATCCAAGTAATGCATTACGTGCAAATTGATTTATAATCCGACGTTCATTAAAAGTATTCAATATAATTTCGATTTTTGTTTTAATTTGCAAGCAGGCTGGTAAGAAAAGGGAGATCATCAATGCATATAGGCATACCCGCAGAGATTCGCGGTGGAGAAACGCGTGTAGCAGCTACGCCGGAGACCGTGAAAAAATTTACTGCCAAGGGTGTTCATAAAGTTTCAGTGCAATCAGGAGCCGGCGCAGGCGCCAGCATACCCGATTCAGCATATCAAGAGGCAGGCGCGACTATCGTCACTGATGTGGCCGAGTTATATGCGCAGTCACAAGTCATACTCAAGGTACGCGGCCCAGAATCTAGCGAATTAGCGATGATGCGTAAGGATGCTGTGTTGCTGGGACTGCTGTCACCGCACCAGAAGGATGGCATAGAGGCGTTAGCTCAGTATGGATTGACTGCATTTGCGATGGAAAAGTTGCCGCGTATTTCTCGAGCGCAAAATATGGATGTTCTATCATCACAGGCGAATATTGCTGGCTATAAAGCGGTGATTATGGCGGCGAATGTTTATCAAAGATTTTTTCCCATGCTGATGACGGCGGCAGGAACTGTGAAAGCGGCGCGTGTGCTGGTCTTGGGCGCTGGCGTTGCGGGTTTGCAGGCGATTGCAACAGCGAAAAGGCTGGGGGCTGTGGTAGAAGCATTTGATGTGCGGCCAGTGGCTAAGGAGCAAGTAGAGAGTCTGGGTGCTAAGTTTGTCGAAGTACCTCTCAGTGATGAAGAAAAAGCAAAAGCTGAAACAGCGGGGGGGTATGCAACGGAAATGTCTGATGACTATAAGCGTCGTCAAGGCGAGCTAGTGCATGAACGCGCGATCGTGGCAGATATTATTGTCACGACTGCTTTAATTCCCGGGCGCCCGGCACCTGTTTTGATCAAAGAAGAAACTGTACGTGGGATGAAACCGGGTTCGGTAATTGTTGATATGGCGGTTGAGGCCGGCGGTAACTGTCCTTTGTCGGAATTGAACAAAACTGTGGTGAAACACGGCGTGCATCTGATTGGCATCGCAAATATCCCAGGATTGGTCGCAGCGGATTCCAGTACATTGTACGCACGAAACTTGATGAACTTTCTTAACTTGATGCTTGATCCAGAAAGTGGTGAACTTAAGATTGATCGTGGCGATGAAATTGTTGCTGGCACGTTGGTTTGTATGGGCGGAGAAATTATCAGCAAGCCGTCATAATGGTGAGCTCAAGCAAAAATCTACGTATCATTCTATTCAATTGTCACGTTTAGAACGTGCAATTAACGAATTTTAAAGGAGTAATCATGATTGGTGAAATTGATCCGGTTATTATCAATCTAACAGTTTTTGTACTGGCAATTTTTGTTGGTTATCATGTCGTATGGAACGTGACACCTGCTTTGCATACCCCGTTGATGTCAGTAACTAATGCTATTTCCGGCATTATTCTGGTCGGTGCGATGCTGGCGGCCGGGCCAACTGAAACGGACTGGGGCGTGTGGTTGGGTGCTGCTGCTGTAACATTAGCTGCGATTAATGTTTTTGGTGGATTTCTGGTCAGTCAACGCATGCTGGAAATGTTCAAGAAAAAAGACAAAAAAGGAAACGCGTAAATGTCAGCAAATATGGTAGCACTTGCATATTTAGTGGCTTCGGTATTTTTTATACTGGCACTAAAAGGTCTAAGCTCGCCTGAATCTGCACGTCGTGGCAATTTATTCGGTATGGTTGGTATGGTGATTGCTGTTGCCACAACCTTGACGCTTACCCAGAACTGGCCCTTGATTTTAGGTTGTATCGCGGTGGGTGGGACAATTGGTGCGCTTGTTGCGCAGCGTGTGCAAATGACAGCAATGCCTGAGCTGGTCGCATTTATGCATTCGCTGGTTGGTTTGGCGGCGGTATTTATTGCGATTTCGGCGGTTAATAATCCGGTTTCATTCGGTTTACCGGAAGTTTTACCCGCAGGCAGTAAGCTGGAACTGTTCCTGGGTACTTTTATTGGTGCTATGACATGGTCAGGTTCGGTCATTGCGTTTCTGAAACTGTCTGGGCGCATGAGTGGCACGCCGATCGTTTTTACTGGCCAGCATTTGTTTAATTTATTGCTGGCAATCGCCATGGTTGGATTTGGTTTGTGGTTTTTCTTTAGTGAAACAACAAACTGGACAGCATTTATTGCCATGACTTCAATTGCTTTTATTCTGGGATTCCTGATTATTATTCCTATCGGCGGTGCTGATATGCCGGTCGTGATATCCATGCTGAATTCCTATTCCGGGTGGGCCGCGGCCGGTATTGGTTTTTCTCTGGGTAATCCGATGTTGATTATCGCTGGATCACTGGTAGGCAGCTCGGGTGCGATTCTTTCCTATATCATGTGTAAGGCCATGAATCGACCATTTTTATCCGTCATACTCGGTGGTTTTGGCAGTGATGGTGGTACGGTGGCTGCCGATGACGGGGCGCAAAAGACATATCGCAGTGGAAGTGCCGAGGATGCTGCTTTCTTGATGGGTAATGCAGACAGTGTGATTATTGTTCCTGGGTATGGGTTGGCAGTTGCAAGAGCGCAGCATGCTGTTAAGGAATTGGCTGAAGTGCTACACAAGAAGGGTGTTAATGTTCGTTTTGCTATTCATCCAGTCGCTGGACGCATGCCCGGACACATGAATGTGTTGCTGGCTGAGGCCGAGATTCCTTACGAGCAAGTTCAGGAAATGGAAGAAATTAATAGCGATTTCTCAAATACGGATGTCGTGCTGGTGCTGGGTGCGAATGACGTGGTAAACCCTGCAGCAAATGTTCCGGGTAGTCCAATCTATGGCATGCCCATTTTGGATGCGTATAAAGCGCGCACAGTGTTAGTTGTTAAGCGTAGCATGGCAGTAGGTTACGCAGGTCTTGATAATGATCTGTTTTATATGGATAAGACCATGATGATATTTGGGGACGCCAAAAAGGTTGTTGAGCACATGGTCAAGGCGTTATGATGTCTTAATAGTACTAATAAATAAAAGGAGCAATATTTCTCAATATTGCTCCTTTTATTTTCAGCATCAGGATGCTTCAAGGAATAAGAATTATAATTCGAGATCTTTAAATGGATATGCCTTGGCAATACCAAATCCTTGTGCATAATCAACACCAATTTCTTGTAACTTTACAATGATGTCGTCTGTTTCCACTAGTTCTGCGATTGTTTTAATACCAGCTTTCTGGGCCAGTTTATTAATAGCTATCACCTTCGTTAGATCTTCCTCGTCGCGAAGAATATTGCAAATCAGACTGCCGTCAATTTTCAGGTAATTTACTTTCACTTTATCAAGTAGTGCAAGCGAGCTAGGGTCATTGTTAAAGCTGCATAGTGAGAGTAGGCAGCCTAATTCATGAATTTTTTGTGAAAAAATAACTGTATCTGTAATGTTTGCCTCTGCATCTGAGATTTCAACTTCAAAGCAAAAACTGGAAGCGGCCACATTCATTTTTTGTAATTGATCTTGAATGAAACCAAGAAAAGCATGATCACTTAAGGTATCTTTAGCAACATTAAGGCAAAATATTGCATTAGTTTGGTGAGTAGATAACCATTTTGCGATATGGCCTACTATCCATCGATCTAACTGTGGCATCATTTTAAATTGATCGACAAAGGGTAAGAATGAGCCCGGCGGCATCAGATTGCTCTCTTCCTCATTCATGCGAATTAGAATTTCATAATGCGATGGTGAAGCGGTGGCTGGTTTGACAGAGTTAATTTGTTGGTAATAGAGATTAAATTCTCCCCCTTCAATTGCTTGCACGATACGTGCGGATGCTGTTGTAATGTCTTGGGTACTTTGATGGGGTGCATTGTCTTCAGCTGGTAAATTACTGGTTCTTCGCGGTTCTGGTTTAACTGAATTTTCTACTTTATTTTTTAAAGAAACGAGATTCTTTTCTTGTGTGCGCGGAGTATGCACTGTGTAAAAGCCAATTGTTTTTCCTTTACTATCAAGATGTGGAACATATTGCTCAGTGAAAATATAAGGAAAGCCCTTGATTGATTTAAGAGTGCGTTCGTTATGTACGGTTTTTCCCGCTAAAATTTCTGTAATACAATTTTTAATATCTGAGAAAAATTCTTCCTCGGAGAATTCCATTAGAAGTCGTCCGTCTATTTGATCAGGCTTTAACCCAAACCATCGGCGAAAGATTCGGTTATGATAACGGCAGCGCAGATCAGCGTTGAAGTAGGCTAGCATCACAGGAATATTTTCATCGATAAATAATGATTTTACTTTGCTCTCTGACGCCTTCTTCTCAGCCCATAGTCGATGCTTTATCTCATTTGAAAGTCTTTCCTTGCTGACTAATAATTGGTCTGAATAGCTTTTGATATTCTTTTCTACGCGAGCCGCTTGGATAAATATTGCTATTAGTGCGGATATTAAAGCCAACCATAGTATGGCTGACCAGTGCAATGCGAGTTCATTCAAGAAAAATGTACTTATTATTAGAGCGATAGTAAATATTAATGCAGCACAAACAGCTAGATATGGCCTGACAATATTAAATAGAGAGGTTCTGTGCATGACGGTTCCTTGTTCTTAATATCTGTGAGTCTTAATAAAAGCTGCTGCTGCAACTTGGTCAAAATAATATTGAAATGTTTGGGTCTATTTAGTGCTTTACTAGATAAAAGGAAAGTCGGCGGGTTACTAGCCAGAATTTCCATAAATTAGAACGCGTGATTACAAAATCCTGAGATGAAGTTGTGATGGTTAATTGGTCAATTTTCCCCTTTCTCAGGGCTTTATAAAGCGGGGAAAACCAATCTTTCTCCAGACCTTTCAAAGTTTCACGCCAGCCATAAGCATTTCTGTATTTGGCTTTTTCAAGTAGAGCATCTAATACCATCAGGTGATTTCCTGTTGCTTCATTTTGTAGCCATTCGTCAGCGTGAGCAGGTAATTTTGAATGGCTTAGGTTGCTAACCGTTGCCAATGCGCGCGGTAAGTCATGGTCGCTCCAGATATATGTATATGGAGCTTGTATCGGTTGCGACATATTTCCCCCTCCCCAAAACCAAACACTATTAATGGATAATTCTCCGCGAGATTCACGTGCCTGATTAACTGGATGCTCATAAAGCAGCATCTGAATTTCATTGAAAATTTTATGCCAAATCATACTTTCATTACCTGTGGGTAAAAAGCCATTAATGTTCATGCATGTGACTTGACCGAGTGTATATGTTTGGATTTCTGGTGCTTTGGATAATCGAATATACCAACGATCTGGACGTAGCGGTAGGAAAGAGAAATCGTAGTGATTGCCAATGCTGTGATTTAAGTCTTGTACTATTCGCTCAGCTTCTTCTTTAGAAATTTTGAAGGCCTGACTATCAGCTAGCATGATGTGATTTTGTTCGATCCGTAGATGCACAGGATCGGCTCGCATCCAGAAATCTTTATTGGTTTTCACTAAACTGGGATTGTCAACGGATAGCATGATTGGTGCAATAGGCCAGCTGTTTTGTTGTTGTGCTATATTAAATGCTTTGCATAGCCATATTTCCATTTCTTGTGGCGAATGCTGCGTAGCAGTACTTTTTGCTAAGAGTGTTTCCAAAGATGGCATTGATAGATCACTATAAATTTCTGGTTGTGATGCATCGGGCCAAAATAAGCTAGGTATGAGAAGATTTAGATTCATTAATAATGATGCGAGCTGTTTATATTAGTAATTAGTATTATGCAGTGTATTGATTCCATGAATTTAGTGTGCTTGGGTTGTATCAATAATTAATAAGGGATTGTACTTGCGGCATCTGGTTGGGTAAATAAGCATGAGCGTGTTTATTGATCGCAATAGAAAGATATCAAGCTTACTCGTATAATAATAAAACTATAAGAGAATTATGAAGTTTATTCTACCAGTAGCTAAGTTGGCCTATGGTTAGCAGGGATGGCTTCTACGTAAAATACAACATGATAAAATATACTTACATAAGTAATTATAAATGTCGTGTGTTATTCTGGCTAAGCAGTAAGAAATCAGCGAGATGATAATTTGATATTTCAATACTTGGAGGTGCGATGTACCAACATATAAAGGTACCTGTTGATGGTAAGAAAATTCAGGTTAATGGTGATAATTCATTAAGTGTGCCAGATAATCCCATTATTCCTTTTATTGAAGGAGATGGAATTGGTGTTGATATTACTCCCGTAATGCGGAAAGTTGTCGATGCGGCAGTTGAAAAGGCATATGACGGTCGACGTAAAATCTCATGGATGGAAATTTATGCGGGTGAGAAATCAACACGGGTTTATGGGGCTGATGTGTGGTTACCGGAAGAAACACTAGCAGCAGCAAGAGAGTTTGTGGTCTCAATTAAAGGGCCATTAACAACGCCGATTGGTGGAGGTATTCGTTCGATTAACGTGGCACTTCGTCAACAACTCGATTTATATACTTGTTTGCGTCCGGTGCGTTATTTTGCTGGCGTACCTAGTCCGTTAAAGAATCCAGAAAAAACCGACATGGTGATTTTCCGTGAAAATTCTGAAGATATTTATGCAGGTATAGAGTGGGAAGCCGAATCGGAGCCAGCCAAGAAAGTTATTAATTTTCTGATTAAGGACATGGGAGTTGCCAATATACGTTTCCCTAATACTTCGGGTATTGGTATCAAACCAGTTTCAAAAGAAGGTACAGAGCGTCTTGTTAGGAGGGCAATTCAATATGCTATAGACAATAAACGTGAGTCGGTTACTCTGGTTCATAAAGGTAACATTATGAAGTTTACCGAAGGTGCATTCAAGAAATGGGGATATGCTTTGGCTGTTAAGGAGTTCGGAGCAGAGCCGTTGGATGGCGGTCCTTGGATGAAACTGTCACGAGAGCATGGTGGTATTGTCATCAAGGATGTGATTGCAGATGCTTTCTTGCAGCAAATTTTGCTACGCCCAGAAGAATCTGATGTGGTGGCAACTTTGAACTTGAACGGTGATTATATTTCTGATGCATTGGCAGCTCAGGTGGGTGGAATAGGGATTGCACCAGGAGCTAATCTGAGTGATTCTGTTGCAGTTTTTGAAGCAACGCATGGTACGGCACCAAGATACGCTGGAAAAGATCAAGTTAATCCTGGTTCCATTATCTTATCCGCAGAAATGATGATGCGGCACTTAGGCTGGATAGAAGCTGCGGATATGCTTATTAAAGCAATGGAAGCAACTATAAAGGATAAAATAGTCACTTATGATTTTGCGCGTCAAATGGAAAGTGCTCAGCAAGTTTCTTGCTCAATGTTTGGCGATTCAATGATTAAACATATGAACTAGAAAGTTACTGTGGAGATGCGGGGCGGTAGTTATAAAATAACCCCCTAGCCGCTATGGCAGGGGGTAACTGCTATTGTCTTTATGATCTTACTGTGTCAAAAGTCTACGCCAGTTTTCATTTCTCTGAACAAACAGTTAAGCGGATTGGATATTGGAGGCTTGTTTTCCTTTCGGGCCTTGAGTGACATCAAAGCTCACTTTTTGACCTTCTTTGAGTGTTTTAAATCCAGACATGTTGATTGCTGAGAAGTGTGCAAATAGATCTTCACTACCATCATCAGGAGTAATAAAACCAAAACCTTTTGAATCATTAAACCATTTTACTGTACCTGTTGCCATTTCTACTTCCTATATTAAAAACTGGGCCGGAAACCCTAATACTATTTGAATTTCAAGACCATTGACGGATAAAACCGGTACCGCAGAGAACTTGAAGCCAAACGCCATATGCCGTTTTACGCAAATCCGGGGTTAAAGTCAAGCGGTTACATCATATTATTTTGTCATGCGGATTGTGGAAGACTCAAGATACTTGAAAAAATTGTCGTAATCGTCAAATATGTCCATGGTGAAGTACTTTATACTAACCGATATTCAGTTTTTTGATAAAGATTAGTAGGAAAGGAAGGCGATTATGGCGGGAAGAGATTCTGATGCTGCTGTTTATAAAGAAGACAAGGCTAAAGCTAAAGAGAAAAGTCCTTCGATGTATAAAATCTTACTACTGAATGATGACTTTACACCGATGGAGTTCGTCATCGAAGTATTAAAGATATTTTTTTATATGAGTCAAGAAGAAGCAACGAAAATAATGTTAAAAGTGCATACAGAGGGAGTTGGTGTGTGCGGTGTGTACACAAGTGATATTGCAAGTACTAAAGTTAAGCAGGTGATTGCATTTGCGAGAAAAAATCAACATCCACTTAGGTGCGTAATGGAGGAAAATTGAGATGATTGCCCCTGATTTAGAAGTCAGTTTGCATATGGCATTTGTGGAATCTAGACAAAAGCGCTATGAGTTCATTACGGTTGAGCACTTATTGCTGGCGATGCTGGATAATGCAAGTGCTGCGGAAGTATTAACTGCATGCCTGGTGGATACTGAAGATCTGCGAGCAATACTGCTGGATCATATAGCACGCCATACACCCGTGATTAATGGTAGCGAAGAGGTTGATACGCAACCAACTTTAGGTTTTCAGCGAGTCATTCAGAGAGCCATCCTCCATGTTCAGTCATCTGGAAAGAAAGAAGTTACTGGTGCGAATGTTTTGGTATCAATATTTGGTGAGAAAGATTCACATGCTGTCTATTTCTTGCATCAAAGAGGAGTGACGCGCTTAGATGTGGTTAATTATATTTCACATAATATCCGAAAAACACCGCATGAAAATGATGCTAAAACTGGAAATGAAGGGGATGGTGAGCACGAATCCAGCACTGGAGGAATGCTAGAGAATTACACAATAAATCTTAATCATTTGGCATTGATCAATAAAATTGATCCGTTGGTAGGGCGTGAAAAAGAGATCGAACGGGTTATACAAACGCTATGTCGGCGCCGTAAAAACAATCCCTTGTTGGTCGGCGAGGCCGGTGTGGGAAAAACTGCGATTGCAGAAGGTTTGGCAAAGCGCATTGTTGAAGCAGATGTGCCTGATTTACTTTTGAAGCATCAAATTTATGCGCTTGATATGGGGGCTTTATTGGCTGGGACCAAATATCGAGGGGATTTTGAACAACGTTTAAAGACGCTGCTGAAGCAGTTGACTGATAATCCGGCGGCTATTTTGTTTATTGATGAGATCCATACATTAATTGGTGCGGGTGCTGCTTCGGGAGGAGTTTTGGATGCGTCGAATCTTTTAAAACCTGTTTTAAGCTCTGGGCAATTACGATGTATCGGTGCCACAACTTTTAATGAGTATCGTGGAATCTTTGAGAAAGATCATGCGCTATCTCGGCGTTTTCAGCAAATAGAAGTTAATGAACCTAGTGTTGATGAAACTGTTGCCATTCTGCGCGGCTTGAAATCACGCTATGAACAGCACCATAAGGTTAAATATACTGCCAGTGCACTGATCTCCGCAGCGGAATTATCAGAGCGCTATATTAATGATAGGCATTTGCCAGACAAAGCAATTGACGTACTTGATGAAGCAGGTGCTGCTCAGCGTATATTGCCAAAATCGAAAAAACGTAAAGTTATCGGTAAAAGTGAAATTGAAATTGTGGTTGCCAAGATTGCGCGAATTCCTCCGCAAAATATTTCCACCAATGATCGTAACAAACTGAGAACACTGGAGCGTGACATGAAAGCCATTGTTTTCGGGCAAGATAATGCGATTAATTCATTGACCGCGGCCATTAAGATGGCAAGAAGCGGGCTGGGTAATCCGCGTAAACCAGTAGGTTCTTTTCTTTTTTCAGGTCCGACAGGGGTTGGTAAAACCGAAGTAGCTAGGCAGCTAGCCTACGCACTGGGTATTCATTTGCATCGCTTCGACATGTCTGAATATATGGAGCGCCATGCTGTCTCTCGTTTGATTGGTGCGCCACCGGGGTATGTGGGCTACGATCAAGGTGGATTGCTGACAGAAGCAGTCATTAAGCATCCCTATTCAGTTTTATTATTGGATGAAATTGAAAAGGCGCATACAGATATTTTTAATATTCTCTTGCAAGTCATGGATTATGGGACGCTGACGGATAATAATGGGCGCAAAGCAGATTTTCGCAACGTGATTATCATTATGACTACCAATGCAGGTGCCGAATCCCTTACTAAGTCCTCAATTGGATTCACGAAATCAAAATCTGCAGGCGACGAATTGGTTGATATTAAAAAGCTATTTACCCCTGAATTTCGTAATCGGCTCGATGCGATTATTTCATTCACTCCTTTAGATCAGGAAATTATTTTGCGAGTAACTGATAAGTTTCTGATTCAACTGGAAACGCAGCTGCAGGAGAAGAAAGTGGAAGCAACATTTACGGAGAATTTGCGTAAATATCTTGCAAAACATGGTTTTGATCCGCTGATGGGCGCACGTCCTATGGAGCGGCTTATCCAAGATGCTATCCGTAGCGCATTGGCAGACGAGCTACTGTTCGGGCGTCTGATTAATGGCGGTAAGGTAACTGTTGATATTGATCGTAATGATAAAGTAACGCTGTTATTTGAAGAAGAAGCTGCAATCATTTGATCTATAGTTATGGCGATGTCTTAGCTATAAGGCACGCCGATGTTACGTGCGGGAAGAGATGAAGGAAAAAGTGATATTAAGTTCATACTTTTTCCGAAGGTGTGCTGGAAGCTTTCACACAAGTCAATGATGAATTATTGATTGAAGCTGCTGCGAAATCGCCGTTTGCAATAAGAACTATTGCAAGTCAAAGAGAATTTCTTGATGAGACGAGGAATTAGTCTAAGATCACCGCTGAAGATTATCTGCAATTAAGATAAATTCACTTCCTTGAAGAATAAGATTCTTTTCTTTTTTATTTAACTGTCCTGCGATCCACTATCTGCGTTTCGGCAGGTAATGGTAATATATGTACTTTCTCGGTTCCCAAAAAATTTCAAAGGATTGGTATCACCATGTTTTCTCAGAAACACACAATAGAAAATGTCGACCCGGAAGTATGGCAAGCGATTAAAGGTGAAGTGCAGCGCCAAGAAGAATATATCGAATTAATCGCATCGGAAAACTATGCAAGCCCTGCTGTAATGCAGGCACAGGGCTCCGTTCTAACCAATAAATACGCTGAAGGCTATCCGACCAAGCGCTATTACGGCGGCTGTATGTACGCCGATCAGGTGGAGCAATTGGCGATTGATCGATTAAAGGCGCTCTTCGGTGCTGAATATGTCAATGTGCAGCCACATTCAGGCTCCCAAGCCAATGCAGCGGTTTATCTGTCGGTACTGAAGCCAGGCGATACCCTGTTGGGCATGTCGTTAGCACATGGTGGTCATTTAACGCATGGTTCCAGCGTTAGTATGAGTGGAAAAATTTTCAATTCAGTTTCGTATGGTTTGCATCCGGATACTGAAGTACTTGATTATGATCAAGTTGAGCAATTGGCTCTTGAGCATAAGCCAAAAATGATTGTTGCAGGTGCTTCTTCTTATGCGCGCGTTATCGATTGGAAGCGTTTTCGAAAAATTGCCGATACGATAGGGGCTTACCTTTTTGTCGATATGGCGCATTACGCTGGATTGGTGGCTGCTGGTTTTTATCCTAATCCGGTGGGCATTGCGGATTTTGTGACGAGTACTACGCACAAAACGCTACGCGGGCCCCGTGGTGGTATTATTATGGCTAAGCCTGAACATGAAAAAGCGCTGAATTCCGCCATTTTTCCACAAACACAAGGCGGCCCTTTAATGCATGTCATCGCGGCTAAAGCAGTTGCATTTAAGGAAGCCGCTAGTCAGGAGTTTAAGGATTACCAAGAGCAAGTCATTGAGAATGCTCGTGTCATGGCAAAAGTGCTAATTCATCGTGGTTTACGAATTGTGTCAGGTCAGACAGACTGCCATATGTTTCTGGTTGATTTGCGCGCCATGAATCTGACCGGCAAGAAGGCGGAGGAATCGCTTGAGCTGGCACATATTACGGTTAACAAGAATGCCATTCCCAACGATCCGCAGAAACCATTTGTTACCAGTGGTATTCGTGTCGGTTCACCAGCCATAACCACGCGAGGTTTTAAAGAATTGGAAGCAGAGCAATTGGCTAATCTGATTGCCGATGTGCTCGCTGCGCCTGAGGATTCGGCGGTGTTATCACGCGTGGCTACTGAAGCGAAACGATTGTGCGCAAAATTTCCGGTGTATGGATAGCGCATCAAGCTGAATAGCTATTCAAATGGTCTGTTCAGCTGATTATTGTTGGCTTGGCGTAGCATGAAGTGTCCTTTTTGCAATGCGGATGATACCAATGTGATCGATTCTCGCGTGAGCGAGGACGGTCAAAAAATACGCCGTCGTCGACGCTGTCAGTCTTGTGATAAGCGTTTTACAACCTATGAAACCGTCGAATTGCGCTTGCCCCAGGTTGTAAAGCATGATGGTAGTCGGGCTGAGTTTGATCGCAATAAACTACTGACGGGGTTTAAACGAGCCTTGCATAAACGTCCGGTTCCTACCAGCTATGTCGATGCTGCGATTGATCGTATTGTGCAGAAATACTTAAGTATGGGAGAACGAGAAGTCTCGTCGCGCAGCATTGGTGAAAGTGTGATGCAAGAGTTGCATAAGCTTGATCAAGTGGCCTATATCCGGTTTGCATCTGTGTATAAAAGCTTTCAGGATGTGGATGACTTTAGAAATGCAATCAATGATGTACAGAAATCAAAACAATAAGTGTAATTGAAAAGAGTACCTGGAATCAGTCTGAGCGTTTTTCGCTCGTAGCCTGATTAGCATATCGATAGATCCTCAATCATATCAAACAATTTCTAGATGTTTTCTTCCGCCGATTATGCCTTCATGTCTTATGCGCTACGATTGGCTGAGAAGGGACTCTATAGCACAACACCAAACCCGCGCGTGGGTTGCGTGATCACCAATAATAATGAGATTGTGGGCAGCGGGTGGCATGAGCGGGCAGGACAGCCGCATGCGGAAATTCACGCGTTACATGCAGCTGGGGAAGCAGCGCGTGGTGCAACAGTCTATATAATCCTGGAGCCCTGCAGTCATTATGGACGTACCCCGCCTTGTGCTGATGCTTTGATTGGGGCAGGCGTCGTCAGGGTCATCATGGCCATGGAAGATCCTAATCCGCTGGTCTCCGGACGTGGTTGCGCACTATTGCAACAAGCTGACGTTGCTGTACAAGTAGGCTTGCTACATGCGGAAGCGCACGCACTCAATGTGGGTTTTGTTTCTCGCATGCTTCATAAAAAGCCATGGGTTAGGTTAAAGATTGCTGCCAGCCTGGATGGTAAGACTGCGTTAAATAATGGCACCAGCCAATGGATTACGGGTGTGGCGGCACGACAGGACGGGCATCGATGGCGGGCACGCTCATGCGCTATTGTGACAGGCATCGGTACAGTAAAGTCCGATGATCCTCAGCTAACAGTACGTCACATCCAAACATCTCGCCAACCCAAGAAAGTCATCGTGGATAGTCACTTGGCTATTTCGCTGGATGCTAAATTGCTGCAGGGTGAAGAGGTATTGATTTTCACTGCGGATGACGGGAATCAGGAGAAAAAAACGGCCCTTGAGGAAATGGGGGCGCGAGTGTTTGTTTTGCCCAATGCTGAAGGCGTGGTCGATCTGGGAAAAATGATGGTTATGTTGGCTGATTTTGGAATAAATGAAGTATTGGTAGAAGCTGGGCGTGGATTGAACGGTGCCTTGGTTAGCGCGGGATTGGTCGATGAGATGATCATTTATCTTGCGCCGCATCTGTTCGGTGATGATGCGCAAGGAATGCTGAGACTACCGGAATTAGTAGACTTGCAACAAAAGACGACACTTGCAATTCAGGATCTGCGTATGGTCGGGCAAGATATACGAGTAATTGCAACGCTGTAAGATTACCTGGTTATTCGCGATGCGGTCTTTTGGCAAGTTTACGTTGCAATGTGCGACGATGCATGTTCAATATTCTTGCGGTGACCGATATATTGTTGTCATTTTCCGTGAGAATCCGCTGAATATATTCCCATTCCAGGCGGCCGACTGACAAGGGGTTTGCACTGATAGGTATGTCCGATTCGCCCACGACACGTTCAAAAGCAGCCATAATTTCGTCGGCATCAACAGGTTTTGCGAGGTAATGTGTAGCACCCAATTTGATGGCTTCAACCGCTGTGGCGATACTGGCATAACCCGTCAACATGACAATACGTGTACCAGGATCCAGAGATTTTAGCTTCTCGACCAAAACCAATCCGGATTCACTGGATAATTTTAGATCAACGATTGCATATTCAGGTGTGGAAGCTTCAGCCAAATTCACTGCACCTTCAATCGTATGCGCGCATGTCACGCTGAAGCCGCGCTTTTTCATGGCTTTTGCCAACACATCACAAAAAACGATGTCGTCATCGACAATGAATAAACTGGGATTCTCGTTGTTATCGGTTAATGAGGGTTCAATCATGATCTACCCTATCAACGGTAAAACGACTTGTGTGCAGGCACCACCCTGTTCAAGATTAAACAAGCGGACACTGCCACCAAATCGTTCAATATTTGCATTGGCCAGAAATAAGCCGATTCCAAAGCCCTGGCCCGGTGTTTTGCTGGAAAAGAAAGCTTCGCCGGCACGTTGCATGGCTTCTGCCGATAAACCTTCACCATCATCGATGATTTCAAGATGCAGCAGCAGATTATCCCAGTTGCTTTTGATTTCAATACATTTTGAAGAAGCATCGGCGGCATTATTAAGCAAGTTTAATATTGATTGGCTCAGCAACTGATTATCCATAATTTTAGGAACAGGTTGTATGTTTGTACTTTGATAGGTGAATTTTACAGAAGGTCGTATTAACTTCCATTTATCAAGAATCTGGCACAGGAATTCATCGACGGGCAGCTCGCTACCATGCTCTGCTCTGGTTTGACCGGCTTTCGCCAGTAATTGCGTCAGTGTCTGCTTGCAATGAGTAATCTGGTCTCGCAGGATACGAATGTTATTCTGAAATTCACTATCTTGTGTGTATTCTTGCTGTAATTCCCGTATTACCACGGCCATGGTTGAAAGTGGTGTGCCAAGCTCATGTGCAGCACCGGCTGCCAGTGTTCCCAGAGCAATGATTTGTTCATTGCGCAGTGCATGTTCTCGCGCTTTGGCGAGATCTTGATCTCGCTCGCGAATGGAAGAACTCATTTTAACGACAAACCACGCAATGATTACGGTACTTAATACAAATGCTAGCCACATGCCTGATACATGCAGTGCGAATTCAATGAGATGATTGCTGTGCTCGTGTGGTAGGGGCACGTAATTAAACAACAACAGTGAATAGCAAGCGATTGTGATAACCGCCATGACCCATGTATAGCGCCAGGGTAATGTGGCGGCAGCGATAGTCAGCGGAAGTAAATATAATGAAATAAATGGATTGGTTGATCCGCCGCTAAAATACAGTAGCGTACTGAGTGCTAAGACATCGATTAATAATTGCAAAAAAAATTCTATATGTGATACCGGCCATTTGCGATGCAGGCGTATCCATGTCAATAGATTTAATAGCGTGAGTAATGCAATCACTGAGACCATCTGAGTCCATGGAATTACGATTTCAATCGTCCAATACGCTAAGCCGAGTGTAAGACATTGGGCGATGATGGCGATACTTCGAAGTAGAAATAAGCGTTGTAGGTTTTTACTGAGTGGCGATTGACTGAGGTCACTGAACATGGTGAAGGGAGAAAGTGAATTCCTGGCGTGGTTAACTATAGAACATTAGCTTAAATTTCAGTGTATGGCTATGCGACAAATTGTCTCATGACTATTCGTGTGACATTAAAATAACAAACATTTTGTGTCAAAAAGGCTGGTTCATACTGAGTATTTCAGAGGAAACTGGTGATATGCAATGCTATTGATGCTACTTGTTATCGTGCCGAGTGTTAATTATTAATGCAATATTCATAGCAGTGAAGGATTTCGGAGAAGATTGATCAGTGCGGATATTTTTAGAATGATAGTAACTGACAGTTTTTTCAGTTAGAATCTTGGGCTTTCTTATCTTATGCCAATGAATTAGCATTATCTTTTTTAGAAAATTTTATGATTCTTATTCTTGTCCCAAACACCCGGCCTGATAGTCCGGAATATAAGCAGCTGCTGGCGCATTTGGCCAATTTTTCGGGCATATCGACGCGCATACATACTGAAGTTGGTGTTGAACAAACGCTAACAGAAATTTACCTGATTGGTAACACTAAAGTATTATCAATTGAAGATGTCAGTTCTCTTCCTTGTGTTGACCGGGTTGTCCGGGTTTCTGAGGAATATCGTGTTTTAGGGCGGCATGAAGATGACGACCGACCAACATATTTTGATTATAACGGCGTTCGTTTTGGGCAAGATACGCTGAATGTGTTTGCTGGATTATGTGCGGTCGATACCATTGAACATGTTGAAATGATGATGAAGGCGTTGCGCGAACATGGACAAGTTTGTACCCGAATGGGTGCATACAAACCGCGCACCAGCCCTTATTCATTTCAAGGTCATGGCAAAGCCTGCTTGCCGTATGTTTTCGATCTGGCGGGAAAATACGATATCAAAGTGATTGCTATGGAGATCACGCATGAATCGCATTTGGAAGAGATAAGCAATGCCTTGTATCAAACAGGTAATGCGACGGGTGTCATGCTACAAATTGGAACCCGAAATACACAGAATTTCGAGTTGTTGAAAATTGTCGGTCGTCAGCAGAATTTCCCGGTGTTGATTAAGCGCGGTTTTGGTATAACTCTGGATGAATCTTTGAATGCTGCTGAGTATTTGGCCTCGGAAGGAAATCGCAAAGTGGTTTTCGGGCTGCGCGGCATGAAAACAAATATGGGCGATCCGCATCGTAATTTTGTGGATTTTTCGCATGTGCCTGTTGTCAGACGACTGACTCGTATGCCGGTCTGTATCGATCCTTCGCATTCCGTGGGTACGCGCGCAAGTTCGCCGGATGGCATTCTGGATGTTATGCATGTGACCGCCCAAGGTGTCACGGCGGGCGCCAATATGGTATTGGTTGATTTTCATCCGGCACCGAGTAAAGCATTGGTCGATGGCCCACAAGCATTGCTCATGAAAGAGTTGCCGCAATTTTTAGAAGATATTCAGATTGCTCGAGAAGCTTATGAGAAACGCGTCGCATTGGCCGAGCGTTATCGAGAGGAATGAGCATTGCCAAAATCGCGATGCTCGATATTCGCATAGTTGAGTGCAGAATATCCATTATTGGAGAATAAACAAATGATCAAAGTACTACTTTCAAATCCAAGAGGCTTCTGTGCTGGTGTGGATCGTGCGATAGAAATTGTTGAACGGGCGCTGACAATGCATGGGGCGCCAATTTATGTACGCCACGAGGTTGTACATAATCGTTTCGTGGTTGAGGATTTGGAAAAGAAGGGGGCTGTTTTTGTAGAGAACCTGGATGAAGTACCGCAAGATAGTATTCTGATTTTCAGTGCGCACGGTGTATCGCACGCAGTACGGCGAGAAGCAGCGGATCGCCAATTGAAAGTATTCGATGCAACTTGTCCATTGGTTACCAAGGTTCATGTCGAAGTAGCCAAGATGCGCAAGGATGGGAAGGAGATTATTATGATCGGCCACCAAGGTCATCCGGAAGTCGAAGGCACGATGGGGCAAATTGAAGGTGAAGACAAAGGGATGTATCTGGTAGAGACCGAATTGGATGTTGAAACCTTAAAAGTTAAGGATGAGACCAATTTGGCTTATGTGACACAAACTACGCTGTCAGTCGACGATGCTGCGCGCATTGTCGATGCATTGAAGCGACGCTTCCCGATGATTACCGGTCCTAAGAAGGATGATATTTGCTATGCCACACAGAATCGTCAGGATGCTGTTAAAAAAATGGTTGATCAATGTGATCTGGTCATTGTGGTGGGCTCTCCCAATAGCTCAAACTCTAACCGGTTATGTGAAGTGGCGCGGAATGCCAATGTGGAAGCCTATATGGTGGATCGTGCCGAACAATTGCAAGAACAGTGGTTTGATGGAAAGAAAGTTATCGGTATTACTGCTGGCGCTTCAGCCCCGGAAATACTGGTACAACAGGTTATATCCCGACTTAAGGAAATCGGAGCCGAGCAAATCGGTGACGATGTGTTAATAGAGGAATTAAGCGGTGTTGTTGAATCGGTTGTGTTTCCACTACCCAAAGCGTGATCGCTAACTGGCACTCCACCCTGCCTGATATGGAGTGATGTCAAATGGCTGCGGTACATTTGTTATTTCATTAGCGAGAATCTCAGCGCTGGCTGGTGCCATAGTCACGCCATAGCGAAAGTGGCCGCTATTAATCAATAAATTGTGAATGGTCGGATGTTTACCAATCGTGGGGATATTGTTCGGCGAAGCCGGGCGTAACCCTGACCAGTGTTGGATTGTGGACATGTTGCAGAGTGATGGCAGAATAACTTGTGCGTGTCTTAACAAGTGATTGCGCGCTGATGCCGTGGTCTGTTTATCAAATCCGACATTCTCGAGAGTGCTGCCAATAAGTAAGTGACCATCGCGACGCGGGATGAGATATAAGTCATCTTGCACGATCATGGTGCGCATTGGTGGTGTATCGAACTTGAATAAGAGCATTTGTCCTCTTATCGGTTTGATATCCAGGCTAAGTGCGTGCACTCCTAATATTTCTTTACTCCAAGCACCCGCACAAACGATATAGTAGTCGGCAGTAAATTCACCACAGGATGCGGTGATTGATTGTACTTGTCGGCGTGCAATATTAAGGCAACTGACCGCGCAGTCTTCAATGATTTTTCCACCTAATTGCATAACTCGCTGAATGAGCGCGCGCAATAGCCTTGGGTTACGCACTTGTGCAATATCTGGCAGGTATAAAGCGTGATCGTGCGTTTTGCCACGATAAGTTTTAGTATCGTTTTCGATCAAAAGAGTATTAGATACTGCGCGCTGTTCTATTTTAATCCCTCGTATTGAGCACCACTGCCGTGCAATTTCACTATTGTAGGGCGGCAATACCAACATACCGGATACTTCATATTCCGAATCAATTCCAGAAGCTTTTTGTAAAGCCGAAATCCAATCTGGAAATTGCTTTGCGCTGTAACTGGCGAGCTGTGTGACATTGTCGGAATAATCCCATGGACAAAGTGGCGATAAGATACCGCCACCTGCCCAGGATGACTCTTGTCCGGCTTTACCGCGCTCGAGTATTGTGACTTTCGCGCCCTGTAATAAAAGACGCTCCGCTGTTGCAAGCCCGATAATTCCCGCGCCAACTATGATTACATCCTGTCTCATGATGAATTGATTGCCTGCGTATGCCTTAAAACATTAACCGATAGTGCAGATTGTAGCCCACCCCGATCGGATAGGCTTCTCCATTGAATCGGAAAGTACGGGAAAATGAAATCTGTGCTTGAACATTAAAGTCTGAGAAGGTGATAACCGTTATATATAAAATTCCTCAGAATCAGGAGTAAATTTCTTGGAAATCTCCTAAATGAAAAAGAAACAAGATTCGAAGAGATTAAGCCAGCACGGCTTTACTTTAATTGAGCTGCTTGTGACATTGAGTGTGGCAAGCATTTTATTGTCTGTTGCTGCGCCGAGTTACCGTACCTTTGTACAAGATAGTTTATTAATAACACAAAGCAATAGTTTTGCCTCTACGATAGCTTTGGCTAAAAGCGAAGCCATTAAACGCAGTAGTCGAGTTACGATTTGTCCGAGTACCAATGGTACGAGTTGTGCCGTGAGTACAGTTTGGTCGAATGGCTGGTTGGTGTTTGCAGATGCAAATGGTGATGGTGTAGTTGGTGCTACTGAGCAAATTATACAAGTCAATATGGCATTATCGGGTGGCAATACACTGACGGTGAGAAATAGAATTACATTCACAGCCGATGGTTTCTCAAATGGTTTTAATGGCACATTTTCTTTGTGTGATAGCCGCGGAGCTACGTATTCCAAAGCTTTAATTCTAAATAATCAAGGTCGCTTACGTTTTGAAACAGGAACAGCATGCTCATGAAGAATATATTTCTTCCAGAAAAACAGATGTCATGCAATGGTTTTAGCTTACTGGAAGTGTTAATCACGATCCTAATTGTGTCTATGGGTTTGTTGGGTATGGCGGCACTGATCATATCGGGGGTGCGAAGCAACAACGTTGCGCATTATCGCTCAGTCGCTACCAAACAAGCGGAAGATATCGCCGATCGCATGCGCGCCAATCTGGCCGGAGTAAATGCTGGTGACTATAACGATCTTACAGTGAATATTCCCACCAGTAGCGACTGCATGGCATCTACTTGCAGTGCGGCACAAATGGCAGTTTATGATCATGCCCAGTGGAATACGGCAAATTCAAGATTGCTTCCAGGCGGACAAGGGACTGTGAATGGTAGTGTAGCAGCGGGATATACCATAACGTTGAGGTGGACCGAAAAAGATACGAATGATGAGGAGGCTGATCCGAATCCGGGTTGCCCGACCAATACACGCTGCTTTGCGGCAAGGTTTGCACCATGAAATTTGCTGCTGCAATTCATCAAAGTGGATTTAAAGCCAAGCAAGGTCATTTAAGATCTGATGTCCAACAAGGCTTTACCTTGGTCGAGCTCATGATTTCTATGACCCTCGGATTGATATTGCTACTGATGATTGGCGCTGCTTTCGTCAGCAGCCGACAAGCTTTTCGCGAGCAAGAGGATAACGCTCGTATTCAAGAGAGTGGGCGCTTCGCATTGGAGTTTATTGGGCGCAATATCAAGCAAGCGGGCCATGCAGAGGTTCCTTTTAGCGGTATAAAGACTGAGTTTGAGGGAACTGCAGTCAGAGGTGTCAACGGTGCCGCAGGCGTGGCTGATACCGTAACCGTGCAATACGATGGTGCTCTTGGAGATCAAGATTGTGAGGGCACTGCAATAACTGCAGCTGATATTGCTGCCCAGAATATTGTTATCCAGAATTCTTTTAATATTGATGCTGCAAATGCAGAATTGCGGTGTGATGGTCAGAAAGCTACCGCTCCCAATGAGCCAGTGCCCACATCGGGTTCAGTACTCTTGGAAAATGTGGAAGATTTACAACTTCTCTATGGCATAGACACAACGGGTGAGCAATCGGTGGATCAATACACTGCCGAGCCTGCTACTGCTGATTGGGGTCGAGTAATTGCTGTACGTGCTTGTGTCCTAATTCGTTCGGATAAAACCAATATCGTTTCTCCTGGCTTTTATTTGGATTGTAACGGTACCTCTGTGGCTGTTCCTGCGGACGGGCGGCTCAGGCGTGCTTTTACAGCCACTTTCAATTTACGCAATCGCGTCAATATCCAACCCCAGCACTAACCATGATCACGAATCTTAATTTGCAAGCTAAACAGCGTGGCGCTGCACTTGTCACCGGTCTGATATTTCTGGCGGTTCTCTCCCTGTTGGGCGTATCGGCGATGAAGATGTCGATCATGGAAGAACGTATGTCCGGCAATATGCGCGACCGTATGCTTGCGATGCGGGCAGCAGAAATGGGGCTACGTTATGCAGAGCAGCATATCCTGGATAATGATCCCACAACCAATACACCTAAGCCGATTGACGGGGTAACGGATTTTGATACTTCCTGTACCGATGGGATTTGTTATTACGGTGCGGGAGCTGAGCCGCCTATACCTGCATGGACTACATATTGCACTCCAAGTTGTCCGATCAGCTATGTTACAGGGGGTGTTTTTAAGGTTAATGGCGTAACCTATACAGCGCCATTGCTGCCGCAAGGGGTGCTGCCACCGACTTACCTGATAGAAGGTATGCGTAAGGCGGCTCCAGGTGCTGGTTGGCGTTATTACTACCGTATTACCATACGTGCACAAGGCGCTAAACCCGGCACCGTGGTTTGGTTGCAGGAATTATTCAGGCCATAAATTTAGCTAGTGTATTTACATAGGATGTGAGAGTCATGAAGATAAAGTCTTTGCACCATTCTTCAACATTAAATCATGTAATGAGTTTATTAATGGTGATGTTGGTGGAGGGGGCACAAGCTGCCCCACCTTTGTCCAATGGCCCGCTTTTCTTGGGTGGAAATATTTCACCTAATGTGATGTTTACACTGGATGATTCTGGATCAATGCATTTTGAGATCATGCCGGAAAACTTGATTCTTCAAAGTGTTTACTACATGTTCCCGCGTGCAACAGGTGTGTATGGCGCAAGTGACTATAGTAACTATGTCGTCGACTTTGACCCTGTTAATAAATATACTGCTTCATTACGTTCCAGCTACGTCAACAAAATTTATTACGATCCTACGGTAAGATACCAGCCATGGAGTAACTCTGACGGGTCGTTGATGAATAATGCCAATCCTACTTGTGCTTTCCACAATCCATTTAATGCCGGAGCAGGTTGTCGCAATCTTACGGTTAACAATACACAGACTGCACGTTGGCTGCAAAATGATGGAACCCGTTCTTCCAGTCAGTCAAAAACCTTTTATCCCGCTGTGTATTTTCAATATAACGGTAACGGCGCCAGTATCAATCTAGCCAGTAGTTATACGCGGGTAGAAATCAAGTCCAGCACTGCTTCATATACTGGTGGGACAAGCCGCATCGATTGTGCTGCCGTATCGACTTGTACCTATAATGAAGAAATTCAGAACTTTGCGAATTGGTATACCTATTACCGTTCTCGCATATTACTAGCTCGAGCTGGCATAGGCCGGGCGTTTTCCGCACAAGGAAACACCATGCGGGTTGGTTTTGCAGCCATCAATAATGGTCCTATCACGATAGATGGTGTAGCGACGGCAGTAGTGAAAAGTGGCGTCAGGCAATTTACTGGTGCAGATAGAACGAATTTCTTTAACAGTCTGTATAGCCATAATATTCCCGCAGCAGGAACACCTTTGCGAGAGGCGATGATTGGTGTGGGAGAGTATTTCAAGAGAACTGACGATAAAGGCCCATGGGGTCAGACACCAGGTACGGACGGGGGTACGCAACACGAATGTCGTCAAAATTATAATATTCTGATGACGGATGGCTACTGGACTGAGGGTACTATATCCGGCCTGGATAATTCTGATAATCAGTCTGGTGCCAGTATCGCCAATCATTCTTCACCTGCGATTCCGGCAACTTATACCTACAGTCCAGCGCTTCCTTACTCGGACGCATATAGTGGCACACTCGCTGACGCCGCGATGCAATACTGGAAAAATGATTTGCGTACGGATTTGCAGAATAAGGTGCCAACTAATCCTTACGATCCCGCCTTTTGGCAGCACCTGGTAAATTTCACGGTGGGCTTGGGGGTAGCGGGTACATTGGCAGAATTGCCTTCCGGGGCACAGTCTTGGCCGGATCCAACAATCAGTGATGCAGCAAAGATAGATGATCTGTGGCACGCTGCAGTCAATAGCCGGGGAAGCTTTTTTAGTGCTTCAGACCCGGCTGCATTTTCCAGTGCATTATCCGATGCACTTTCAAAGATTGTGGCACGCACGGGTTCCGCTTCTGCTGTGGCAGCCAATTCTAATACATTGATGACCAATGGGCGTGTCTATCAGGCTAAGTTTAGCAGTGGCGATTGGAGTGGACAGCTATTATCGATTCCGATTAGTTCTACAGGAGTTTTAGGTGCGACAGAATGGGATGCAGGGACGGTTTCTCTGGCATCAGGGACAATTACACCCGCTTCCCGTGTCATTATCACGAAAGGTAGTAGTGATGGTGTCGCGTTTCAGTATGCTAATTTATCAGGCGAACAAAAAGCATTGCTGGATAAAAATGCTGCAGGTACGGTAGATAATTGTGGTGCAGAAAGAGTGGCTTTTCTGCGTGGAGATGCGGCTCATGAGAGTACAAGCGGAACGTTTGCTTGCGCCAGTGGCACGACAGTGAATAATTTTCGTACTCGAGCCACCAGCAAGTTGGGCGATATTGTTAATTCAGGCCCTTTGTATGTGGGGAGGCCCGATGCCGGTCATTCCAATGTCGATCACGCTGGTTATTCGGCATTTAGAAATGACTATAAAGACCGAACCCCGGTAGTCTATGTGGGCGCGAATGATGGCGCTTTACATGGTTTTAATGCCTGCGTTGTGGGCGTAACCTCCGGATGTACTGCTGCGGATGCAGGTAAAGAACTATTGGCTTATATACCCAGTCAGGTTTATGCGAATTTAAGTCGGTTGACGGATAAAAATTACAATACGGCACATCGCTATTTTGTCGATAGTTCGCCCATGGCGGCTGATGTTTATGTGAGTGCTTCATCCAGTTGGAAGAGCGTGCTGGTAGGTGGTTTGGGTGGTGGAGGCCAAGGTTACTATGCGCTTGATATCACCAATCCAAAGGATGCATCAAAATCAGCGCCAACCTTTACGGTAGCGAATGCAGCAAATTTATTGCTGTGGGAATTCTCCAGTACCGATGATGCCGATATGGGGTATAGCTATAATCTGCCGCAAACTAATTCTCTTACCGGTCAAGCCCAGCAGATCGTTAAAATGGAGAATAATCAATGGGCTGTGATTGTTGGTAATGGTTACAACAGTACTGGTGGCAAGGCGGTGCTCTATATACTGTTTATTAGTGGCGGTGATGATGGGTCTTGGACTGTTGGAACCGATTACATTAAATTGGTCGCTGATACGGGCTCCGGTAATGGTCTTTCCACGCCCACGACATTCGATAATAACGGCAATGGCTTGGTTGATGTGATATATGCCGGTGACATCAAAGGTAATTTATGGAAGTTCGACGTTAGTTCCGCCGCCCCTGCGAATTGGAATGTGGCCGTCAGCGGCATGCCATTATTTGCAGCAGGTGCACAGAAGCCCATTATCTCTCCGCCTGTCGTGAGTTTTCATCGCAAGGGAGGGCGATTGGTTTTGTTTGGAACCGGCAAATATCTGGAAACGGGTGATACGACCAATACCAATACGCAGACGGTTTATGGAATATGGGATAACAATGCGGCGGCATCGATATCAGCGGGAGCGCTTGTTCAACAAGTGCTAACGGATGCTACAGACAGAAGAACCGGAACAACCAATCCAATATCGTACTCGACAACGACTAAAGGGTGGTATATCAATTTGCCGGCTAGTGGCGAGAGAGTGACGGGTGTGCCCACTTTGGTAGACGGGATTTTTTTGTTTAATACGATTATTCCCACTGCATCGCCTTGCGATTTTGGCGGTAGAGGATTTGTCAATGCGATAGATTTTTTAACAGGAGGCATGCTTGCTATGCCGGCATTTGACACGAATAGGAATCGAGTTCTTGGGATAGACGATGGATTGTCGGCAGGTATAGAGATAGGATTTTCAGTGGGTGGTTCGACGCGCATAAAAGGTCATTCGGACGATACACTAGTTAGTTCGACGAGTGGCGGTAGTGGTAGCGGTAGTGGTGGTGGTATTGACCCCCCTCTAAAAACTTCGCCAGGTCCTCAAGGACTGACGGGCAGAATTTCATGGAAAGAATTCTTGCCCTAGAAATTTCGCATAAATGTTCCGAATAGAATGATGAATGAAGCTAGACTTTAAAAAGGATGGAAAGATTATGAAATTAGTTTCTTATTCCTGTGGATCAAGAGGTTTTACTCTGATTGAATTAATGATCACGGTTGCGATTGTCGGAATTATCGCCGCAGTTGCTTTTCCATCGTATCAGAACTATGTGAGGCAATCCAACCGCGCGGTTGCAAAAGCAATTTTGTATGAAAACGCGCAATTTATGGAGCGGTTTTATACTCAAAATAACCAGTATATTGCATCCGTTGGGCCAAATGGCGTTGCTAATGGCGGCGGGGGTGATGATATAGCTGTCGTATTGCCGATTACGCAGTCACCAAAACCAGGACCTGGTGTTGTGGCGCAATACAACATTTCTCTTGCAGCTGTCGCAGATGCTACTTTCACACTGCGAGCTGTACCGGTTGCAACTGGCTCTATGGCGGGAGATCCCTGTGGCACGCTGACGCTGACGAATACAGGAGTTCAGGGTGCCGGCGGAAATGTGGCAGATTGCTGGAATCGTTAATTTAATTTGCGATTCCCCGTGGTCTTGCCACGGGGTTGTTTATTCTCTGATTTCCTGTTCGATCTGATCAGCTGTTACATGGCGTACGTCCTTTCCTTTAACCATATAAACAACGTACTCGGACATATTTTTTGCGTGATCCCCAATGCGTTCGATCGCTTTGGCGACAAATACGATTTCCAGGCAGGTGGAGATTTTTCTTGGATCTTCCATCATGAATGTAATTAATTGGCGCAAGATGGAACGAAATTCTTCATCGACAAATTCATCCTGCCGTACAATTTGCGCCGCTGCATTCAAATCCAATCGCGCAAAGGAATCCAGCGCCTTGTGCAGCATATCCATAGCGATGCTCGCTACATGCTTGATTTCATTAAAGCGTGGTATGTGCATACGATCTGACGCATAGATTAGCTTTGCCATTCGTGCGATTTTTGCAGCTTCGTCACCGATGCGTTCCAAATCAGTAATAGTTTTGATAACCATCATGATCAACCGTAAGTCGCTTGCCGTTGGTTGCCGGCGTGCAATAATCTGATTACAGATTTCATCAATAGAAACTTCCATCGCATTGACACGGTGGTCACGTGTGATGACCTGATCGATCAGCTCTTCATTACCAGTCGTTAAAGCCTCAATGGCATATTCGATTTGTTCTTCAACAAAGCCGCCCATTTGCAAAACACGAGTACGCACTTCTTCAAGATCAGCATCAAACTGCTTGGAAATATGTTCTTTGTTAGCCATGGTTTGCCTTCTTACTAATGGAAATTGTTATGTATCAGTGTTCTTTAACTATCTTATAAATCAGAGAGTAGTTGTCTTTACGCCGTTATCAGTGCCTAGTAGCAGCATGTCAGCTGAGCGTCGAGCAAAAAGGCCATTCGTTACAATGCCTGCAATCTGATTAAGTTTTGCTTCCAGCTCAACCGGATTCATGATCTGCAAGCCATGCACATCCAGAATCACGTTACCATTATCGGTAACGAAACCTTGACGCAAAGCCGGATGACCTCCCAGTAACACGATTTCGCGCGCAACATAACTGCGTGCCATTGGAATGACTTCAACAGGTAGCGGGAAATTGCCAAGAATATTCACTAACTTGCTCTGATCGGTAATGCAAATGAATTTTCGTGCAACGGCAGCCACAATTTTCTCCCGGGTCAATGCACCACCACCGCCTTTGATCATGTGCAAATGTTCGGTGATCTCATCTGCGCCATCGACATATACGGGCAGATCAATGACATTATTGAGATCGAATACTTCAATTCCGTGACTTTTGAGGCGTTGCGCAGTTGCATCGGAACTCGCGACGGCCCCTTCTATTTTATGCTTGATTTTAGCCAATTCATCAATGAAGTGATTGGCGGTAGAGCCTGTACCTACCCCAACAATACAATCAAACGGAATATGCTGTATTGCGGCTGCTGCAGCTGCGCGCTTTTGTTCGTCTTGTGTCATATGGCCTTTCTTTTTTGACAAAAATTAATAGTGCTTATCAGGATAGCCTTATCTGCTAATTTAAACAATGCTTCTGATTGCCGCACGTAAGATCTGTAATACTTGAGAGGAAATGTACAAAAATATTGCGGTAATAAGCTATCAAGATATGGGTGTTAAACAGACCGAATTAAAATGTAATTTTTGCATAGACTTATCAAAAAAACGGATCAAACTCAGGCTCAGGAATCCGGTAACCTCTGAGCCATGACTTGAATTGCTTCACATCGTTGAACAGGATTAAATCATGCTGAATACGGCTGATTTGATTTTGCAGTCTGCGAATGTCTTCATTGAGTAGCACAAACACTTGCTTAGGTGATAGGCGCCCATACGGCGCAAGTCCTGTCATGCCTTTGATACGCAGTTCTATTTGCATCACTTCTTGCTGAAGCTCTTCCAGTTGATTCTGCAAAACGGTGTTGTAATGCTTCAGACGATCGTCGGCGATGTTATTAATATTACTCTGGTCAATTTGTTCAACGCTCAGCTGTAATTCCAGAAGTTGCAACAGATCTTTTTTTCCATAGGCTACCGTCACTTTCTGCATTAATTCAGTTTTACGTTCGCGCTCTGCTGGATCAAGCTCGCGGTCTGGATGCAGTGCCGTCACCAGTTGCCGATAAACCGCTTGAATCGATTTGCTGACGATCGCTTCTTCTTCCTGCTCACGCGCTTCCGCTGCCAACTGCTTGGCGGATTTCTTGCGCTTGGAACGGGATTCCCGAGTGCGTTGTTCCTGCTCCTGCATTTTCTCCGCCAAACGCGCTGATGTTCCTTCAAAGTCGGAAAAATCAAATTTCTCATCATCCAATTCGACACCGAATTCTTGTTCGAACATGGATTTCAGTAATTCATGAGCTATTTCATTGTCTTCCAGCGCCGCATCATCATAATTCTGCCCACTGTAATGGTCGTACAGCGGCTTCAAATCGTCACGTCCGTGCTGGCTGATCAGCGTTCCACTGATGCTGGCGATCAAATGTGCAACTTTGTCCCGCTGGTTATGGGCAAATTTATGGGTTGTATACAAAGTATCCAGCAGCATCACCATTTCGACTTGATGGTCGCGAAGTGTGTCGTATAGTGGCACCAGTTTGCTGGCAATTTTCTGCTGATATTGAGGGATCGTTTCCTGCCATGTGGCCAGCAGTTTCTTCTGGGTACCAATCCTCTTAATTAAGCCATTGAATTTTTTCTGTGCAGGGGAAAGACAAGCTTGTTGTTGGCTTTCCTCGATACGGACAACTTTGATTTTAGAGTGAGGCATAACGCGACGGAAATAAAGTAGTAAGTGGGTGAAATTTTAACCCAAGCCGGATCAGTATTTGCAAAAATTTCCCTGCCTCATTTAAGTAAATGATGATCGGCTATGTCAAATGTGCGTATTAGCGCGAGCTAATCTTCCGGCGGGCAAACCGCGATATGTTGAATCAATCCATCCGGGGTGAAATAAATACGCTCCAGCCCGCGCCGTTGCACCCGTTCGCCGCAAGAGGTATCCATGCCGGTCATGATAAACGTGAATTCCACACCGCTATTTTCAATACTTCGATATTCCGCTACTTCCCAATGTGCATCGGAAAAGCGGTTGAAGAAGCCAGTCATCATGGTATGGATGGTGTCACTACCTTTGTATTCGCCGAAGTAGGCGGAATGATAGGTGGCATCGTCGGCAAACAAGGGTTTGATAAGCGGCAGATTGTGATCGTTGGATAAAGCAACGTAGTGTTTTGCCCATTCAATTGGTTTATTGGTATGCATCGAGTTTTTGCCTGTCAAAGCATCCGCAAAGTTGTGCGCTATCCATCATACTGACTGCGATTCCGCACGCGTGAAAATCCATTCATTTTTGCCACTGTCGTTTTCGCTAAACTGGTAGCCTGCCACATCAAAGTGCTGGATGTCTTCGGGGTTCGTGATTTTGTTCTGAATGATGTAGCGACTCATTAAACCACGGGCTTTCTTGGCGAAGAAACTGATGATTTTGTAAACACCATTTTTCTGATCTTTGAAAACCGGCGCGATGATGCGTGCGTTCAATGTATTGGGCTGAATAGATTGAAAATATTCAATGGAAGCCAAATTGACCAGAATGTCTGATTTTTGTTTTGCCAATTCCTGGTTGAGTGCCTGAGTGATTTTATCCCCCCAGAATTCATACAGATTATTGCCGCGCGGATTCTTGAACTGAGTGCCCATTTCCAGTCGATAAGCCTGTATCAAATCTAATGGGCGCAACACGCCATACAGTCCGGACAAAATGCGTAGATGATTCTGCGCAAAAGCCAATTCTGTCGCGGTTAGTGTATCTGCATCGAGACCCATATAAACATCTCCTTTGAAAGCGAGCGCCGCCTGTTTGGCGTTTTTGAGCGTGAACGGGCGTTTCCACGCGAAGTAGCGATTGGAATTCAGAAGCGCCAGTTTGGGGCTGATCGACATCAGCTTACCGATTTGATCCGGTTCCAGTTTCCGGAGCTCGTCGATCAGTTCGGCGGAGTCATCGAGAAAACCGGGTTGCGTATGTTCGTGCGTGATGGGCGGCGTTTCAAAATCCAGCGTTTTAGCCGGTGAAATAACAATAATCATATGGTTTCATCCTGAAATAAAAAATACTATCAGATTTGCTTCCTGAACAAGGATCGTTGGTGATCGAGCAAATAGTCCTAACCGATATTTGAGTCCCGGGTTTTATGATGTATGCTGGCTGTTCGATACCAATAACCCGTTGACTGATGATGAGCATTATCCCAGAAATTCAAGCGCTACAGGCCGACATGCGCCGCTGGCGCAGGCAAATACACCAATATCCGGAAACCGCTTTTGAAGAAACCGCAACAGCCCGGCTGATTGCTGAGCAACTGCAACAAACCGGTATCGAAGTGCATCAGGGTTTGGCCAAAACCGGCATTGTCGGGATTCTGCGCCGTGGCAATAGTACCGACAGCATTGCGCTACGCGCCGATATGGATGCGCTATATATCCAAGAGCAAAACCGCTTTGAACACGCGTCCTGCAACAGTGGGAAAATGCATGCCTGCGGCCACGACGGGCATTGCGCTATGTTGCTCGGTGCCGCCCGCTATCTCGCTAGCCACGGACGTTTTGACGGAACGGTTTATTTTATTTTTCAGCCGGCGGAAGAAGGCCGGGCTGGCGCTCACCAAATGATCAGTGAAGGCCTGTTTGAACAATTTCCGGCGCAACGGGTTTTCGGCATGCATAATTTCCCGGATATCCCAGTTGGCCATTTTGCGGTTAAAGCCGGACCTATGATGGCTTCGTTTGATTGCTTTGAAATCAATCTCAGCGGCCAAGCCGCCCATGCCGCGATGCCGCATTTGGGTGACGATGTGCTGGTCGCTGCGGCGCATTTGGTCACCCAATTACAAACCATCGTCAGCCGCCAGATCGATCCCGCCGATGCCGCCGTGGTCAGCGTCACCCAAATTCACGGCGGCAACACCTGGAATGCGCTGTCGGATTCCGCCGTTATTCGCGGCACCTTCCGCAGCTTCAAAGATTCCGTGCGCGCGCAACTGGAACACAGCATCAGCCATCTCGCTCAGAGCGTCGCACATGGCTTCAGGATTCATGCCGGCATTCGCTTTAATCCTGAAAATCCCGGCTATCCGGTCACGGTCAACAGTCCAACTGAAACCGCCAGCGCGATCCGTGCGGCAACTGCCGTTGCCGGTGCTAATGGCGTGAATACAACGCCGACTCCCAGCATGGGCGCCGAGGACTTTGCTTTTATGCTGCAGCAAAAGCCTGGCTGCTATATCTGGATTGGCAATGGCAGTTCGGAAGGTGACTGTTTGTTGCATAACCCAAACTACGATTTTAATGATGAAATTTTACCGTTGGGTGCGGCGTACTGGGTCAAGTTGGTGGAGAATGAGCTGGCTGTTTAAACGTTGTTGAATATTGCAGGCAAGTGTTGAATTTCTCGTCTTTTGTTTTGAGGAAGCGAAGCTTTGCTTTGTTTCATAAATTTGTTACTCGCCGGCTAGCCGTACGCAATCTTTACGAGACTAATTTAAAGACCTATAATTAGGTCTTATTGATTGACTTCTGGAATCAAAATTATGACTCATCAAATACTTGCGGAAGTGTCTGCCAGCATCTCCGAACTCAAAACCAATCCAATGAAAGTCGTTGCCAGCGGCAATGGCATGCCCATTGCTGTGTTGAATCACAATGAGCCCGCCTTTTATTGCGTGCCCGCTGCGGCCTATGAAGCAATGATGGAGCTACTTGACGATGGCGAACTTCTGAAAATCGTCAAAGAGCGAATGAACGAGCCTGCCATCAAAGTTTCGCTCGATGACCTATAAGCTTGAATTCAAGGAATCAGCACTCAAGGAATGGCAAAAATTAGGTCACACCGTTAAAACTCAATTCAAAAAGAAACTCAAAGCGCGCTTGGAGAACCCCCGCATTCCATCTGCTGCGCTATCCGGTGCCAAGAACATTTACAAGATCAAGTTACGTCAGGCTGGCTATCGTCTCGTTTATTTTGCTGAAGACAGAATCATCATTGTAACCGTGATCGCTGTTGGCAAACGAGACCGAAATGAGATTTACGATATTGCGTTATCAAGAATGCACGACAAATCCTGAATGATCGTATTTGAATTGAGCGATTGTTCCGTCAAATGCTACTGTGCTATGGGTATGGCCTGTCATTTTCGTGGAAGAAATGCCATAAACTGTTGGCAAACCGGGCGACGAGATCACTATTCGGATAGGCCGCTTCCGCACAGTCATTGGTGAGCACGGTGTTGAAAAGCTGTTAATCAGCGTGCAAATCGATCGGCTACACTTCACAGTTACAGGCATTTCTGAAAATCCCCCTAAAATCTTCTGAAGATATGATAAATAATTGCCGCAGCGAGCATAAGGAACATGGGCCAGAATTGGGTGATGTTGTCGTACCACAGTGTTCCCACCGTGATGGGAATTTCCAGCGTGAGATCGGCCTGATCTCCATCTTTCCCAGATAGATAAAGCTTATATTTTCCAGTTTCACCGATAGTTAATACCTGCGTGATGGTGCCGGATTCGTAGGTTTTTGGAGGAACCGCCAGCAATGTTTTCGATGGCGTACCGTCTTCCAGTTTTGCGAGCTTCATGGCCAGAGACCATTCACGTGCAGATTCAGGATAAAGAAGATCAATCGTGATATCGAGTGTTCCCGGGCTGGGCATTTTTCCGCACAAGACAGGAAGAGACATTGCGCTGTTTGCATTCTCGGGAATTTCATAGTCTTCGGGAATGAAGTAACCCGAATAGCCGATCACTACGGATCCGGACTCTATGGTACAAGTACCGCCGCGAAAGCCCTTTGGATAGGTACTGGATATATCCCCTTGGGAACTCACGTGAAATTGCAAACCAATCGCAACGATAACTGCGAGAGTTCCGGTCAGGATCAAGAAACGCCGCATTCCAATCGATAAATTTGTCCAAAGATTGTCCATTGATTTCTCCTGTAAAAATTCTAACTAAGTCGATTACTTGGCCACGCTCTTAACGGAAGGTGCATGGTCTGAACCCGTGGGAAATGAAGGGGATTTCGCGAGAGAGGGAGAACATTCCGTGCAACGCAAAACATCCTCTGCGGCAAGACGGGCGATATGGGCGGCTTGGCTATTTTGGGTGACCATGGCTGTTATGATCGCGCCCTCGATGATCAGACCGAGTTTCTGCGTGACGATGTCCGGATCGTTGGATTCGCTTTCCACAATTAGCGTTCTGAGCCGTTCCATTATCTGGTTCCGATATGCGCCAGCCATCTCCTTTACCCAGGCGTTGTCCTTTTCATGCTCCGCCACTGCGTTGATGAATACGCAGCCGAAAAAGTCTTCTTTATTGAACCAATTTCCTAACAGATCAAACAGGGCCAGAATACGTTCTCTGGCGGAGCACTTCAGATCCGGCAGATCGATATCAAACCAGTGAAACCACATGTTCGCTTCAGTATCGAGCACCGCTTTGAGCAGATTTTCTTTTGAGCCATAGTGTTTATAGAGGCTGCCGCGCGCTACACCGGCTTCCTCAAGAATCCGCGAAACGCCCGTCGCATGGATTCCGGCCCGGCAGAACAAGCGGCGTGCGGTTAGAAGCAGCTTTTCCTCGGTCGATTTGCGAGTTGTTTTGATCAAGTTATTTCTCCGCGATCGGCAATGATCGATGTAGGTTTGTTCAGCCGAGAGCCGTGCGTCATTAATTGTTTTCTGAGTTTTGTTGCGATCTTGCCCGCTTCCAAGCGAATTTCCCGCAACTGACCGCTCAGCGGGTTGACATACCCGATAAAATACAGGTGTGGAGCAGCTGGAAATTCCTGATCTCCTAGTGCCGCGGGTCTGCCATCAAAAGTAGTAATGTCGGGAACCTGGACCAGTTCGGCAATGCCAGTACGAAAACCTGTTCCAGCAATGATCGCGTCCACACTCAATGTCGTTTCCTTTGTTTGCTCGCGCGATTGAGTCTCAATGGAATCAAATGCGTGTATGGTTTTTCCGCTGATTTTCTTGATCGGACCAATGACGCGGATACGTCCTGCGCGGATATCCTTCACAAAGGGATAGTAGAGAATAGGTACGACTTGAGTTTTGGCAAATTGCTGAGACACCCTGGATTCAGGAAAAGGAAGGCCATAGGATGTCAGGTCGCCTATGAAGAGCCGTCGTAAGGCATATAGGAGGTTATCTACCCAAGCTATCGGTAGAGAACGCGTCGCCACACCGATTCCAACCAGCGGAATGCCGAAAATGCTTTTAGGGAGAATATGGGGGGGGGTTCTGATGGATATTGTCACTGTTTTTGCGTGTTCAGCGAGCCTGCTTGCAATTTCAGCGGCGGAATTACCGCTTCCTATCACCAGCACATCCTTTCCCGCATAGGCTTGGGAATTCTTGAATTTCGAGGAGTGAATAATTTCTCCGGGAAAAGTTTCCATGCCTTCCCATTTCGGCACAATGGGAATTCGCGCGCCTCCCGTCGCGATAACTACGGCCAATGATTCGAACGTTTCACCGTCTTGGCTAGCAATAGACCAGATATTACGTTGGCGATCATATTTGACTTTCTCGATGTTGATTCGAGTTCGAACCTTGAATCCTCCTTGCTCTGGAAATGTTTCGAGAATGCGCACGACTTCGTCACGCGAGGGCCAGCCGCCAGCCGAACGGGGAAACGGATTTCCCGGGAGCTGCGAAAAAAAGCGCCCGGAGTTCAGACGCACGCCATCATAATGATTGCGCCAAACGTCGCCCACTGCGGCTGTTTTCTCCAATACCAGAGGATCAAAGCCCATTTTTTTTAGTTCGTACGCAATTGATAATCCCGCGGGGCCCGCGCCGATTACTGCGATATCATGTATGCCCGTTATTTCCATAGATCTACCTCATTATGATTATGAAGGCTGAGCCGTCGGTTCAGTCCGCCTGCAACTTATCTCGATATCGAGCGGGACTGGGCGAATGATCGTGTCGGGAATGGGTGCGGTATGCAGCAGCTTGCCCAGAATCCTCTTAACCTTGGTCGGCGAGGAATCGGTTTGGATGTCTACCGCTATCTTGATGTTCTCAAACCCGGGATTAGCAATCTCTAAGTCATAGGCAGCACGAAAATTCACGCAACCGGATACGTTGAGCCGGAGCGATTTCACTGTAACGCCAGCAGCCGATAATCCGCCGATATAAGTAGCGGCAAGACAATTGCCGATGGCAGTAAGCAGCAAATCCTGAGGCGTGATGCCGCTGCCTTTGCCACCGTATTGCTCAGGTTCATCACCAATCACTTCCTGGCCATCAGTAACCCGGGATTTTGTTTGGTAGGCATTGTCCCAGGTAATGGTCGACTCATAGTAGGGATTGGCGAGAGAGCCACTTGCATCCGCTTCGATATGGCGTCGCGTTACCTGCAATTTGTCGAGGTCAATTCCATTCAAGCATTTCATCGCCATCGTCCAGCTCCTTGTCATCACAGTGAGTAATGATGCCACTTTTGATTTTTATGCATCCAGAGGCATCAAAAATAGATCGATCAGTCTATTTTTATTTTATACCCTGAAAAAAAACATTACAAGCGTAATGAATATGATTTTTTGAGAGATGAGTTTTGAAGTAATGGAATGAATGTTCACTCCCAGAAACGGCATCAAGGTGCCATAGTAGTGGTGCACATAACCACTAAACAAGATACGAGTGTCCGACATGAAGATTACAGCGATAGGTATTGATTGGGCAAAGGAGGTATTTCAGATTCACGGTGTTGATGTGTACGGCAAAGCTGTGTTGCGCAAGCATGACCTGTAGTAGTCGCGACTACTACAGGTCATGTCTCTGTTTACGTTGGAATTCGCTGATTCACTCCAATCTGCCGCGCTTGCATCGAAGCGTCGCAAGTTATGCAGCATCGTGCGCATTGCAGTACAAGTTCAAGGCTGTCACAGCACATGATATGGCAACTCCAGTAATTGTGCTTGATTTCTCGTCGCCATTACTTACAAGGGCGACGATTAGTCGATCCATGTCAACGATCGGTGCACCGCTGCATCCTCTAAACGACTCATGGCCTGGATGGTCGGTTGGTAGTTGAAAGATGTGACTTGGTCCATCGCTCCGAATGAATCGTAAACCTGGGTACACGTTCATTTCAGTTGCCATTGCGTTGGGGCCGTCGTGCATTTCTGGTTTTACTTGCCCCGAGAACGCGAATACCCCAGCCTGAGTTGGTTCAGCGAAGTCTGTGATGTCAAAGATGTGCCGGGGCCGCACATCCGAGACCGAGCACGGGGTTCTATGCGCATAAACCGACTGCAAATCTGCTGCGACTTCAGCGAAGCAGAAATCAATCTGCATTTCCGGCATATACAAAAAATTCTTGGGCCAGTACATCTCCGTACCTTGGTGAGGGTCGTAGCCAAGTTCGATGGCCCAGCCCTTGGAGTCCGGTTGCACGGCATGACGCGCCGATAGCAGAAACATCCGTCTCTTACAAATTACCAAACATCCTGAGGCGATTCCCGTTGGCCTGCCATCTTGATCAAGGTGTCGTAGTGGGATGCTTGTGGCAAGCATCCATTGCAATCAATTCCGAGAGCGACGACTAATTGGCATAACTAGCATTAAATGTCTGAAATGACGCGATCTAATGCATCAGAAATTGAATTCTTATTTTTAGTCATTGCACTATACTCATTTAGTGGCGAAAACACGTATTCTATATCTAATACACATTGCCGACTTTATCAGTCGATGAGGAAAACGAGCTGATCAAACATTCCAAGTCAACTCTTTAACCCTCATCACCAGCTTTAAATCAAGAGCACTGGAGTCGGGGGTATAAAAAAGCACTTGCCATGTGAATCATTATGATCAGATTCGTCGATAAATCTCGCGCCTATGACCGATGCGAATAACGAGTACCGTCAATTTTTCGTCATGTACCTCGTACACGACACGATACGAACCAATTCGAATACGACGTAGCCCCGAATATTCGCCTTTTAGTACTCCGCCAGCTGCGGGGTTAATTTTAAGTTGATCGATGGCTTCAATGATACGCAATCGATCTTCGCGTGCGATGTTTTTTAACGATTTGAGCGCGCTTTGCTTAATGTTGACGAAGTAGATCATGCTTTGCAGTTTCCCAATCCAGAATTGGGTCTGCTGGATCTTGTAAGGCTTTTACGGCGTGCGAGATATCCTCAAAATCATCAAGATAATATTCGACAGCTTGTCTGATTACATCGGCGCGCGTTCGGTGTAATTTTGTAGCAGCTTCATCAAGAGCTGCGACCAATTCATCTGGTAGTCTTGCAGATATCTGGCTCATTTCAGATTCTTCACCTTAATTTTTAATGTCAATGAAATTCATTGAGTGTCATGATAGGGTGGATTTTTGTTTTTTGCAATTTAATTCTGATCTTATATAGCTATGCAGTTCGAATGGCTGTTTATCCTCACTGCAGCAGTGGAAATACGGGCATTTCAGTTACCGATACTCAATCTCTGAATCAATTCCTTAACCCGCATCACCCGCTTATTCACATCTTCAATCTTCACCTGGATTTTCAGCCGGTCTTGGCCAGATAAAGAATATTCGCGGCTGCTTTGAATCAGCTTGATGATTTCCGCCGGATTTACCGGTGGATTGGGAATAAATTGAATCAGAATGCTTTCCGTGTTGGCGTCGATGCGGGTGATGCCGAGTGGTTTGGCGGCGATGCGCAGGCGATGGCAATCGAGCAATGCACGTGCCGGATTCGGCAGTAGACCAAAGCGGTCGATCAGTTCGCGTTGCATGTCGTCGAGTTGTTCGCCATCGCTGCAATTGGCCATGCGCTTGTACAGCACCAAGCGTTCGTGGATGTCATGACAATAATCTTCGGGTAATAATGCTGGCACATGCAGGTTGATTTCAGTGGCGACGCCCAGTGGGTGCTGCATGTCGGGTTCTTTGCCTTGTTTTAAGGATTGGATGGCGGAGTCCAGCATGGCGCTGTACAGGCTGAAACCGACTTCCTGCATTTCCCCGCTTTGCGATTCGCTTAGCACCGCGCCGGCGCCGCGGATTTCCAGGTCGTGCATGGCGAGATAAAACCCGGAACCGAGTTCTTCCATCGCTTGAATTGCTTCTAAGCGCTTTTTGGCCTGTGCGCCGAGCGCTTCTTCCGGTGGCGTCAGCAGGTAGGCGTAAGCCTGGTGGTGCGAGCGGCCGACCCGACCACGTAACTGGTGCAGTTGCGCCAGGCCGAATTTGTGCGCGTTGTTGATGATGATGGTGTTGGCGCTGGGAATGTCGATACCGGTTTCAATGATGGTAGTGCACAACAGAATGTTGAAACGTTGCTGGTAAAAGTCGCGCATGACATGCTCCAGTTCGCGCTCCGGCATTTGTCCGTGGGCGACATTGATGCGCGCCTCAGGTAGTAGGCCAGCCAGCTTCTCCAGCATCAATTGGATGGTGCTGACTTCGTTGTGCAGGAAATATATCTGTCCGCCGCGTTTCAGTTCGCGCAAACAGGCTTCGCGGATGATGCCCAGCGAAAAACTGCTGACGAAGGTGCGAATGGCCAGGCGGCGTTGCGGCGCGGTGGCGATGATGGAGAAATCGCGCAGCCCTTCCAGTGACATCGCCAGGGTGCGTGGAATCGGCGTGGCGGTGAGCGTCAGCACATCCACTTCGGCACGCAATTTTTTGAGCTGTTCCTTTTGCCGCACGCCAAAACGATGTTCTTCGTCAATGATGACCAAGCCCAGATTCTTAAAATGAACGTCTTTCTGAATCAGCTTGTGCGTGCCGATGATGATGTCGATCTCGCCTTTGGCCAGGCCGGCTAACGCTTGCGTTTGTTCCTTGGCGGAGCGGAAACGCGACAATTCGGCAAGTTTGACCGGCCATTGATCGGCAATCAGACTAAAGCGGTCGGAGAAATTTTGGAAATGCTGTTCAGCCAACAGTGTAGTCGGTACCAGAACCGCTACTTGCTTGCCATCGGCCACCGCGATAAAAGCAGCGCGTAACGCCACTTCGGTTTTGCCGAATCCGACATCGCCGCATATCAAGCGATCCATGGGTTTCCCGGATGTCAAGTCGGCGATTACCGCCTTGATCGCCGCTGCTTGATCGGCGGTTTCCTCGAAACCGAAGCCTTCGGCGAAAGCGTCGTAATCATGCTGTCTGAGTGCAAAGGTATGGCCTTCGCGGGCGGCGCGTTGTGCGTACAGATTCAGCAATTCCGCCGCCGTGTCGCGCACTTGCTGCATGGCTTTGCGTTTGGCTTTGTCCCATTGGCTGCTGCCCAGCTTGTGCAATGGCGCGGATTCCGGTGCGGCGCCGCTGTAGCGTCCGATCAGGTAAAGCTGTGAAACTGGCACGTACAATTTGTCGCCGCCTTCGTATTCCAACGATAAAAATTCGCTCAACTCACCGGGTTCGTCTTCACCCACATCCATACTGACCAAACCGAGATAGCGACCGATGCCATGCTGCTCATGCACGACCGGGTCACCCGGTTTGATTTCCGACAGGTCGCGCAGAATGTTGTCGGTCGATGTGGTCTTGCGTGATTCGCGCTCACGCCGTCCATGGACATGCGTCGCATACAGTTCGCCCTCGGTGACAAAAGCCAGTTGCTCCTGCGCCAGAATAAAACCAGTGTGCAGCGGCGCAACACTCAGCATCAGGGAATGAGGACTGCTCAGAAATTGCGCGTAATCCTGGCAGCTATCCGGATGCAGATCATATTGATTCAGGTATTCAGCGATCAATTCGCGTCGCCCCATGCTTTCCGCCAGCAGCACAACGCGCCCACTCGATTGGGTGAAACGGGTAACAAATGCAACCAGTTTTTCCAGCGGATTTTCCGCATGCCGATTGACCTGCACAGACGGTAGCGGACTGGTTGATTTGTTGGCGGCCAGCTTGAAATCCTGCCCATTGGACAGAATTTCAATACGCGCATACGGTTTTAGGTGGCCGAAAAAAACATCGCTGGATAGAAATAAATCATTGGGTGGCAGTAATGGCCGCTCGATATCCGCGCGCAACAGTTGATAACGTGATTGGGTATCGTGCCAGAATTCGTCGATGATCGGGCGGACATCGTGATGCAGGCAGAGCAGCGTGTTTTCCGGTAAATAATCAAACAGCGTTGCAGTGTGTTCAAAAAACAGTGGCAAATAATATTCGATACCGGCGGGCGTCAAACCTTTGCTGATATCTTTGTAGATCTGTTTTTTGGAGGGATCGCCCTCGAATTTCTCGCGGAAATTGCCGCGAAAACAAGTGCGTCCAGCTTCATCCAGCGGAAATTCGCGGGCCGGCAGCAGGCGGATTTCTTTGACCGGATAAATGCTGCGCTGCGTATCCACGTCGAAGGTGCGGATGGTGTCGATTTCATTGTCCATTAAATCGATGCGATACGGCAACGGACTGCCCATCGGGAACAAATCGATCAAGCCGCCGCGCACGCTGTATTCACCCGGCGAAAAAACCTGCGTGACATGCGAATAACCCGCCAAAGTCAATTGACTGCGCAAACCCGCCACATCCAACGCTTCACCTTGTTTAAGGAAGAACGTGTGCGCGGCGAGATATTCGCGCGGCAGCATGCGATACAACGCGGTGGTTAGCGGTGCAATGAGCACATCACACGCACCATTCATGACCTGATACAGCGCCGCGAGCCGATCCGAAACCAGATCATGGTGCGGCGAGAAAGTATCGTACGGCAGCGTTTCCCAGTCCGGCAGCAGATGGGTTTTTAACTCGGGTGCAAAGTAGGGGATTTCTTCCAACAGTCTTTGCGCATCGAGCGCATTCGCGGTGATGATGGTGACGGGTTTTGCCTGCTGTGCCAGTTGCGCGAGAAACAGCGCGTCGCTGGAGCCATCAAAATCAGCATAACGGGTTACGGTGCCGGGGGCGGGTAGGGGGTGTGGTCGTTGCATGTTATAAGCATATCCATCTTGCAATGCCGGACAGTGATGCATTGCGAGACTGGGCGTGATTCAAAACCGCACATTATAGGCTAGTTTTATATTATCTTTTGTTTTGCATCGGCGCAATGAAGCGATAGCGAGACGAAGTAAGCAGACAATCCGACAAGACGGGCGCTTACAAATCGGGCTTTCCAGGAGTGTTCATCTGATTTATGAGATATAGGTCCCAATAATAAATCTAATAGGCGGGTGAAGTGACTCATAGAAATGAATTGTAGTATTGGCTATCATATGAGGTGTGAAATTTGGCGCTATATTTCCACTTTGTTTGTGGCATGACTGTGATCAAAATCACATTATTCTTAGCGTAATTGCGTTAACTTTATCGTAGAATATTATGCCAAAACGATTTATTGAATGGATTGATATGGGTGCTTTCATGAAATTGAATATACAGCAATTAGGGCGGAGAATGAGCTTGTCTGCCTGCTGGGCGATTGCAGCTGCCTGTTTTACGGCACCGGCTTTTGCGCAAAGCGCTTCAGCAACTTTACTGACACCGGAAAATAAGCAGAAAATTGAACTGGCAGTGTGGCGGTACGCCATTGATACGCCGCTGCTGATGGAAACCATCGACTGGTTTCGCGGGATGACGCGGGATTCGCGGGAATCAGCCGCCGTTGCCGAGTTATCCCGTCTGAAATTTATGCGGGCGCAACTCGAACTCGATAAAAATCGTCGCGCTCAACAGTTCGAAAAATGTATTGCCGTTGCCGATCAAGCGTTAGCATTGAATGTCGATGATGTGCGCGGGTTGTTCTGGAAAGCGGCTGCGATGGGGAAAATGGCGGAAGATAGCGGTATAGTGAATGCGTTGAAAGTGTTGCGGCCAATGGAAAAAATGTTGTTGAAAGTCGTTACGCTGGATGAAAAATATGAAAATGCCGGTGCGCATCGCGCGTTGGGCCGTATGTATCACAAATTGCCGGGATTCCCGATCAGTTTTGGCAGTAATCAGAAAGCGCTGATGCACTTGAAACGGGCGCATGAGCTTTTCCCCCGCGATGTCATCACCCGCGCTTTTTACGCTGAATTGTTGTACGACGAAGGCAAGAGAGGCGAAGCGCGTAAGCATGCGGACTTTGTTCTGGCAACGCCGATCGCCAATGAAGATGCGCTGGAATACGCGGAATATGTCAATATCGCGCTGGCTGTGATCGAAAAAACTGGTGGTTCCGCAGTCAAATTGGGGCGTTTCTAGTTGTATTGCAAATAGTTATCAGAAAATTACCTTAATCGAAATTTTGCGTCTGATATTTGTTTTTTGTTCATTTTAACCAATCGATTTTCTTGATTTATTTCACTATTTTCACTGTTCATGCCGGCTAGATCAGCTAAACTAGCACTCTCAAATTCAACCTCCGAATTTTTATATGACAGAAACTGTGATTGATTTAATCCGCCACGGTGAGCCTGCTGGCGGGCGTCGTTATCGCGGTCACAGCGTCGACGATCCACTCAACGAGAAGGGATGGTCGCAAATGTGGAACGCCGTTGGCGAGTATCATGCCTGGCATCACATCATCACCTCACCGCTGCAGCGTTGCCAGGCATTTGCCCGCGCATTGGGTGAACGCCACGGTATTGATGTCACCGTTGAACCGCGTTTTAAGGAAGTCGGCTTCGGCTCTTGGGAAGGACAGAGTCACGATGCCATTAAAATAGGTCGGGCGAATGAATATCAGGCTTTTTTGCAAGATCCGGTGAATTGCCGACCACACGGCGCAGAGCCGCTCGACGATTTTATCCAGCGCATCGGTTTAGCCTATCAAGAAACTATCGAACGCTATCGCGGAAGCCATTTTCTGATCGTTGCACATGCTGGCGTGATGCGCGCATTGATTGCAAAAACAGTCCAGGCGCCCCCAATGGGTCTGTATCGAATCAAAATCAGCAATGGCGGAATTACCCGCATTCGCCATACTGTAACCGGTGACGTGTTGGAATTGCTGAATGGAAGGTTGTCTGGTTGAATCACGATCATGTTGATGCACACAGAGTAAGTTTTTCGGGATAGAAATGAGTCTGATGCGGTTCGTCGTGTGCAAGACTAAACGGCGTTCAGGCTTGTAATAAAGGCCAACGATTCGCATATCTTTCTTTCATTCTTCATTATGCCCACACACCATTCGCTTGTACTTATTTAGATCTACGCTATTTCTGGTTTGATCTGCTGCCTGCACTTCGAAAACTCGCCAGCACTCCAAATCACATTTCCTTAAAAAATCCATGATGGAGGCTGGCGTGTTTGGCTAGTTTATCTACTTTTGATCAAAGCGCTAATTCGGACAACCTGCGTTAATCCATGCCGTAATATCATCAATTAAGCTCTGTTGATCCGGATAGGGAGGCGATGGCTGCGGCATTTGACCGATGGTACCCGTTGATGGATCGAACGGACTATTTTGAGTGCCTGATAGGGCCATAATGATGTTCGATTCGGCGGCGTTACCTACGACCAGGATTTTAAACCCACTCATACCTGGAATATCTCCGGTAATAAATTGCTGGTAACTCAAATTGTTCCAAAAGGCTTGGTGGGGCGCTAAGTCAGAAGCAACCTTCGCGTTAGTAACGAAGGTATTGAGCGCAGTTTGCAAATCTGAGTAATTTTTAATAGCCATGATTTATCCTTATAAAAACTATTTTCATAGTCAAGTTATTACTGATATTGAGCAATTTTGCTTAATAATTGCCGACTTATTTTATTAATCCAAAGCACTTCTTTTGCTAAATCAACACCCATTGCCACAACCTACATGTCGTACGCTCTCCTCTGATTTGGTGGACTGCCCTACTTTGGCGCTTCGATGCCGTCTAGGGTAGTGAGTGTTCTTTTATTACAACAGTTGCAGTGTTGCTGCGGAACAACTTAGCGCTAGTAATCCGCTTGGTGAAAGTAGCCACAGTTTCAATGTCAAAAAACCGTGGTTTGTTTCAATCAATTGTTGAAGTATAGGAAAGGACAGCGCTACCATCAATCAATTTATTTTAATGGTTGTATGCTGATTTCGCCATAGTTAAATTCTATTGTTTTTGGTTTTCTGCTATGACTGTCGATAGGCACAGTGGTAATTTTTACTTTAGTGTCGTGCACTATGATGGTAACCAATTAAAACAGTGGTACTGGGGTGTTGGGTATGAATTGCTCGGAATGCGATGTAACCTAACGTACCTGTAAATGGAATTTCTTGCGGCAGATTGATCAACTGGAACCCGGTAGCGCAAGCAATACCAGGGATTGTTTTCCGGCTACTCGTGATCAATTCCAACTTGCGCGACATGAAAAATCGCATCTCCCTCATGCACCAACGGTAATTCAGACCGGCCTATGATCAGGCCGCTACAAGGTGTCAGCACAGAAATTTCTTGGTTTGAAAATGCATCGCTGATGGTGCCGAGCACGTCATCGCGCTGCACGGATTCCCCCAGAAGTCTCGTGGCACTGAAAATGCCGCTGCCGGATGCGCGGATCCAGCGACTGCTGTGCGCGATGAATGGTTTTGTCGGTGGTTGTTTGCAGGTTTCTTGGGTAGGCAGCATATTGAGGTGTTGCATGACACTAAGAATTCCCTGAAGCCCGGCGCGAATGGCGTTTTCATCGAATCTTAGCGCTTCTCCGCCTTCGTAAAGCAGTAATGGAATGCCTGTTTGCGTAGCCGCTTGCCGCAGGGAACCGGCGCGCAGGCCGGCATTGAGCAATACCGGCACATGGAAGGATTTTGCCAACGCCAGGGTTTCAGGATGATCCAGGTCGGCGCGTATTTGCGGCAAATTGCTGCGGTGGGCCGCACCGGTGTGCAGATCGATACCGTGGGTGCATTTTGTCACGACTTCGGACATGAATAGCTCGGCCAGCCGCTCGGCTAATGCACCATGTTTTGATCCGGGGAAGGAACGATTCAAATCGCGCCGATCGGGTAGATAGCGCGTGTTGTGGATGATGCCATACACATTGACCATCGGTACGGCGATCAGATCACCGCATAGCCGGTTCAAGACAGATTGCTTTAATAATCGCCGGATGATTTCAATACCATTGAGTTCATCGCCGTGGATGGCCGCGCAGACAAACAATCTCGGACCCGGTGTCGTGCCGCGTATGACATGAATGGGCATGGCGACTTGAGTCTGGGTGGTTAGCCGCGGTAAAGGCAAGTTGATGACAACTTGGCAGCCGGGCTGCACTGATTGCTGATTGATCACTAATTCTGTATGCATGTCAGATAAATAGCAAGAGCGCCAGACCAACGCCCCCGGCTGTTGCAAGCATGCCGGAAATACACTGTCTTCCCAGTAAAGTGCTACCGAAAAAGAAGGTGAGTCCCAGTTTGAAGCCAATGTTGGATAGAATCCCGAGCGAGATAGCCGTTATCGTTTCAGTCGCTTCCAATTTGCCCAATTCATATAAACGCAAGCTCGATAAGGTAATGGCATCGACATCTGTCAGGCCGGAGATCAAAGCCACGATATACAGTCCCTTGCTGCCGGCAATATCCGATAACCAGGCTGCACAAAACAGCACGATGCCATAGATGAGTCCGAAAGTTGCTGCTGTACCGATCTCGGCTGGGTTTTTGGTTGCTGGTACCGGTAATGGATTGTGATGATTTAACTGATACCACCAATAGGCAGTGACGCCTGACCCCAGTAGAAAACCACTGCCTAAAATGGGCAGCAGCTGCGGCAATAGGGCAGGAGAGGCGACTGCACTGACGATAGCCAGGCGAATCAGCACGGTTAAATTGGCAATCAGGATGACGACCACCGCAAGTTGTGTAAGGTGCTGGTTTTCGACGCTGCGGCGCGCATAGACCAGTGTTGTGGCGGTGCTGGAAACCAAGCCACCCAATAAACCCAGTACAACGCTGTGGCGCGGACCGATGAACTGAAGTGCCACATAACCCGCCAGACTGATACCCGAAATGAGTACTACCATTAACCAGATCTGATAGGGATTGATCGCTTCATAAGGTCCGAGATTTTTATCCGGCAGTATCGGTAGAATAATAAAAGTCAGCACGGCAAACTGCAGGATGGAAATTAAATCCCGCCGACTTAATTTTTCAGTGATGCCGCGCAGTTCCGTTTTGAAGTACAGCAACACCGTCGTAATAATCGCCAGCATGATGGCTAGCGTGTCGTTGCCATACCACACGGTAGCGCCCAAACTATAGCAAACCAGGATAGCGGCTACCGTGGTAGTGCCCGGATCTCCGCTGTCATCCTTGATATGAAAATAAGCGGCGATGGTCATCAAACCAACGATGAGCAGACCGCCCAATAGTAGCCATGGCGTATTTGACGCTTCGGATAGCATGGCGGTCAGCGTGCCGAATAGCCCAACCAGCGCAAATGTTCTTAATCCAGCGCGCGAACCGGGGCTGCGTTCGCGCTCCAGCCCAATGAGTAAACCAATGGCAAGACTGGTCAAGAAGTGCGGCAGGGCGGTTAATTCTCCATTCAATGTGAATTCAGTGAGCATGATCAATTACCGGATTATCAGTGTCAGACCAATGCTCGAGCAGGAATTGTAGTGTCGACTTGCCATTATATTCATTGATTTGTAATCGATAAACCGCATCGATCAGATCGGGTAAGGGATCGCTATGAAAAAACAAAATACCATCGTAAGATACGACAGATTTTTGCATTGTCTGGCCTTGCGTATTGAAGTCGAGTTTTCTTAACTTCAGCTTTAAATGCTTTTCGCCGACGATACGCTGGCTTTCAACATAAAATCGAGCATTGAATGTGGGTTGAGGAAAACCTTGTCCCCATACCTGCCGGTCAAGATATTCTGCCAACTCCATGTTAATGTCGGACAGATCCAGATCACCATCGGTTTCAATGACGCGCGTCAGATCGGTAGGAGTTAGCAGGGTTTGTGCAACTTGCTCAAAAGCCTGACAGAATTTTTCAAAATGACAGGCTTGGATGGTTAATCCGGCTGCCGCTGCATGACCGCCGAATTTGAGTATCAGCTCAGGGTGTTGTTTGACGACCAGATCCAGAGCGTCGCGTAAGTGAAAACCGTTGATGGATCGTCCGGAACCTTTCATTTCATGTTCGTTGCCGGGTGCAAAGATAATTACCGGACGGTGGTATTTGTCCTTGATGCGCGAGGCCAGGATGCCAATAACGCCCTGATGCCAATCGGGATCAAATAGGCAGATGCTATAAGCAGTCTGGATTTTTGATTGTTGGTTCTGGAGCGCGTCTTCCAGTTTGAGTAATGCACTTTCCTGCATGGTGGATTCGATTTCACGCCGTTGCCGATTCAATTCATCGAGCTGTTGCGCACATTGCGTCGCATATGCCTCATCATCGGTAATCAGACATTCAATGCCCAGCGACATGTCGTCGAGGCGTCCGGCTGCATTCAATCGCGGCCCCAAGATGAAACCGAGCTCATAGGTGGAAATTTGCTGATAACCCCGCCGTGCCAATTGCAGTAGCGCATGAATACCTGCGCAGCAGCGCCCTTTACGGATACGCAGCAAGCCTTGTTGTACCAGTATGCGATTGTTGTTATCCAGTTTGACTACGTCGGCGACCGTGCCTAATGCCACCAGATCGAGAAAACTGGCGAGATTGGGTTCCGCAGTTGCGGTTGTGAAGGCGCCACGTTGACGTAATTCAGCCCGCAGCGCCAGCATCAGGTAAAAAATAACGCCCACGCCGGCAATATTTTTACTGGGAAAAGGGCAACCGGGTTGATTGGGATTGATGATAGCGGTGGCAGCGGGCAAGGTATCGCCGGGCAGATGATGGTCGGTAACCAGTACTTGCATACCCAAGCGATTGGCTTCGGCCACGCCATCCACGCTGGCGATGCCGTTATCAACGGTAATCAATAGATCCGGTTGTTTGGTGGCATGCGCCAGCTGCACAATTTCCGGGGTCAAGCCATAGCCGAACTCAAAACGATTCGGTACCAGATAATCAACCGTTGCGCCCAATTTACGTAAAATACGTATGCCGACAGCGCATGCGGTTGCGCCATCGGAATCATAATCAGCCACAATCAACAAGCGTTTTTTTGCCGCGATGGCATCGGCAAGCAGTGCTGCCATCAGCGTAATATTTTTAAATTGCTGGTATGGAATCAGATGCGCCAATTCTGTTTCGAGTTGATCGGTATTTTCGATACCGCGAGCGGCATAAATACGGGCGAGCACCGGCGACAACCCACACTCGCTGAGTGTCTGGAAAGTGTGCGCATCATATGAGCGGATGGTGATTTTAGGCATGTGCCGGATCGATAGCGATTGATCGTGTACAGCGAGCAAAGGCTTTATTCTGCAATAATTTCAGGTGCTACTGTAATTTTTCCGACTTTGAGCATATGCAAGCGACGACTATCGACGCGCTGTACGGTAAATTTGAAATGATCAATGGCGACTGATTCGCCGCGATGCGGTAAGCGGCCGAATTTATTGAGCACCAGGCCGCCGACGGTATCGTAATCATCATCAGCGAAGTTTGCACCGAGTTCTTCATTGAAGCTGCTGATTTCTGTGATGGCTTTAACGCGATAGGTGCCATCCGCTTCCATGACAATGTTGTCTTGGTCTTCATCGAAATCGTATTCATCCTCGATTTCGCCGACAATCTGCTCCAACACATCCTCGATCGTTATCAGTCCTGCCATGCCGCCGTATTCGTTGACGACGATGGCCATGTGATTGCGGTTGCTGCGGAAATCCTTCAATAAAACATTCAATCGTTTGGATTCCGGAATGAACACGGCTGGACGCAGCATGCTGCGGACATTGAATTCTTCGGGGTCGGCGTAATAACGCAGCAAATCTTTTGCCAACAAAATACCGATGATGTCGTCCTCAGAGCCTTCAATGACCGGAAAACGGGAATGCGCAGCTTCAACGACAAACGGGATGAAATCTTCGGGCTTCTCGCTGATATCGACGACATCCATTTGTGAGCGCGGCACCATGATATCGCGTGCCTGCATTTCTGAGACTTGCATGACACCTTCGATCATGCTGAGTGCGTCCGAGTCGAGTAAATTGCGTTCGAAGGCAGAGTGTAACAAGGTAATGAGTTGTTCGCGGTCTTCCGGTTTACGGATCAGCAAAGCGCTTAATCGTTCCAACCAGCCGCTTTTAGTTGATGGGTCATCCATGTAGATTATTTTACGAGTCCAAAAAATAGGTTAAAAGTTTCTTCAGTCAATCACTGGGTCCAAGTCATGCGCGGGACTGCTGCGGAGGAATTGTATTGTCGTGTTCCTGATAGGGATCAGCATAACCAAGCCGCGCAAGTATTTGCGTCTCCAATTGTTCCATCACGACCGCTTCAGCATCTTCAGTATGGTCATACCCTTGCAGATGCAAAATGCCATGAACAGTGAGGTGTGCATAATGCGCCAGCAGGTTTTTATGCTGCTGCTGCGCTTCCTTGCCGACAACCGGCGCACATAGCACAATATCGCCTGTTAGTGGTTGGGTATCGTTATAAACAAAGGTTAACACGTTAGTTGCATAATCTTTATTGCGAAATTGCCGGTTGAGTTCGTGCCCTTCCGGTTCATCCACCAGCCGTAAAACAATTTCGGCATCCTGCATCAGTGCCGCTTTAACCCAGCGACGGAACTGCGGGCGCGTGGGTATGGCGGTATTGTTTGTCGCATACTGGACTGCTAGCTTGAATGATTTCTCCATGCAGAAGTGATGTCAGGATTCCTGCTTCTGTTTGTCATGTTTTTCATAGGCATTGACAATGCGCTGCACCAAGGGATGTCTCACCACGTCTTCCGATTGGAAATGGGTAAAAGCAATGCCGCGTATGCTCTTGAGCACCTGCTGAGCTTCCACCAACCCGCTTTTCTGATGTTTGGGTAAATCGATTTGTGTCACGTCGCCGGTAATCACCACTTTAGAGCCCAAACCAATGCGCGTCAGGAACATTTTCATCTGCTCCGGCGTGGTGTTTTGCGCTTCGTCCAGAATGATGAATGACTGATTCAATGTGCGTCCGCGCATAAAAGCCAAGGGGGCGATTTCAATGGTATTGCGTTCAAATTGCTTGCTGGTTTTATCGAGCCCCATTAAATCATACAGCGCGTCATACAGAGGGCGTAAATAAGGATCCACTTTCTGTGTCATATCGCCGGGCAGAAAACCCAGGCGCTCGCCCGCTTCAACCGCCGGGCGAACCAGAATCAGGCGTGCGACCAAATCCCGCTCCAGCGCATCCACAGCACTGGCTACCGCAAGGTATGTTTTGCCGGTGCCGGCGGGGCCGATGGCAAACGTGATGTCGTGCTCCTGGATTTGTTGTAGATACTGCGCCTGACGTGGGGTACGGCCATAGAGATTAGTGCGGCGCGTCAACAACGCAGGCGACGCGGGCTGCTTGAGGGTTGCAGCCTCATCACGCTCAGCGATCGAGTCGGGCGCATTCTGCGGATTCATGGCTTCGATCAAACCGAGCTGGACTTGTTCCAGGCTCAAATGATGTTGCGATTGGTGATAGTAATGGCGTAAAACCTGCGCGGCTAGTTTTGTCTGACTGGATTTGCCCGACACACTGAAATGTTCGCCGTGTCTTGAAATGACGACATCCAGCGCTGTTTCAACTTGCTTGAGGTTTTCATCCAAGGCACCGCACAAATTTGCCAGGCGTTGATTGTCGGCGGGTGTAAAAGAAATTTCGACGGGTTTAGGTTTCAATGTTGGGAAGTGCGGTTACGATGCTGTGATTCTCTCAGTGGTTGGAATACTTTGCAAGTAAAACGCTGTATTTTATTCAGGTAGTATTTCACCACGCAAGGTGTGAGACCGTGCTTCAGTAATATGTACATTGACAAAATGGCCGACCAGCTCGGGACTGCTGGATAAATTGATGACCCGATTATTATCCGTGCGGCCATAGAATTCATCGGCATTCTTTTTGGATACACCTTCCAGCAGCACACGCTGTACCGAACCGATCATTTGCTGGCTGATTTCCCCGCATTGTTGATTGATCTGCGCCTGCAGCCGATGCAATCTTTCCAGTTTGACTGCCTGCGGCGTGTCATCGGGCAGATCGGCGGCAGGTGTGCCAGGGCGTGCGCTGTAAATAAAACTGTAGGAGTCATCGAAGTTCATGTCTTTAACCAATTTGAGGGTTGCCTCAAAATCAGCCTCGGTTTCTCCGGGAAAACCGATGATGAAATCAGAGGTCACTGAAATATCCGGGCGAATCGCGCGTACTTTGCGGATAATGGACTTGTACTCCAAGACGCTGTAACCGCGTTTCATCGCCGCCAGTATCCGGTCGGAACCCGACTGCACCGGCAGGTGTAAGTGATTAACCAATTTAGGTAAGTGGCGATAAGCTTGAATCAGCCGCGGGGTGAATTCTTTCGGGTGTGAGGTGGTATAACGAATGCGCTCGATCCCCGGTATTTCGTGCAGATATTCCAGCAACAGCGCAAAATCAGCAATTTCACCGTCGCTCATTGTGCCCAGATAGGCGTTGACATTCTGCCCCAGCAAGGTGATTTCCTTAATGCCTTGATCGGCCAGAATGGCGATTTCTGTCAACACATCATCCAATGGGCGCGAGACTTCCTCGCCGCGCGTATACGGCACCACGCAGAAACTGCAATATTTACTACAACCTTCCATGATCGAAACAAACGCCGTGACGCCTTCGGTGCGGGCGAGCGGCAAGTGATCGAATTTTTCGATTTCAGGAAACGAGATATCCACCTGCGAGCGTCCGGTCGCCTTGCGTGTCTCGATCAATTGCGGCAACCGGTGTAACGTCTGCGGACCAAACACCACATCGACATACGGCGCACGACTGACAATCGTTTTGCCTTCCTGGCTGGCGACACAGCCGCCCACGCCGATCAATAAATTGGGATTATTTTCTTTCAGATGGCGCACGCGACCCAAGTCATGAAATACTTTTTCCTGCGCTTTTTCGCGCACCGAACAAGTATTGAACAAAATGATGTCGGCTTGCGCCGGATCGTCGGTGGATTCCATGCCGTAGGCGGCGTGCAGGACATCGGCCATTTTTTCCGAGTCGTACGCGTTCATCTGGCAGCCGAAGGTTTTAATATAAAGTTTATTACTCACAAATTCTCTAATGCAATATTAAAAAAAGAAAAAACGTTTTGGCGGTTTCGGTATCCGCTGCCCTTCGCTTGCCGCCGCCTTGACTTCATCGGATGTCAAAATCCAGACGCGATGCAAGTTTCCCGTGGAATCTAACTGGTAACGAATAATGCCGATGTAGTTCGCCACGTTCGGCAAAATAATCAGATTATCGGGGCCCCGAATCTGCCCGCCCGCGCTCATTGGATACCGTACACCGTCGATCGTGAAAATCGGAAAAGAAACCGCCGCCAAATAACCCATCGTGCTGTTAGTCGGAAAAACTCTGGGCACTTGACTGAAAACAGGATGCGGCAACATGGTGAGTAGTATGACCAGCAGCAATGTCATTATCGATATTTTTTTCATAATTTTCTGCAGGGTAACAGGATAAAATGATACGAATCATGAGCTTGGTTTCTGTGAACCGCTGAAGCTTATAAGCGGCTTATGATACGATAAAGCGCGATTCAGTATCAATTTATTTACAGTGCTCACTTCGGAGATTTTCCATGAATTATCTTGGCAAATTTGTTGTGGCAATGATTTTGATTGGATTGGTGGCGAGTGCATTCGCGCGCAACTATTCCGGTTTGAATATTTTCGGCGATAGTCTTTCCGGCTCTGGAAATATTGCTTTGAGCATTGGCACCGATCCCAATCAATAATCACCGACAATGGCTACATCCCCAGCAAGCCGTAAGCATGTAACCGGCGCTTGCGGTGCCGCACTCGCCTGTGATCCCTCCACTTACCTGTTTTGGGATGGCATTCATCCCACTTCCGCCGGCCACACGTTGCTGGCGCAACAAATCATCCAAGCGATTCCCGAACCGGCTACCTACGCACTACTGATTACTGGTTTGCTGGTAATCAGCATGCAGATTCGCCGCCGTACATGATCTCGCGGGATTGTTTATTGCTCAAATCTTGGTTTCAGTCACGCCAAAATGCAATGTTCTGACCGCTGACTGAACACCACGCAATTTTGTCGTGTTTGTGTGAGCGGCTGGCAGCTGACATGTTGGATGCAGTCCAGAATTGCTGTAAAACTACGCATCGATCGACAATGCTACCGCTCACAACTAATTGATCGCACGAAATAATATCAGCTTTGATTGTGGGGTTAAAAAAGAGTAATAATACTTAGAGTTGGGTCATGGTGGAGATGCAGTGGCTGGCATAAACGCACATCTTATTTGTGATTTGTATTATTACGGATCTGATACTTTGGTTTCTTCTTTTTGGTTCAGGATAGAAGGATGGCGAAAGAATGGAGCAACTAACCGACTTAAAAGCAATATTACATTCCAAACGAGCCAATATTTACTATCTGGAGAAGTGCCGTGTCATGCAAAAAGACGGTCGCGTTCTCTATCTGACGGAAGCCAAAAATGAGCAACTCTATTGGAATATCCCAATTGCCAATACCACCGTCATTTTATTAGGTACCGGTACTTCTATCACCCAGGCGGCAGTTCGTATGCTCGCATCAGCAGGTGTTTTGATCGGCTTCAGTGGCGGGGGCGGCACGCCGCTGCTGGCAGCTAGCGAAATCGAATGGCTCACACCACAAAGTGAATACCGCCCCACCGAATACGTTCAAGGATGGCTATCATTCTGGTTTGATGAGGCAAAGCGATTGCAGGTGGCCAAACACTTCCAACTTTCACGCATTCAATACCTACAAAGTGTGTGGCGCAAAGATAAGGATCTGAAAGAGGAAGGATTTTATCTGGATGATATCGACATTACACAAGCCTTCTCGGGTTTCGCGAATAAAGTGGCGCAAGCAAACAATGTCACAGAATTACTGCTGATCGAAGCGCAACTCACCAAAAATCTGTACAGAGCGGCTGTTAGCCGAACCCAACAAAAAGACTTCGTTCGTAATTATGACAGCACCGATAACGCCAATGCTTTTCTGAATCATGGCAATTATCTGGCCTACGGATTGGCAGCCACCACACTATGGGTGCTGGGCATCCCTCACGGCTTTGCCGTGATGCACGGAAAAACCCGGCGCGGTGCTTTGGTGTTTGATGTGGCAGATCTGGTGAAGGATGCGCTGGTACTCCCTTGGGCATTTGTTTGCGCAAAAGAGAAAATCACAGAACAGGAATTCCGTCAGCAAATTTTGCAGAAATTTACTGAACACAAAGCCTTGGATTTCATGTTTGAGCAGGTAAAACAACAAGCGATCCGGGAACCGCAACCATGATGGTCACCTTCATCAGCCAGTGCGAGAAAAAAGCGCTCAACCGCACCCGTCGCGTACTGGATGCCTTCGCCAATCGCATTGGTAGCAATACCTGGCAAACGGTGATTACCGAAGAAGGATTGATCGCCGTCAAAACCCTGCTGCGTAAGACCGCAACCAAAAATACGGCAGTAGCTTGCCATTGGATACGCTCCAGAAACCGAAGTGAATTGGTTTGGATTGTGGGGAATCGTAAGCAATTTAATGTTGAAGGGATTGTGCCGGTGAATAGCACTAAGCTTGATTTAAATCACCGTGAATGGGAAAAAGGATGGTACACAACCGAAATTATCACTATTGCATCCGCTATTTCCGGCTTGTTTCATGACCTGGGCAAAGCAAATGATTTGTTTCAAGACAAACTAAATCCAGAAATTAAAGGAAAAAGTTTTGAGCCTTATCGGCATGAATGGGTGTCATTACGTTTGTTTCAAGCTTTTGTTGACGGACGTAGAGATCAAGAATGGCTGGGTCAATTGGCAAATGTTAGCGAAGAATTAGAAACCCAACTTTTGGGAAAAATAGTAACCGATAATCCAAAATCAACTGAATTCAACAATCCATTTGATACGTTACCGGAGTTCGCAAAATTAGTGGCTTGGCTGGTGGTTTCACATCATCGCCTGCCTGTTTATCCCAGACAAGGTGAAATTGAACCGAGACTTGATCAGTCCGATATATGGCTAAGCCAAGCTTTCGATGGTTCTTGGAATTCGGTTAATAGCCACAATCATGAGTGGACAGAACAAACACTAAAAGCCAATTGGACATTCTCAAATCACACGCCACTGATCAGCAAAACATGGCAAAAAAAAGCCACCGAACTATCGAAACGCGCTTTGTCTTGTCAGGGTTTGATGGGTATTGATTGGTTTAGTCAGCCATTCGTGATGCATTTGTCGCGTCTGGTTCTGATGCTTGCTGACCATCACTATTCAGCGAAAGATGTGCAAACCCACTGGCAGGATGCCAACTATCAGGCATATGCCAATACCGACAAACAAAACCAACTCAAGCAGAAACTGGATGAACATAATGTTGGGGTAAGTCAGCACGCCTTTAAGTTCGCTTTAAAGTTAAGACGCTTACGGGAAGAGTTGTCATCACTCACCGACAACAAAACTTTAGCCAAAGGCCCGAAAGAAGATAAAGAGCCTTGGCAAACCAAAGCTTACCAAGCAGTCCAAAAAATTCAAAACCAGGTAAAAGGGCAGGGGTTTTTCGGTATCAATATGGCTTCGACCGGAAAAGGAAAAACCTTGGCGAATGCCAGAATTATGTATGGTTTGGCCGATGAATCGGAAGGTTGCCGTTTCAGTGTCGCCTTGGGTTTGCGGACATTGACTTTGCAAACAGGTGAAGCATTGCAAGAACGCTTGGTACTCGATAAAACAGAAATTGCTACTCTGATTGGTTCTCAAGCCATTCTGCGACTTAACCAAATCAGCCAAGCGAAACAAGCCGATGAAAATCCATTTGCCGCACAAGGTAGTGAAAGCCTGGAGATGGGGTTGGATGACGACGGTTTTGACGTGATTTATGGCACCGATCTCTACGAAGGTCAATTAGAGAAGTGGTTCAAAAACAATCAGAAAGCCAAAAAACTGTTACATGCTCCCATATTGGTCAGCACAATTGATCACCTAACCCCAGCAACCGAAGGCGTGCGTGGTGGCAGACAAATTGTGCCGATGCTGCGTTTGCTTACATCCGATTTGGTGCTAGATGAACCGGATGAGTTTGATTTGAACGACTTGCCTGCGCTTGCGCGTCTGGTGAATTGGGCGGGCATGTTAGGGGCAAACGTGCTGGTATCGACGGCAACTATGCCGCCAGCATTGGCCTATGGCTTGTTTGAAGCTTATCAAGAAGGACGGAAAGCTTTTAATGCCGCCACTTTTCAACCGGGTGTGCAAAAATCGGTTGTTTGTGCTTGGTTTGATGAATTCAGCGCACAAACTTCAGAACAACAAAACCTGCAAGGTTTTATCAAAGCGCATGATGAGTTCATCCAGAAGCGCATTGCCAAGCTGAATCAAGATCATTCGATTTTTCGTAAAGCGAAATTGCTGGAAATTGTCGTGACAATCGATTCACCACCACTCAACACGATGAGCGAGGTACTCCGGCAGAGTATAGTGGCCTTACACCAAGACCATCACCAACAACACGCATCCGGTAAAAGAATCTCTATCGGGTTGGTGCGCATCGCCAATATCAATCCATTAGCGGCAATCGCTAGGCTGCTTTACGTGAATCCTGCACCGAAAAATTTCCGAATCCATTATTGTGTTTATCACAGCCAATATCCCTTGGCGCAACGGGCATTCATTGAAAGCAAATTAGATCAAGCCCTCAACCGTAAAGATCAAGAAGCCATTTGGAATTGTCCCGAAATCCAACACGCCTTAAACCATTATCCAGAGCAAAACCAGCTTTTCGTGGTGTTGGCAACGTCGGTAGCGGAAGTTGGGCGCGATCACGATTACGATTGGGCCATTGCCGAACCTAGTTCCATGCGTTCAATTATTCAAATAGCAGGACGCATACAGCGGCACCGTAAACAAACACCTGTAACAGAGAATTTTTATATTCTGGCTAAAAACTATAAGGCATTAAAAGGAAAAGAGATTGCCTATGAGAAACCGGGATTTGAGGCAAGGAACCGAAAACTAAGCAATCACGATTTAGCCAAAATTCTTGATGACCAGCAATATGCAATACCACTTGCCACACCTAGCATCTTTTGCCCACCCTTAAATAATGAAAGCAGAAAGCCACCGTTTGAAAATTTAGTTGTTTTAGAACACATGGCATATCGCGAAATACTGCTAGGCGATAACGAGCAAAAAAACAATGCCCGTATTTGGTGGAAAAATCAGGTGGCATGGTGTGCCGAGATCCAGCGCAAACAACCTTTTAGAGCATCCTCACCTGACCAAGCCTATTGTCTTTATCTTGCAGAAGAAGAGGGAAGGCCTGTTTGGCAAATCAAAAACGACAAAGTTAATCCCATTGAATATGTAACCGTGTCGGATATTACGAATATTGATTTAACGCCAGTCCAAGGCAATCAACCTTGGTTTGTCTTCGATATTCAAGAACAATATGGAAATTTAGCGGAAAAATTAGAAAAGCCTTTGAAATATATCAGCTATTGTTTCGGTGAAATACGCCTGCCTGACTATGCAAATCAAATGAACGAATGGCATTACTCCCCGATGCTTGGGGTTTTTAAAGAAATTGGATAGGAGGTTTTAATGGGGAATGCACAAAAGGTAATTGAAGAATTTTTTACCGAAAAAATTCAAGACTCAATTTCAGTGAGGTATGAAGAAATTCTTAAGCCTATAAGGGATAAAAAAAAGAACCATAAACACAAAGAACGGTTAGAAGAATATACCAAGGAAGAAGATGCTCTTGAATCAAACCAATGGATGCGTAAGAAGCTCGATAACTTATTGGTTCTCTGTGGCAGTGATGCTGAACTATTTAAATTAATTCAGAAGTCGATAGATTTATATCAAGAAACCTTGGATCAAAACGAATTAAAAAAAGAACTTGCTACGCAATTCAAAACGCTAAAAAATAAGGTGAGCAAATCCAAATTGTCAGAACAAGACAAAAAATCTTTTGAGAAAATTGAAGCAGAGAAATTTTCATCAGATAAATTCAAGAAAAATAAACGCTTACTTGAAAGATTAACAGAAATTGATCCTGAAATATCGATTGCAATGGGAGAAGCAAAAAAGCTTGCTCAGGAAAAATTTGAAAGGAATACATGGATTACCGAGGCCGCTTTGAAAGCTGGAGAAGTAAGTGTTGGCATGACGCATATTGCTAAACTAACTCATTCCAGCACAAGAGCATCAAATATAGATGCGACGGCATCTGACAAAAACTCTCCGAAAAACTTACTGGTGACTGTGAATTGCTCAAGCAAGATTAAAAAAGATTTTGCTTATTCATCGGCAGCCTATGCACAGATAGCAGAGTTCTTGCAGTTAATCGGCAAAGAAATATGTACAAATCCAACTGCGTTAAAACCATATGCCCAAGACGATGGCCAAATAAAAGAGTGGCAAGAACAATTTAGCTTGGCCTTTAACGAAAAATCTAAATCTAGTCATATGTTGGCTAAACAGGTTTATTTTCCTTTGCTCCCAGAGAGCAGCTATCACTTATTAACGCCACTGGTTTCATCAAGCCTGGCGCATGTGATTTATGACCGTATCTGGTCAACACGTCAAAAGGATATGCTTGTACGAGAGGCCAGAAATAAGAAATTATTCAACCAAGAAACGGATGTGTTGTTCCATAGAACCGCTGTATTAAAAGCCACCCAAACCAACCATCAAAATGTATCCAATTTAAATGGCAAGCGTTCCGGGCAATTAATTTTATTACCCGCTATACCACCGCAATGGCAAACCCAAACCAAGCCGCCTGTCCATTTGAAATCTCTATTCAGCAAACAGCTTGCTGCTCAAGCCAGAGAGCCACTAACAGAACTCAAGAATTTATTGTTAGCCATTAAGGCCAACACACTCAGCGTAAACCTACAACGCAAACAACTTATCCGTAACTATATTACTGACATTGCTGATGTGGTGTTCGATTATGCCGCACAGATTCAAGGGCTTAAACAGCACATTGGCTGGTCGCAAGACTCTCAATTGCCAGACCACCAACAATATTGGCTAGACCCTTTAAGGTCGGATGAAGACTTTCAGGCAACGAAAGCTACGCTGGATTGGTCAAGCGATGTGGGTGTCGACTTTTCCAAGTGGATAAACCGGCAAATCAAACACAAACAACTCACGCTGGGAGTGGCACACGAGAAACAGTGGCAGAAATTGTTTGCGCCCTTGCTGCGTGAATTTAACGCGCTGGCCGAAGTAGAATTAGAAATCAAGGCAGTGGAGGAGGAAGTATGAATAATGCCTACATCGTTTTTGAGCGAATCAGCGTCCAGGATGTCAATTGCATTGCCGGGTTTACTTATGGATTTCCTGCGATTACTCATTTTTTAGGCTTTGGTCATGCATTATCGAGAAAGCTATCCATTAGCCAGCAATTGACGTTGCAGAGATGCGCCGTTATTTGCCATCAGCACCAAATACACGCCTATCAACCCAAAGAGTACCGCGATTATGTGTTTGCTCAAAGCAAAAACCCGCCGACAACCCGAGCCAAAGCCAAAGAAACGCCGCCTATTATCGAAGAAGGCAAAATGGCTATGACTGTTTCCTTAATCATGGCTTGCCCTGATTTGAATCTCAGCCGCCCATCTGAAATTAACTCCCTATCGCAAACCATCATGAATTTGGCGTATCAACATCGCTTGGCGGGCGGCTCGATCCAGCACATTGCCGCGGTTCATATCCTTAATAAGGATGAGCAGAAACTGTCAAGAATACTTAAGCGCTTGTTGCTCCCTGGGTTTGTGTTGATGGATCGCTCCGATTTATTAGCAGACCATTACCAAGCCTTAAAACAACGGCAATCTGATACAGAGCTAATTGATGCTTGGTTGGATTTTTCCGCTCTTAAGTATCAAGCTGAACCCAAGCTTAAAGAAGGTGAACTTGAGGTTGCCGATAAAACCGAAGCCGAATGGCTACGTATGGATAAACCCGCCAAAGGTTGGCTTGTACCCATCACCAATGGCTACAAAGCAATAAGCCCGGTTTACCCCGCAGGTGAAGTAGCAAACACACGAGATTCCACCACGCCAATTTGTTTTGTTGAAGCAGCGCACAGCATAGGTGAGTGGCGCAGCTTGCACCGCATCCAACAAGTTTCCGACATGCTCTGGTATTACCGTCACGAACAAGATTGGTATTTATGCCAGCAAGGCGAACAGGTGCAAACTGTATCCGCAATGAATGAATTAAAAGATGCCGCTGACAATGATTTTAATGATGATTTTTTGAGTTCACTTACCTAAGGGGAAAAGCCATGACTACTACATTGACGCTGCCATCGGTATTGGCATTTAGCCGTAAACTTGAAGTATCTGATGCGTTAATGACATCAGGTTTATGGGTCGACATCGACAAACCCGAGAAGTGGCAACCGATTACGTTGCACGATAAAAGAAACCGTGCGACCAAAAGTCAATACGGTGCAAAAGATGAAGAGAAATCAGAACCTAATCTTTCCTGGGGTGACGATGCTGTCCTGCCGCATGGTGCCGATACTTTGTGTGTTAGGTTTACGTTAAAAATTTTAGGGCAGCTTGAAGAATCCACAGCTTGCAATATTCCCGAATTTGAAGAAAGGATCAAACAAATTGTGCAGGCTTACCGAGAGGATCATCAATTTGAAGTTTTAGCTACTCGCTATGCCAATAACATCGCCAACGGTCGGTTTTTATGGCGCAATCGTGTCGGCGCGGAATCGATTTGTATTGAAGTAAAGCACAGCGATAAAACTTGGAAATTTGATATTTATGAAGATCGTTATCAACTCAATGAATTTGCGCCAAAACCAAGTGACGGCAATCATCCTTTTGCACAACTGATTGCCGTGATTCAAAGTGGCTTGCAACACGACAATTTTCAATATTTGGAAATTACCGCATTCAGCAAGCTTGGATCTGGGCAACACGTATTTCCATCACAAGAGATGGTGCTTAATATCCCCAAAGGCGAGAAATCAAAAATATTATTTAAATTGAATGATTGCGCCGCCGTGCACTCGGAAAAAATTGGTAATGCCTTGCGGACTATCGATACTTGGTATGCTGGCAACAACAATGTAAAGGCCATTGCCATTGAGCCATATGGTTCGGTCACATCACGAGGAGAGGCCCATCGTATTTCAGGCAACGATTTTTATACTCTGTTTCTTAAATGGCTAAACAATAAAGAAGTTTCTGATGAGCAGCAGCACTATGTCATGGCGACGCTCATTCGTGGAGGTGTCTTTGGGGGCAAGGAATAAATGATGAATTATTATCAAGAACTACTATTATTACCTCAGGAAGAAATACCTATCCATTTCCTCTGGTCAAAAGTCTTCCAACAAATTCATTTGGGCCTAGTTGAAATGCAGGATGGGCAACGACGGGTACCGGTTGGTGTTTCTTTTCCTGAATATGTGGTTGGTGAAAAATATAGCGTGCTTGGCGGTAAGTTAAGACTATTTGCTCAGGAGGAATCCACGCTTGCTCGATTTGACGCCGCGAGATGGCTAGCTCGTTTAAGTGACTATGTGCATTGCACCAGCATTCGCTCCGTACCTGAGAAACTCACGGGTTACGCAATTTTTCAGCGTGAGCAACCCAAGACCAGTAAAGAACGTTTGGCCAGGCGTTATGCGAGCAGACATAACATCGACTATGACGCAGCCTTATTGTGCTATAGCAGAATGGCACATAATTTTGTGCTAACACCGTTTATCCGCCTGAGAAGTTTGAGTAGCAATAAAACGTTTTGTTTGTGGGTCAAGAAAAAAGTGGCTGCAGAATCTTCGAGTGACACTTTTAGTAGCTATGGTTTAAGTGCCTCCGCTTCCGTTCCTGAGTTTTAACCCATCTTTTTTGTTCCTTAAAAATTAATAAATAAATCAGCCGGTTGTGTAGCTCGGTTTGAGGGATGGTTAAATTGAGCTAAATTCACTGTAAACTGCTATGCGACTGGCTTTAAGTTTCATAATGGTCAGTTCGCTGCCGCGCAGGCAGCTTAGAAATTCCATTTCATCAGCGGTTGGCTGAGAACCAAGTTCGCTGCCGCGCAGGCAGCTTAGAAATCAAGTATCCTATCTAAATCATCAATATAAGCGTTCGCTGCCGCGCAGGCAGCTTAGAAATACAGTAACAGATATGCCGAATTGATTATTCGGTTCGCTGCCGCGCAGGCAGCTTAGAAATACTGGAACAGGTAATGGACTGTCTGTTGGTAGTTCGCTGCCGCGCAGGCAGCTTAGAAATCCGCTATGTCCACCATATTCCATGTGTCCCCTGTTCGCTGCCGCGCAGGCAGCTTAGAAATACTAGAAACACCAAAACCGGAAGTGCAGAAGGTTCGCTGCCGCGCAGGCAGCTTAGAAAGGTTATGGCTGACGATGAGTTTGAAGTACGATGTTCGCTGCCGCGCAGGCAGCTTAGAAAGAGAAAGAGGCACTTAATATCTACGCAGCCGAGTTCGCTGCCGCGCAGGCAGCTTAGAAAAACAACGGCCTTATTAGGGTATGCCTTCAAACGTTCGCTGCCGCGCAGGCAGCTTAGAAAAAAAGATCCTGTAGTTTGCTTTCGGTGCTGTACGTTCGCTGCCGCGCAGGCAGCTTAGAAAACCATAGATTGAAATCTTATACCGTACCCCACGTTCGCTGCCGCGCAGGCAGCTTAGAAATGAACAATTCCGACCTAAGAGGTTCCGATCTAAGTTCGCTGCCGCGCAGGCAGCTTAGAAATCAAGCCAAACCATTTCAACTGATTCAGTTATGTTCGCTGCCGCGCAGGCAGCTTAGAAAGATATCTGGAATGCAGCAGGCAACCAGATAGAGTTCGCTGCCGCGCAGGCAGCTTAGAAAAAAAGGAGATTAAAATGAAAACAGTGAAAAAAGTTCGCTGCCGCGCAGGCAGCTTAGAAATGTTGCACTCGCCGCAGTTGTAGCGAGGGTTAGTTCGCTGCCGCGCAGGCAGCTTAGAAAATGTCGACGAAAGCGTCTTATAGCGTAAATTCGTTCGCTGCCGCGCAGGCAGCTTAGAAATTACACTTATTCAGCCGTGCAGGGCGCGGCGGGTTCGCTGCCGCGCAGGCAGCTTAGAAAAAGTCGTGGGTGCGGTCAGTGAAGCCGTACACGTTCGCTGCCGCGCAGGCAGCTTAGAAACACAGTTCGGCAAAGACTGTGAAATAGCTATAGTTCGCTGCCGCGCAGGCAGCTTAGAAACTCGACGCTCCGAAGTTTGTCCGTGAACACAGGTTCGCTGCCGCGCAGGCAGCTTAGAAATATGCGACACGGCTATAGGCTCGATGAATCACGTTCGCTGCCGCGCAGGCAGCTTAGAAAAGCAAGCAGAATGCGGATGTGATTGCCAAAGCGTTCGCTGCCGCGCAGGCAGCTTAGAAAATCGCCATAGCCATAGCCATCGCCAGGTTCGCTGCCGCGCAGGCAGCTTAGAAAGCAACCGAAGACAGGCTAATACCTTCTTTTGCGTTCGCTGCCGCGCAGGCAGCTTAGAAATCGTACCTTTACCACATGGGCGCGTCAGGCATCGTTCGCTGCCGCGCAGGCAGCTTAGAAATGCTTTCGTTGCAATCAAGAACGCACAAGAACGTTCGCTGCCGCGCAGGCAGCTTAGAAATTTATTTGTTGTGTCTTTTATTGAGTCAGGGAGTTCGCTGCCGCGCAGGCAGCTTAGAAACAAGTGTTGGATCAAGAAATGTTATAAAGAACGTTCGCTGCCGCGCAGGCAGCTTAGAAATTACACCACAACATTTAATACAACTACAGTTCGTTCGCTGCCGCGCAGGCAGCTTAGAAAAAAGATCCGTCAGTATTATAAATCTCGACATCGTTCGCTGCCGCGCAGGCAGCTTAGAAAGGTAAGAACGGCTGCAATCTGATCTCTAAGCTGTTCGCTGCCGCGCAGGCAGCTTAGAAAAGTCCAAAGCGTGGATATGTAATTGTCACCGCGTTCGCTGCCGCGCAGGCAGCTTAGAAAAGAACGTTTTATTCATCCGCGCCAATCAAGCTGTTCGCTGCCGCGCAGGCAGCTTAGAAAAATTTGACATGTGGGGGGGGTGTGGTCTGAAAGTTCGCTGCCGCGCAGGCAGCTTAGAAAATCATGGATAAATAGTAACTTTTGGAGAGTAAGTTCGCTGCCGCGCAGGCAGCTTAGAAATACAACTTTCCCCCACAACGGTATATTCTCAAGTTCGCTGCCGCGCAGGCAGCTTAGAAAATGTTTGCAATGAACTGGTAGACTTGGCCGTCGTTCGCTGCCGCGCAGGCAGCTTAGAAAGACGAAGATGGGTACACCAAGAAATTCCCAGTAGTTCGCTGCCGCGCAGGCAGCTTAGAAAACCAGTTGGCATCATTGTAATGGTTGATTATGGTTCGCTGCCGCGCAGGCAGCTTAGAAATAGATAACCAACTAATAGAATGATTATCAAGTGTTCGCTGCCGCGCAGGCAGCTTAGAAAAGCTAGTATAATCAAGGGCGTGATTGCGCACGGTTCGCTGCCGCGCAGGCAGCTTAGAAAGTCTTGTGGTGCGCCGTGGTCGTTGAGGATGCGTTCGCTGCCGCGCAGGCAGCTTAGAAATTCGACATAAACGGGTCGTCCTTTCCTTAAATGTTCGCTGCCGCGCAGGCAGCTTAGAAAAATATCATCGGATGCGAACAGATCGCCCTGCAGTTCGCTGCCGCGCAGGCAGCTTTGAATCGCCCCGTCAGGATATCGACGTCACGCTGCCGAGCTGCGTAATCCGGCATTGC
>CAZYHY010000008.1:0-90056 GCA_964647635.1 uncultured Nitrosomonas sp.
GCTCTAAACAGGTTTACTATTCAATTTAAAGAAAGAATGCCACAACTTTACTAAACACCGTTTACACAAAATCTAGGACACCCTCGTATGGAGAGTCAAGTGTAAATCTGACAATCTCACTGCCCTGCTTACGGTAGCCTGAATCATCCTTTCGTTACGGGTCTTATTCATCGGCAAAACCATAACTCAATAGTTTTACGGAAGCTTGTTTTGTTTTTGTATATTTTTAAGCACATTACTTGATAACACATAAAAGGATTTTCTAAAATGTACACTGACTTAGTATTTCACAGCTTGCACTAGCTAACATAAATCTCCGAAATATTTTCCATTCTTCCATTCATCATTTCCTCATACATCTGATCCACGTTCGCGTTGGGCAAGCGTTTGATGAGCACTTTATCTCCCATGCTACCGGATTCCCTTAATTGCAAACGCTGAGGGTACTGTTCTTGCATCGGGATTGCGACTGACGACTGCAGCAGGATCGCCTCGCACTGTCCGGGCAATAGGATATCTCCTGCCTTATCGAATTGGATTGCATTGTCCAAATCCATTATGTAGACATCGCGTTTCGAGAGGTCGCCGAGAATATAGTATTTCCAGAAGGTTTGGTTGGTTGTGAAGCGAATATAGAACTTCCGCGCGGCTGCATCCAGTTTTTCTGAACATAGTCCTTGTTCGTCCGCAGTAATCAGCATTTGCAGAATAAAAGCAGGCTTAACGAAATAATCTTTTCGATCCAATATTTCCTGGAACTGATCGGCATTCATATCAATCAATGCTTTATCAGTAGCATTAGAGCCGCTATGCAGCATTTGTTTACCCGTTGCATCTTGTGTTATGCGCCGATTATTGAAAAAAACAATCGCGTTATCAGGTGGCGCACCAGGAGCCGTATAGCGAAAAAAATTACTGTCTTTGGAAAAGACCTTAAAGTCTAAAGCTAAGTCATCTTCTGCGTGAAGGCGCAGGATATCGATCTTTTCTTCATCATAATAAACAGCAACGCCACTTTCGGACGACTTAAGCAGTAAGTCCGTTTTCCTTAATAACGCAGCGCAAGATTCTGTGGGAATAAATTCGAGCGCTTTACAGCTCTTCCCTAAGAAATAAGCATGTTCAACAGTCACACTCAATAGTAGACGATAAGCACCCATATTCTGATCAACCCTTGGTTTTTCTCTGAATCAACACACCGAAAATTTAGTCATCATGCCATGATGTTCATCAAGTGTCCTGACACAAGCTATCGCACTGTGGATTTAGGTTCACTCACGACAGGGATACGACCCACGATATCCTCAGAATCAAAAGCAACCATCCGCACGCGGTACAGTATTGAAGGCAAATTTTTCCCGCCCAAGAAACCCCAATAAATTACTCAAATCCTGAATCGAAAGATTCTCGATATCCAGAATCAACTTCTCAATTCGCACGTCCATTTCGGGTGTCGTTTGACGATTGATCACACGGTTCTTCCGGAAGAAACTGATGGTACTGGATAAAAATTTCAGGGCTTCGGGATACTTGCTACCGGTAAAATTTGCTGCCATCATCAGGTGCAGATTGAAATAGAGCGGCGCGCTGCTCTGAACTTCTCGCCCCCCCACTTCATGCGAACTCACTTCCCGGAACGGAACACTGTCTTTTTCTATGTTAACCAGAAAAATAACCAGCTTGTTATTGACATTGGCTGCCACACTTCCGTCAACTTCCAGCAAATTGGAAACTACCACCACATCCTCACCAAGATTGTAAGTGCGGCGCAAGTGTTGGTTCAATTGTGCGGCGAGAAGCTGTACGGCCAGGTTAATCATAAAGAAGCCTATCGGTTAGGGTGGAACTGGAGCTGCCTCGTGTTGACGGATAGTGCTTTCATTCAAAGCGGAGCAATTTGTGACATTGGCATTATCATCACTCAGCGATTTTTGCTTTGATAGTTCTTCAATGGCCTGTTAATTCTCCTCTCAATGCTGACTGGTGAAAGGTACCCTAAACCAGAGTGTCGTAGTTCTGGATTGTACCAAAACTCAATCCATATAAAAACGGCCAATTAAACCCAGCTTTGGTTTTCCAAGTTCGCCGATCAATCAATCCACGGTGAATCAGTTTTTTTGCTAACCACCTACTAAAACAATCTTTTATATGTCAGAATGCCCACAACTGTAAAGCAAGTTTTAGCTACACATAGTGCTGCTATAGATCCACTGCTTAAGCAGGATAAAACCAATGAATAACAATCCGGAGAAAAAGATATGAGCAAGAAAATTGTTGAAGTGCTTTGCTTGAGTATAGCCTTGGCCGTGCTGCTTTCTGCATGCTCATCAACAAAAAAAGTAACCTCTTCATCCAGAACTGCAACCGAGCAGTTATTGATTACCGAAGCAGTGACACGTAGCCTGCCCAAGGAACGCGATTTAGCTTTTCCTATTCCACGGGGTGCAACTGTTAAACTGGATGTTGCCGGAATCAGCGGGGACAAAGATGTGGTAAAAGGAATTGTTGCAGGATGGCTGGGACTACACGGTTATAACGTTCAGGATGAAAATGCGAATCACCGTATTAATATCATAGTCGATTCGCTCGGCACCGAACTGTCAACTACTTTTTTCGGTCTTCCGGCCATTTCGTCTGGGTTTTTACCTATTGCATTACCTGAACTAGCGTTGTACAAATCAGAAAATCAATCCGGATACGCGCGATTCCACTTTGATATTTTCGAATTGCCCTCCGGAAGATTTCTGGCATCGTCCTCTCCGTTTGTCACCGGCACTTTTTATAACGCGTATACCTTATTACTCTTAATCACATTTAACAAAACTGACCTAGACTCGCCGCCACAAGTAGGAAGATTTAAAGATGTACTGAAGTAAGGTTGCGAAGTTTTTTAAATCCTGCAGATTATGCGCGACCCCGCTGCAAAGGCGGGGTATCAGAAAGAAGTCCGATTATGTTTACTTTTGTAACACCAGCCAGTTCGTTTCTCCTCACCCCAAAGTAATAAAAACTGCTTATACCGCGTAAGCATAAGCAGTTTATTATCTTATCTAATGTGTACGACGAGCCGGAACATAAGCTCCTTGCGTAGTGCTTTCCAGTTTACGCGCAAGATCAACAGCTTCTTTAAGGTCTGAGAGTACAGCGTCCAGCTTTTCAGACTTCTCTGCTTGTGCACCCGGTTCTTGCATAATTTGCTGAATCTGGTTATGAACCGTATCTACATTTTTATAGAAATCGTGTGCACGCGCTTCTTTTACGTTCGGTAGCGTAACTTTCTTTGCAGTAGAAGTTACACCAGGACAAGCTGCTGCAGTTTGGTGAAAAGGATTGCGATTTTTTTTAAATTGCTGCGCAATCTGTACTCGCTTGGGTATAAAAACATCCGTTAGCAGCGGCGATAATTTGCCGGTTTCATCAATATGTACGAAGCGCAGACTCTGAGGCCAAGTAGCACCGTTACCAAGATCCTTATCGACGGAAAACTGATGGCAGCCACCACATGTCATGGTTCCGGCACGATTCATCAATTGCTCACGCGAAACACCGGTCAGATCTTTCAATAAGGCGAGACGAGCTTGCACTTGATCCAGCAACAGCACATCGGTATTACTGGCAGGATTGTCTTCATCACCTTGCGAAATTGATTCAAAATCATCAAACTTGGGATCATAACCCGCGCTAATACCGTTGACGATATCTGCCGGAGATGCGCTCTTACTAACTCGATCCGGATTGACCAGATTGCACAACGGTCGCCCAAGGAAGGAATTGCGAAAATCATTCAGATCCGTTTCATCAAATCCGGCAGGCAATTCCGCAACAACGCGGAACAAGGCGGCAGTCGGTGAATCATCAACCGGCTCAGGTTTAAAGATTGCTTGACCGCTCTGGTCAAAATTTACCAGAAACTCACGTAACGACCAGCGAATCTGGCCAGGATCGGGCGTTTTGAACAAATTGACGCGTAATTGTCCCAACGGCAAGCCATAATTCTTAGCCATGACAACCGGTTCAACACCCGCAAGCCCTTGGTAATAGAATCTTTCCAACTCGGTCACCGTCTGCGTTGCATCGGTGTCACTAGACCGTTGCGCCCAGAAATCAGTTATCGGAGCACATCCTGCTAAACCTTTACTTGGATCTGGATTAGGAATTCTGGCTTCAAAAATCATGGTCATGCGATCCGTAGCACCGCTCGTCCTTTTCGCATAAACGATTCGGTATTCGCCACAATTGCTGCCATCGGCAGGCGCCAAATCAAAACGGTTGAACAATCCGACTGGAATCATGCCATCCGGTGCATCCGGATTCAGTAAATCATTTGGATCAATCATCGATTCAAGCGGTCGACTGGTGACATCAATCGTTTTTCCTGATTTCGGATGAACAAACGAGTTTGCCGCAAACGAATCAATCATGCTTTTTAGCATCGACACTGAGGATGTCGGTGCTCCGCCCGCGGTGGTGACGATTTTATCCATCGTTTTAGTCAATGCAAATGGACCGACAAGCTTTGCAATGTCATTGAATACAACCGATTTATCGGTGATCTCGCTAGGTTTTTCTTGGTACACAGGATCCTTAATTTTATCGCCGCATCCAGAAGTACCGAGAATAACAATCAATAAAACAAGATAAAATGATTTAAGAACAGAATATGAGAAATGAGCGTGTGACATAACGAATCTCCATAAAGTACGAATAAAAGCCGATAAAATATCGAACCTTTTTATTTCTCAGTGAGGAAGAACTCAATGGACTTTATGATAATTCATAGATTTCTAATGTGACTTTTCTAACACTGCAGCAGTAAAAACTCCTGATCTTGCTACCACTATATATTTAAACAGCTGAATCACCACCAATGAAAAAATCAACCCGGAATGCAAAGAAATACTTTCCGCAATACCTTGTCTTACACGTTCAATAAATATTAAGTCAGAAATTTTCACCAAGGTACAACTTGTCCATCGAATGCATAAAATTTTCCGGAATCCTCAAATTTCAACTGACTGATAACATGGCGCATACCTGTCACACTTTGTTCAGCTGAGATTAATCCACTAGGGCCGCCCATATCGGTTCTTACCCACCCCGGATGCAACAACACTGCGGTAATTCCGCTTGCGCTCAGATCAATCGACAAACTTTTCATCACGATATTAACCGCCGCTTTGCTGGAACGATAACCATAACTGCCGCCACCGCGATTATCTGCAATGCTGCCCATCTTGCTGGTGACGGTAATAATAGTCTTGAGTTGGCTGCTGGAAATGTGTTGAATAAACGCTTCGACCATTCTGAGGGGCGCCATGGCGTTGACCTCAAAAGCATGCGCCCAAGCGTCATAATCCATTTCTCCGAAAGCATCACCCTGCCCCGGTGGATAAACCCCGGCATTATTGATTAACAAATCAATTGATTGCTTGGATAGTGTTTGCGCCAATTGTTCAATCTGCTGATGATTGGCGACGTCTAGTGGATAAATAGTTACCCGGTCTGGATATTGCGCGGCCAAGTGATTCAATGCATCGGCTGCTACCGGGCTACGGCAGCAAGCAAAAACGCGCCAGCCATCCGTGGCATATTGCCGGACAAATTCCAATCCAATGCCACGATTGGCACCGGTAATCAGCGCTGTGTTCATATACGCTCCCTCTTAACGATATCGATTGATAGAGCGAAAATGATCACCCATTTCGACAACCGCCGTCAATGAGAGTATTCCTTAACCTAACAAATGGTGCTTCACTATGGAACGAAGACACCGCACAATTGCGAAGGGACTGCAAACTCTTTGTAAAATGTTACATAAGATTCCAGCGCTATCAGAATAGTGAATGAATTATTCTGAAAATCCCTGTTGAGCGAAAATCTTCTTGTGGCTCACGTAGTATAAGCTTCACTAGAATTTGGCAGACTAAAGAATAATATTGGAGGTCGTTATGAAAGCGGTATATTTTGAACAAGGTGGCCCAGTCAGTGTTCTGCGCTATGGTGATGTCAAATCTCCCGATCCGGGCGGTGATCATCAGGTATTAGTGCATATTAAAGCCATCGGCATCAATCCGATTGACAGCAAAATTCGCACTGCACCGGAGCGCTTTCCTGTTTCCTTTCCGGTGATACCGGGTTGCGATGGCGCTGGCATTGTACAAGCTGTCGGACGTCATGTGCAAAACTTCAAGCCGGGAGATGAAGTTTATTTTTCACAACCCGGATTCAATAGCCGCCAAGGCACTTACGCTGAATACGCACTGGTTGACGCAAGTTTACTTGCATTGAAACCACATTCATTATCATTCGAGCAGGCCGCGGCAGTGCCGCTGATTTTCATCACCGCATGGGAAGCTTTATATGATCGGGCGCATATCACCAGCGGCCAGACGATATTGATCCACGCAGGTGCCGGCGGTGTAGGTCATGCCGCCATTCAGTTGGCAAAATTGGTTGATGCCAAAGTGATCACAACCGTAAGTAGTGATGAAAAAGCCGACTTTGTGAAGCATCTGGGCGCCGATAAAATTGTCAATTATCAAACACAAGATGTCGTTGCAGAAGTGCTGCAATGGACTGCCGGCAAAGGTGTGGATATTGCATTTGACACCATTGGCGCAAATGTCCTACAAAGCTGCTTCAGTTGCGTCAAGTGCTATGGCGATGTCGTGACGATTCTGCAGCCCGGACCCGATACCAGCTGGAGTGACGCGCGATTGCGCAATGTGCGATTCAGTCTTGAACTGATGCTATCCCCGGTTTTAATGGAATTGGAAGACGCCAAATTACATCAGGCCGAAATACTGCGACAATGCGCCACACTATTCGATGAAAACAAACTGACCATTGAAATCGCACAGCGTTTCGATTTGGCGGAAGCTGCAACAGCGCAACACTTTCTTGAACATAACCATCCGCCAGGCAAGCTGGTTCTCACAGTCAGTAAATGATTTAATCAGTTTGTACAAGACCATAAAATTACCATTGCAGTGCGATTAACAGAAAAAAAAGGGTGCTGTCGCAAGGCAGCCCTCCTTCGCTTGTACCGGGCTGCCGGCTGATCAGAAAACTGCTACGGTCAGTAAAAATAAATATCGACGGGCATGCCATTCATCAGTCGATTTGTGACGGTTTCGACAAATTCCATTTTCGCCAGTATGGCGGAACGCACCGGTTCCAGCGGATTACTTTCAGCCGAAGATAATTTCTGCACAACACCTGGAACAGAAACTATCCTTGCTTTTACTGTTTCTCCATTCGGGAATTTCACCGTCACAATTTGACCGATCACCGCATAGTCCTGATATTTGGGGGGGATAAATGCATCAATACGTACCTGTTCAGGAAAAATGATCTCAAGCAATGCCTGACCTCGCCCCAAATATTCGCCAGGCTGCATGAACAACTCAGTCACCAATCCTGCCGCGGGAGCGACCAGATTTAATTGCTGTATCTGATCCTGAATTTTTTCGAACTCCAGTGCTATCTGACCCGTTTGCTGGGTAATCCGACGCATCTCCGGCGTTAAGTTTTGATCCTGATTATGCGCCTTCTCGTGTGCAGCCAAATTCTCAAGCGCCGCGTTGAGTTGACTTCGGGCTGTCGCAATTTCAGCTTGTGTTACCGCTCCCTGCGCGAATAATGATTCATATTGCCGCAAGCGTTTATATGCAAAATCTTTCTGTTCCTGTGCAAATTTCAATAACTGTGCTGCGCCGGACCGGTAATGACCGGTATGCAGCAACAATTTTTTCTTTTCGTTCTCCAGTGACTGAAGTTCAGTTTGCATGCGGTCGTGACTATTTTGCAATGCGTCATTTACCAGCTGAGCTAACTGCGTGCCGGTAGAAACTGTCTGCAGCGGTTTTACAAATATCTGTTCAACATACCCGTCAACAGTGCTCCGAACAGTAAAATTCGGCACTCTGATCCGTCCGCTTGCTTCAATAGTAACCTGTTCCCATATCACGAGCCCTATCAAATAGATTAACGGCAAACCGGAAATCGTCACAATCAAATACCAGCGCCAGGGCCTGCCGGGACGCTTGGCGTCACTATATTGAATGCGCAAGCCCCGATCGTCCTGCGGATTTTTACTTTCCGGTTGATTAAAGCGGATTTTCATGCAGATAATTCCTCAGGTCTAGCCATGACTGGATGATGAGCCCACCAAAATTAGGCGCTTCGAGTTGATTCTGAAGTTGCTGCATTGCATCGTTGAAATACCGCTGCGATTTGTGCGCATAGCTATTTTCCGGCCCCAGTTCAGGCTCCAAGCTTTGCGCAAGGCTGAATATCAGATTAGGGTGTTGCTGCATAGCCGACTTCATTGTTGTCACAATTTTCACTATATTCATGGTGTAATACATGACCGCAACTTCTTTGACGCCAACTTCCGCAAATTTGCAAGGTACGCATAAACCATAGGATGATTTTCTCGCCAGATAACGTGGATGAATGCTGACACCGACCGGCCAAGGCGAAATGGCAGTCACCTGGCGAACGGTTTCGATGAATTGTTTCAATCGATCCACATCGGTCAATTGAGACACCAACTGCTCGGGTTCGATATCCAGATGAAGGCCATCAAAATCCATTGCACTGAGGCTGCTGATGATTTGCAACAGGTTTTTACGATACTTAGGCAAAATCCAATCCGGATCACCTAAGAGCAACTCAATTCTTTTCCCATGGCGGCGCCCATCACGCAAGAATTTCATTAGACTCGCAGGATCCGCTACCGCCTCAGCAATTTGCCGCGCATTCATAGAGATAAGAAAACGATTGACTTCATCCGCGGGCTTTCTCGTCCAAAAACCCGGTTCAGTCATGGTGTGATTAAAATTCCAAACATAGGCTGCGAAGGAATCAGGAACAAATTGCACAGTGCGCAGCATAGGATGCCGAGTCTGTTTTACTAATGCGTTTGTTGGCTTCCCTCCACCTGCAAGAAACTGCTTGACTTGCTGTAATGGCTCAACCAAAGTCAGCACGTTGGTTTCCGGATGCGCGCCTTTTCCTTTAGCTTCCGGCAATACAATAAACTGGCGCAAGCGGATATGAAGCTTCCAGTGCTCCGATTCCGCAGTCACGTTCTCAATGGCAATGCGATAATAGGTATTGATGGCTTGAAAATATTTCTCAACCACATCGCCATCCATGATTTGCAAACGCAAATAGCGCTCACGCATCAATTCACGTGCAGCTTCAAGGCGTGTATGCTGAAACTTAATTTGCTGTGTAAGCTGTTGATAGCTGTTCAGAAGAGACTGAAATTCATGCTGCAATTCCTGATCGCGACGCGTGCGATCCGCCCGCAAACTGGTTAATTGACTATTCAAACGCGATTGTTCATTTTTACGATAGCTGATAATCCCAAGCGGCATTCTGAAATTAAAACCGACTGAACCGCCATAACCCAGTTGAGGCGCATCAGGTGACGGATAAGGAATCGCAGGTCCGCCAAAAGCAGTCATAGAAAAATCTGAGTCTATACCTTGCCAGTTTTCAGTTTCTTTAATCGTTTGGAGATGATCGATTTGCGCTTGTAGTATCCTTAAATCCGGCTGTTCAATGTCACTCACAATGGTCGTCGCGATTTCACCCAACGGCGGTTTGACCGCTTCGAATGGCGCCACGACTGAATCCGTTAAATGCGCCAATCGCATCAATGCCTGATTCTTGTTGTTGCTGAATTCTATTTGCGTGCGCTGCGCTTGATCAAAAACGGAAAGAAATTCGAAATAATCCGACATAAATAACAAACCCGCTTCTTGCCTTTTGAGCAATAAACGTTCAATGCCTTCATGACGCAGGCGAATATAGGCATCCGTCAACACCAGCATTTTCTGCGCACTCCAGTACGCAGCATAGTTCTCTTCCAAAAAGAGCGCTGCCAACCACCTGCTCCAATCCAGGCGAATACCCTCAATTTTCACTTGGGTTGCGGCATCTTCAATGGCACGTCGTTGCCGTTCTGCACTGCCTAGCAAAGGATAACGCAGACCAATACGTGCCAAAGGATCAAAGAAATGCCCGAAAGGTTCTCTGGCAAAAGGGCTTTTCTGATAGCCGCCGGAAACCCCGCCAAATAATTCCCAACCTTTTTGCGCCTCATGCGCCAGTAAATTAGAACGCTGCGCTTCCAAATCAGCTTGTACTTTCAGAACCGATGCGGCTTGGTCGCGGCGCGAGTAAAAATCAGCGAGAATTCTTACTTCCGCAGCAGCACTGCTTGCGAGTATCAGCAAAAGTACCCATAGGGAGAAAAAGTGTAGTTTCACTGTTTGCCTTTCTTGAGTACCCACAAGGGTGCCATCGCGGAATCCAAGTGACCCTTATTAAAAATCTGATTCAGAATTGCAAATGCACTCCAGACACGGGCAACAAACTGCAACAGCGGATAAATCGGGATAACCAGAAATGCATTGCAATCTTCCCCCCTTCTATCCGAAATCAACAGCAGATAAAAAACAAACTGAACCAGGATCAAGCATAAATAGAACAGATAAACCAATATCATGCTGAGCAGAAAGACATATAGCGGCAGCTTGATTGCCATGTAGATGGTATAAGTCACGATGGTAAAAGGCATGACAATCTGAAACAAAATACCGTACCACAGCAAAAAGATAAAATTGCGCCAGCCCATTGTGGCTGCTGAAAAACCGAATTTATGCTTATTCGAATAGATATACCAAAGATCGCCATCCCACCGCAGCCGCTGTTTGAGAAAATCTCGAAAACTTTCCGGTACATCGGTATGTGACACTGCTCCCGGTTCAAATTCGATCTGCAGTTGTGGGTGACGCACGTGATATTTCTTGATGCGCATCGTCATATCAAGATCTTCTGCAGTTCCGGTATTCCATCCCCCGATTTGCCGAATAAACGATCTTCTAAAAATGCCGAATGCTCCCGGTATGTTATTGATCACATTCAGCTTAGCAAAACCCAGCTTACCCACCTGCATGGTCAACATATATTCAAGACTTTGCAGCCTTGTCATGATGGTATTCCTGGCATTGCGTACGCGCATCGGCCCCGTAACAGCCACCACATCAGGATTTCTGAAGTGGGCAGTCGCGCATTTGAGCATCTGATTATCGAATGACGTATCACCGTCCAATGCAAGAAAGACCTCCCCCTGTGCGCGGCTGAGGCCTGCATTCAAAGAAGAAACCCGGCCACCACGCTGAATCTTTGGGATGATGACCAACGATCGCTGCGGATAATTGGGAATCAGCGGATAAAGCGCCCTCAAAGCCTGGTAAGTCGCCATATTTTTTTGTACGCCATCCACCACGGCTATGATTTCAATATGTCCAGGATATATCTGTTCCAATAAAGAAATCACCGTATTCTGTACGGCCTTGCCTTCGGCATAACAAGTAATTGCACACGTTACACGAGGATAATAAGGCGGGGCAAAAGGCGCCGTCATCGCATCTGTAACGAGATGGCGAAAAATACCCATCCAATTGATAAAATAAAGCGGTAGCTCAAAAAACAATACCAGCGGAATCAGCATCAGCACGTAGTGCATATCCCGCTGATGCGAAATTGCAATTAGGAAAACATACCAAGCTTGGATCAGATTTTCCATGAGCTACGATAACTCGCCAAAAAGACGGACAAGGAGAAGCTCAGCGTTTTCCTTGCTAGGTAAGTTCTGCGAGGTCACGCTGACAAATCGAAAATCCAATTTATAATTACTCTCCTCCAGTAACAAACTCATATTGCTTTCTATGCGTTTATGAAAGCCGCTCAGTCCTTGCTCGTCGACATTCGGCAACAGCAACCACAGCATGTTTTCCGAAGTGCGTGTGGACAGGTCAGGCGTACGTAACAGATTTCTTAATCGTTGCGCGAAGGATTCGAGCATTTGCAATAATTTTGCATGATTGAATAGCACTACCAAATCAGGCAGATTTGCAAAATAAATACCAAACAAACTAAAATTTATGTTGGGATAGCGGCGTGACATGATCATCATCCAATCGAGATCATGCATAAATAGCTCTTTGGAAATAAAATCCAGTTGATCAAAGCCCGAGGACAAATCAAAAACCTCGCCACGAAACGCAATCGTTCTACCTTTATCACTTAATCGCCAGCTGTGAACTTCATTAAGAATCAACTCACCGGGACTCATTGCTTTCTCACATATCGCACAGCGGACTTGTACGTCGCCTTCTACAAATGACTGGTGGCATGCCTGGCAACGATAGTTCTCAAGCGGTCGATCATAATCACTGCCGATATGACGTAAATGCGTATGGCATTTGGGACAAACCAGCGCACCGCCCTGCATGAATTTATCTTGCGCATCCACACAACCACAGGTAAAACAATGCAAAGCAGGCTGTAATTTGATATCGATGGCAGAACAGTTGGGACAAATATCAATGAAACTTAAATGAGAAGAGTGGCAATGAACGCATTCTCTCTGCCGGTCAATCAATGTTACAGCTTCAATGATTCTGGTATTGGCCAGATTCCTCAGCCATTCAAAGGAATCGTATTGGTCCAGACTTAGTGCTTCGAGTAACGGATAACGGTAAAAGCGCGAATATTGCCATTCGTGATAGGACTGGAGAATGAAATTAGGACGCAGCCATAAGTATTTAATTAATCGCCCTTGGTGTGTCAGATAAGTTTCATTATCCTGCAACGATTTCAGTAAATCCTGAAACTGATCAATCTTTTCCTGCAGAATCAGTGGCTGTGGTAATTGTCCATCTAGCAATTGGATGTCGGATAAAATCGTTGATTCCGTTGCAAAGCATAGCGATGCAAATACTTCATTATCCCTGCGGATTTTTCCAAGAATGGAAGACGCGTAATGTTTATCTTTCCCATCAATGATAAAAGCGGACGGAATAATCCGGCTCTTTCCCCATGCTGAAAAATCACTGAAGCATTGAATATCGAATGCTTTGTACTGATCTGACAAATCGGTCTTTTCTTGCGAGAAAAAGATGAGCATGGGATTTAGCTTTCCTTAATTCAAGTAAGATAATCCATTCATAATCTTTCTGTGATTTCATTATGCTATCAACACATTAGAATCATCGACTGTGTTATCTTACAAACTCTATAATACTAATCAAAGTACCATACAAATACTCCTGCATTATTGCGAACAGCGCGGGAAATACACCACACTTTCTCAGTCATTGTAATATTGTATTGCGCAACTTGCCCGGAGCTGCGCAATACAATCATTTAACTGCATTCTAACCTGGCACACACTTTAGCCAAGCCCAGGCCAGTAATGGCTATCCGGCAACGGACGTTTTCCAAAAATAGCTTGCCCGACGCGCACAACGGTTGCGCCTTCCTCGATAGCCAGCTCATAATCGCCCGACATACCCATCGATAACTCGTCGAACGACAATCCCGCCGGCGCTTCCTGGCGCAGCATGGCTTGGATTTCGCGCATTTTGATAAAGCATTCGCGCACGCGATCGTGATCGGACGAGAAGAGGGCAAGCGTCATCAAGCCCTTGATGCGTAGCGATGAGAATTGCGGCAAGTGTTGGACAAAATCGCGCACGGCTTCCGGCGGCAAGCCGAATTTGCTTTCTTCACCGGAACTGTTGACTTGCACGTAGACATCAATTGCCCGCCCTTCATTTTGCAGGCGCTTATCGAGTTCTTCGGCGACTTTCAGACTATCCAGCGCTTGGAATTCATTGGCAAAACGTGCCAGGTATTTGGCTTTGTTGGTTTGCAGATGACCGATGATCGACCATTTGATGTCCAGGTCTTTCAGCGCCTCGGATTTTTCGCGCGCTTCCTGGATTTTGTTTTCTCCCATCTCAAGGCAGCCTGCCGCGTAGGCAATGCGCAGTCTTTCCGCCGGTACGGTTTTAGTGACCGGCAAAAGCCGCACGCTAGCGGGATCGCGACCAATTCGCTTGCAGGTATCGACGATACGCTGCTGGACGGTTGCAAGATTGGTCTTAATTTCGTTGAATTGCTGCTCTTCGTTGAGTTCCACTGCATTCTCCTGTTATTCGAAACATTAACTTTTTCTGGATGCCTGATGAAAAACCATCTTCCAATGATTTCCCTGATGTTGCCAAATCGAGGTTCTGATCGACCCTTTGCCGGTGATATTCGGATCATTGCGTTTCTGTGCGGTATAGTGTGCCAACACCCAGTCATCGGCTAGCACTCGGATTCTGAAATCAATCAATGCCCATTGGATATGCCGATCCTTGCTCAGCAACCAGTTGACCACGTCATCTCTTGAATTCGCTTCTCCATTGCTGCTGATTTCTTCAAAGTCGTCGGATAACAGCTCGTCGATCAATGCTGGGTGTGCTACTAGATCAGCCTGTAACAGCTTAAGTTCCAATTGTTGAATATGCGCTGCAAGACTCGCGAGTTCCATGAAGGGGGTTACTTAACCCGCATTCCCGGTTGCGCCCCAGTATCGGGCGAAAGAATGAATAATTCGCCCGGATTGCCGCCACCGGCTGCCAGTACCATGCCTTCCGATAAACCGAATTTCATCTGTCGCGGCGCAAGATTTGCCACCATGACGGTATAGCGCCCTTTCAGTTGCTCCGGATCGTAGGCCGATTTAATACCGGCAAACACTGTGCGTTGTTCATTACCAATATCCAGCGTCAATTTCAGCAATTTTTCCGCCCCCGGCACATGCTCGGCATTGACAATCTTTGCTACACGCAAATCAATCTTGCTAAAGTCATCAATGGAAATCGTCTCGGCAATGGGTGTCACGGCGTGCTGCTGTTGCGCATGTCGCACGGGAGAATCGGTTTTTTGCCCGGCGGGTGCCAGGCTTTGCATATTGGCGGCGATCAATGCGTCGATTTGTTTGGCATCGATGCGTGTCATCAAATGTTGATAAACATGGATGGTATGTCCTGCGGGCAGCAATAAATCTGACACCGGCTGCCCCTCTTCCAATTCAGGCCATGTCAGCGGTGCACAATTCAGAAAAACCTCAATCTGCTTCACCGTTTCCGGCAAGATCGGCTTCAAATAGCGCGACAACAAGTAAAACAATTGAATGCCCAAGCTGCAAATACGTTGTAATTCATCGCCACGATCCGGATTTTTGGCGATCTCCCACGGCGCCAGCTCGTGAATCATTTCGTTCGCCTCGTCGGCAAATTTCATGATATGGCGAATGGCAGCGGCAAATTCCCTGTCTTCAAACGCTTTTTCAATGGCATCGGGTCGCCAGGTAGCAAAGCGCTCATTCACCAAGGATTGCAATTGTTGATACTGCGCACCATCCGCAAGCTTGCCGTCAAATCGCTTACTGATAAAACCCGCGCAACGGCTGGCGATATTAATAAACTTGCCGATCAGATCGGAATTGACACGCGCGACGAAATCTTCCAGATTCAGATCGATATCTTCCAGCGTACTGTTGAGTTTTGCCGCGTAGTAATAGCGCAGCCATTCGGGGTTCAGGCCCTGCTTCAGATAACTTTCCGCCGTAATGAACGTGCCGCGGGATTTGCTCATTTTTTCGCCATTCACAGTGAGAAAACCATGCGCAAAAATCTTGGTCGGAGTACGGTAACCGGCATTTTTCAGCATGGCTGGCCAGAATAACGCATGGAAGTACAAAATATCCTTGCCGATAAAATGATACAACTCGGTATCCGATGCCTGCTGCCAGAATGCGTCAAAATCGATGTGTTCCCGCGCGCACAAATGCTTGAAACTACCCATATAACCAACCGGCGCATCCAGCCAGACATAAAAATATTTACCTGGCGCATCGGGGATCTCAAAACCAAAATAAGGCGCATCGCGCGAAATATCCCAATCGGAAAGCTTGTTATCACCCGCTTCACCGAGCCATTCACGCATTTTATTGGCGGCTTCGGGCTGCAAATGATCGGCCTCACGAGTCCAACGGCGCAAAAAATCCGCGCAGCGCGGATCCGACAAACTGAAAAAATAATGTTCCGACGATTTCTTGATCGGCTTGGCGCCGGAAACGGACGAATACGGATTTTTTAATTCCGTCGGCGCATAAGCCGCGCCGCACGCTTCGCAGGAATCACCGTACTGGTCTTTGGCGCCGCATTTCGGGCATTCCCCTTTGACAAAGCGGTCAGGCAGAAACATGTTCTTGACCGGATCATAGAGCTGTTCGATGCCGCGCACCGCGATCAAACCGGCAGCCTTGAGCTTGCCATAGATATCTTCGGAGAAATGCCGCGTTTCCGTCGAATGGGTGCTGTAGTAGTTATCAAACTGGATGTGAAAACCGGCAAAATCCCCGAAATGTTCATCATGTACGCGCGCAATCAAAGCTTCCGGCGTAATGCCTTCTTTTTCCGCGCGCAGCATGATCGGCGTGCCATGCGTATCGTCCGCGCACACATAGTAAACCGTATGTCCGCGCATTTTCTGAAATCGCACCCATATATCCGTTTGAATATATTCCACCAAATGACCTAAATGGATGCTGCCGTTGGCATAAGGCAACGCAGAGGTGACCAGGATTTTTCGCTTGTTCATTAACTGTTCGCAAACCGAATTGAATAAAGGCTAATTGTAACAAACTGTGTGCGCATTCCTGATATTTGTTACCATCCTCTATTAAATTGTTAATCGTTAACCAGTAGTAAAAAGGAGTTCTGCAGTGACCATTTCCGAGCAACACATACAATCCATACTCGAACAAACCATCGATCCAACCACAGGCAAGAATTACGTTACCTCGCAAGCAGTGCGTGCCATTCGGATCGATCAAAACAATGTATCCATTGACATCGAATTGGGTTATCCCGCCAATAGCGTCAAAGACAGCGTTCAAAAACAGATTGTTGCAGCACTGAAGTCAATTCCTGGCATCGGAAATACTCAGGTAGCGGTCAGCAGCAAAATTATTCCGCACAGCGTGCAACGCGGCGTCAAACTCATTCCCGGCGTTAAAAATATCATTGCGGTGGCATCCGGCAAGGGCGGCGTCGGGAAATCGGCAACGGCTGTCAATTTGGCATTGGCATTGGCGGCGGAAGGTGCGTCCGTGGGTATTCTGGATGCGGATATTTACGGTCCGTCACAACCGCAGATGCTGGGGATCACCCACCACCCCGAATCACTCGATGGCAAAACCATGGAACCGGTCCTGGCGCACGGCATTCAGGCCATGTCCATCGGTCTGTTGATCGACACCGAAACTCCGATGGTTTGGCGTGGCCCGATGGTTACCCAGGCGCTGCAGCAATTGTTGAACGATACCAATTGGAAAGACGTGGATTATCTCGTCGTCGATTTACCGCCCGGCACCGGAGATATTCAATTGACGCTGGCACAAAAAATCCCCGTAACGGGTGCAGTCATTGTCACCACGCCGCAAGATATCGCCTTGCTCGATGCACGCAAAGGGTTAAAAATGTTTGAGAAAGTAGGTATTCCGATTTTTGGCATTGTGGAAAATATGAGCATGCATACCTGTTCTCAATGCGGACACACCGAGCCCATCTTTGGAATCGGCGGCGGTGAAAAAATGTGCCAGGATTACAACGTGGAATTTCTCGGCACATTACCGCTCGATATCAAAATCCGCGAACATACCGATATGGGCAAACCCAGCGTCGTTGCCGAACCGGGTGGGAAAATAGCCGAAATATACCGGCTGATTGCACGGCGCGTTGCTGTTAAGGTGGCTGAATCCGCGGCAGATCACTCGGAATTGTTCGCCAAAATCATCATGGAAAATGACTAGAAAAGGTTAAAGCATGACGATTAAATCAGATAAATGGATTCGCCGGATGGCGCAAGCGCATGGCATGATCGAGCCATTTGAGCCCGATCAGATTCGCCAGAAAGATAATCAGCGCATTGTTTCCTACGGCACGTCAAGCTACGGCTACGATATTCGCTGCTCGGATGAATTTAAGTTGTTCACCAATATCAATTCCACCATCGTCGATCCGAAGAATTTTGATTCGAATTCATTCGTTGATATTAAAAGTGATATTTGCATCATTCCACCTAATTCCTTTGCACTGGCACGCACTGTGGAATATTTCCGTATTCCACGCAATATATTGACCATCTGTTTGGGTAAATCAACCTATGCGCGCTGCGGCATCATCGTCAATGTCACACCTTTTGAACCGGAGTGGGAAGGCTATGTCACGCTGGAATTTTCCAACACCACTCCCCTGCCCGCCAAAATCTACGCTAACGAAGGTGTTGCGCAAGTCATTTTTTTTGAATCGGATGAAGTCTGCGAGACTTCTTATAAAGATCGGGGTGGCAAATACCAAGGGCAGCAAGGTGTGACATTGCCGAAAATCTGAGGCTGTAACAGCCGTTCATTGGTATAGAGGCGCTTTAAATGTTGGCACGAAAAAGCTTGAATCCGATCAAACGATTTCCTGTTATTTTGGCGCTCATGCTGTTTTTCGCTGCTTTCTCGGTAGAGGCGCAAAAGCGCATCTCTTTACCGCGCACAAGATTGTAACTACATGATATTACAGCAATTATTAATGACGATGCCCCCTTGTCCCTGCAAATCGGCCATTATTATCAGCAGGCACGGCAGATACCGGAAGTCAATATGATTCATTTGCGTTTCTCATCCGAGCACAGTGTCATGACCCCAAAAGAATTCAAACAATTGAAAGCTACCATTGATCAGCTGACACCGGATCATGCGCAAGCATTCGCTGTTGCCTGGACCACCCCTTACCGGGTGGATTGCATGTCGTTGACTTCCGTCTTGGCGTTTGGCTTCGATCGGAAATTTTGCTCGAAAAAGTGCGAACCGACAGCACACCTAGCCCTTACTTCAATTCGCCCAGCCTGTCTCCGTTCGATGATTACAAACTGCGCCCCGCCATGATGTTAGCTGGAACTTCCTTCGAACAAATCAAAACACTCATTGACCGCGGCGTCGCTTCAGACCATAGTTTTCCGAAAGGCCAGGCGTATTTATTGAGCACTTCGGATAGAGCGCGTAACAGCCGCGCAGCCGGCTTTGCACACACTGCAAAAGATCTGACCGGCGTTTTCTCGATACAAATACTGCAAACCGATGCCATTTCCGATCACCAGGAAGTGCTTTTTTATTTTACCGGATTGGCTGAAGTGCCCATGCTACCAACGCCAGGTTTTCTGCCCGGTGCGCTGGCAGACCACTTAACATCGGCTGGCGGCATGTTGACCGATTCACTGCAGATGAGCAGCTTGCTGCTGACTGGAAGCCGGCGCCACAGCGAGCTATGGCACCGTTGTCGAGCCTTGCAGCTTTCCACAAAAACTCCCATCACCCACAGTCGCCATGTTTCATTAGGCATCAGGCGCCAGTGCCATTGAAGCCTATTGGAAAAGCGTGGCTTGATCCGGGCAAGGCGTGTTCATCGGTGAGCCGCTAGCCAAGCCTTTTGCTCCCCTATTACGGAAAATCAATCCCGGCCAGTTCGAATTAAGATTTTTTTCACCGCGTTCTGGAAAATTGACAATTGAAGAGTCATACTCCGCCGCCGGGCCATTTAAACTTCTTCCCAAACAGCAGGCAACTGGTCGCGGAGAAAATCGACATCATTTCAAATTCAATGAAAAAAGATAGCTACTTAAGATTTCAGTGGCACTAACAGGCTTCATGTGCACTCATTACGCTAAAAGTGATAAAAATCATATAAACTTTTCTGCAAAAAAACCGTCAAACATACCCTGACAATAATTGCGCAACACATTGTTTTTGCGCACATAAACAAATTATATAAAAAAATAAATTTTATGTAAAAAAACACTTGCTTTGCTCTGAATGCAGACTATAATGCGTGCAAATTAACACCAAATATATTTAGCCGATAAGGAGGTCATCATGAGAAGCACCAAGAACTTTTTTGCTCCAGTTGATTTAGTTAATGTTCATATTCCTGAAACGTAGCGATTTTTAAGGAGCACGCTCATGTCTGTATTCTCATCCACACTTCAAAAACCCGACCCATTTGAAGTGCTATTTGATACCCACCCTGAAACCAGTCTGAATTTCAAACATGTTCAGAATGCACTAAAGAAAGGTTATCAGCGCCCATTTTTGTTGGTTGACAGCAATATTGTCCGACACAAAGCCCGGCGATTTAAAACGGCAATGCCGCGCGTTCATCCGCATTATGCTGTCAAGGCTAACCCTGACCATCGTGTGTTAAAAACGCTGATTGAGGAAGGTGTCGGTTTTGAAATCGCTTCTATTGCCGAACTTGATTTGTTACTGACGCTGGGTGTACCTGCGACTGAAGTGTTTTATAGTAACCCGATGAAATCCCGTGCCTACCTTGAATATGCCGCGACTAAAGGCGTCGAATGGTATGTACTTGACAGTGTAGAAGAATTACGCAAAATCGTGAGCGTCAAACCCGATGCAAAAATGTATTTGCGCATCGACACACCCAACATTGGTAGCGACTGGCCATTAGCCGGTAAATTTGGAACGCATCTCGCAGATGTTAATGAGATCATCCGCGAAGCCGTGCAACTCAAAGCTGATTTAGCCGGCGTCACTTTTCATGTAGGCTCGCAATGCCGTAACCCTCAAAATTGGCGAGTTGGCATTGAGCGCGCAAAAAAAGTTTTTGCCGATATGCAAGCCGCAGGATTGAATCCTCGATTACTGAATATTGGTGGCGGCTATCCGGTTCGCCACGTCAAACCTATTCCTTCCATTGAAATCATTGCTGAAATCATCAATGATGCCATCGCTGATTTACCTGATAACATCCACGTTATGGCAGAACCAGGGCGTTACTTGGTATCCGACTCAGCTTATTTTGTCTGTCGCGTAGTCGGCACCGCAACTCGCAATGGTAAACGATGGATGTATTGGGATGCAGGCATGTTTGGTGGCGTTATAGAAATTACCGAAGGCTTGCGCTATGAAATTCTTACTGATCGCAAAGGTAGTAGTATTCCTTGGTCAATCGCTGGCCCCACATGCGATTCGGTGGATATTCTGACTCATGACTTAATGCTTCCCAATGATCTGCAGGAAGGCGATTTTATTTATATCCCTAATGCGGGCGCATACACCACGGCTTATGCCAGCAATTTCAACGGATTCCCGCTACCTGACGTTCAAGTGATATAAGTGCTCGTTATACTGACACACTTAATTTTTCATCTTAAAATAAAATGGTGAGGTCGCATGGAATATGCGCTTCACCATTTTTTGCTTCATAACAGCAAACAATTCAGCCCGCTTAATACGATCACTATCCTTGACGATCCAGAACGACAAAATGGTATTCCATCGCGTTATCGTTATCAGGAAAATACTTTTCCCGCTGCGTTTCTTTCCATCCGCTCGGGTCGTACTCTGGGAAAATAGTATCCCCCTCAAAGTCTCTCTGAATTTCTGTGATATACATGCGCTGACACATTGCAATTGTTTGCCGATATAGCTTCTCCCCTCCAATGACGAAACATTCGCTATCAGCTGCGTTGGCTTGTTCGCACGCCAGCAAAGCATCTTCAATGGAATTGACAACCGTCGCGCCGGGCACCGCAAAATTTTTCTGTTGCGTAATGATGATGTTGGTTCTTCCGGGCAAAGGTCTGCCAATAGATTCATAGGTTTTACGGCCCATGACAATGACATGCCCCATTGTCAACAGCTTAAAGTGCTTTAAATCAGCGGGCAAATGCCAAGGCAATTTATTGTGCTGACCGATCACTCGATTCCTGGCCATCGCTACCAGAATAGATAACCGTGGTAATGTCATACGGCCACCGGTGCTTTGATAGCTGGATGAGGATGATAATTTTCCAAAATAAAATCTTCATATTTAAAATCCAATATCTCTCGTATGTTTGGATTCAATGTCATGGTCGGTAACGGTTTCGGTTCGCGCGACAACTGCTCACGAGCTTGTTCAAGATGATTCAAGTAAAGATGCGCGTCTCCCAAAGTATGCACAAAATCCCCCGGTTCAAGTTTACATACTTGCGCAATCATTAAAGTCAGCAATGCGTACGATGCAATATTGAAAGGCACGCCCAGAAAAATATCAGCACTGCGCTGGTAAAGCTGGCACGAGAGCCGATTATCCGCCACATAAAATTGAAAGAACGCATGACATGGTGCCAAACGCATTTTATGTAAATCTCCCACATTCCATGAAGAAACCAGCATGCGCCGCGAATCCGGTGTATTTTTTATTTGTTCGATCGCTTGCATGAGTTGATCAATATACCGGCCATCCGCAGTTGCCCAGGATCGCCACTGATAGCCATATATGGGCCCCAGATTCCCTTCTGCATCAGCCCACTCATCCCATATCGACACACCGTTTTTGTGAAGATACTCAACATTCGTGTCGCCTTGCAGGAACCACAATAATTCATGAATAATTGATTTTAAGTGACACTTTTTCGTTGTTACCAATGGAAAGCCATCAGCCAGATTAAAGCGCATTTGATAACCAAAGATTGAGCGCGTACCAGTACCCGTGCGATCCGATTTCTGACATCCATGATCGATAACATGTTGCATTAGCTCGAGATATTGGCGCATTGTTATTTGACACTCCTTATTAGAACCAGAATAAATCTATCTGTTACAAGCTATCTCACCCACAGAACGTATATAATATAGCAGTTAATAGCAGCCATTCTTTATGCAATGACTCCCGATATTGTCACTCAGAAAATAATATTTGACAGGAAAGCTTTCAATGCTGGCATCACTCTCCCAGAATACATCACCTATCGATCAATCCACTAAAACACCACATATTCTCGTAATACTCCCTAAATTAGAAAAGCTGCCCAAGAAATACAACGTCACTGGCGAAGAATCACTGGAAAAATTGCTGTTACGGCGCGAAATGCAATTGACCGATCTTCATCGTACCCCGGTCAGTGCCAATCTTGCAAATGGTGAGTTATGCGCCTGGGTTATGGTCGATACGGGTGAATCCGTGTTCGAGCAACAAACTTGCGTGCGTAAAGCAATCAAATTACTACTTGCAGAGAATCCATCAGAAATCCATATCACGGTGTATGGAACCCCTCATCAAAAGAAAGTTTTTTCAGAACTCGCTGTTTATGCTGCGTGGGTCAATGGCGCTAGCCTACCTGTACGAAAAAACAAGCCCATCAAAAAATCCTTAACAAAGATTTTTCTCTATGGCTACAAAGATGCTGAAAATTTCACACTGCAACGCGCACTGGCGGAAGGCAATTTATTAGCTCGCGGCTTAACAGTGTTACCCGCTAATGAATTAACCCCGAAAACTTATCGTCAGCAGATTAAGAAGCTGGCAGAAAATGAAGGCTGGAAATACCAGGAATTCGATTTCAACAAGCTCAAAGAAATCGGCGCAGGCGCTTTTATTGCTGTCGCACAAGGCAGCGACTCAGAAGATGCCGCCATTGTCCACCTGCAGCACAATTGTAAGCAGAATTCGCCACATAAAAGCATCGCTATTGTCGGCAAAGGCATCTGTTTTGATACCGGTGGTCATAATTTAAAACCAGCCCGGTATATGCAGGGAATGCACGAAGACATGAACGGTTCTGCTGTCGCCCTGGGCATTCTGCTTGCGGCAACACGGGCTGAAATTCCAGTCCAAATTGATTGCTGGCTTGCGATAGCACAAAACCATATCAGTCCACGTGCTTACAAGCAGAACGACATTATTTCAACGCTTAATGGATTATCGATTGAAATTGTTCACACCGATGCCGAAGGACGCATGGTTTTAGCAGACACCTTAACGCTGGCGATTAAACTGAATCCCGATCTGATCATTGATTTCGCCACACTGACGGGCAGCATGAAAACCGCTCTAGGATCACGTTATAGCGGATTCTTCAGCAACTGCGACGATTTAGCTCAGAAAGCCATCGCAGCAGGCAAGAAGAGCGGAGAACGTGTCTGTGCTTTTCCGATGGATATGGATTATGAAGAAAGCCTTGAAAGCACTATTGCAGATATTAAACAATGTGAACTTGGCGGAGAATTTGATCATATACTCGCCGCATGTTTTCTACGTCGATTTGTTAACGATATACCGTGGTTACATATGGATTTATCAGCCAGCAGTCATAAGGATGGACTAGGCGCTGTTGATAGTGAAATTACCGGATTTGGCGTCAATTGGGGTATTGAATTTTTGAAAAACATTTGATTCAATAATTGATTTATTTATTGGAATACGCCTTTAACTTCTGGATAGAACGAGCTTCTGACCTATCGACAAATTCTCATCGCTATTATTCCACAACTTAATCTGATTCACTGTCGTACCATATCGCTTCGCGATTTCATACAAAGTATCACCCTTTTTGACTATGTGAACACTCGCGTGATAATCTTGCAACAGCCGTTTCTTTTGTGCAGCAGCATCCGCAAGATCTTCCGTCACCATCTGAGGTACCAAAATCTTCTGTCCGAGTGTGAGATTTTTGTTCCGAGCTATACCATTGATTGCTTGTAATTGTTTGACAGTTGTACGGTATTGCCTCGCAATTTCATTGATATTCTCACCTTTCTTGACATGATAAATCTGCCATGAAACTCTCGGATCTTGAAATGTTTCCAGGTTTGTTAAGAAAATTTCTTTTTTATCCTTAGGTAACAATAAAGTACGAGGCGCATTGAGTACTTTAATGACATAACGATTATAAGCGGGATTTAGTGCGGTGAATTCAACTTCGGAGATATTAGCGAGGCGGGCAACGAGGGAGATATCGATATGTTCATGTATTTCAATTGTATCAAAATACGGTCGATTAGGTACCTGTCGAAGTCGCACGCCATATTTTCTTGAATTAGCAACAATATCCTTAATTGCTAATATCTTATACACATAATGCTTAGCTTCAATCGGAAGATTCAAGTCGTAAAAGCTGCTCGACCGGCCTTTATGAATGTTTCTGGACAATGCTTTGCTGACAGCACCTTCACCAATATTGTACGCCGCTATCGCCAGTTTCCAGTTATCAAATCTTTTATGAAGATATTGTAAATAATCAAGCGCCGCTCTTGTTGATGCAATAACATCGCGCCGATCGTCATGCCATACGTTCTGCTCCAAACCCAAGCTCTTACCCGTTTCCGGAATAAATTGCCAGAGTCCCGTAGAGTGACTGTTTGATTTGATTAGGGGATCATAAGAACTCTCAATCACTGGAATCAGCGCAATCTCCATTGGCATACCACGGCGATCAAGCTCTTCTACAATATGATACAAGTAGCGTTCGCTACGCTCAATAATGCGATTGAGTGTTTTTGGCTGTCGAGTGTACGGAGTCTCGATTTTACGTATTGCTCTACTCTCAGGTGAGAGTTTTAATGCAAACCCGCTGCGTATGCGGTCCCACAAATCGGTATGATATTCATACTCGTTCTGCACTAATCTGTCGGCAACTGCATCCACTGGTATCAGTGAGCAAGTCCAGAAAAGTAGCGACACCAGCAAGGCGAATTGATAATTTCTTTTAAAAATCATTTACATAGCCCAGTTCTATCTTTACACTGGTTGACAGCATATATAAATTTTTCACTTTTGCAAACTATTTTTTTATATAGCGAGAAATAACAATTCAAGTAATATAATTTAAAATCAATGTATTATAATTTTTTATTAAAGCAAATTATTAAGAATTATTTTCGGATATTCGATTGACTATCGAACTCCTGCAACACAACCATTTGTTTTTGCTTCCAATTTTTCTTTTGGTATTCCACTGTGACGTTGGTAAAAATCCCGCCACGCACATAAAAACGCGCAATTAAACGAAGATATCTTGGTTTTAAAATGGCAACGAGATCATCGAGAATTTTGTTGGTAACCGCTTCATGAAACACTCCTTCATTCCGATACGACCAGATATAAAGTTTCAGGCTTTTGAGCTCAATACATTTTTTCTCTGGAATATAATCAAGAACTAAGGTCGCAAAATCAGGCTGTCCTGTCTTCGGGCATAAACAGGTAAACTCAGGGATCTCCATATGAATATGATAATCTCTGTCGACGTAGGGATTTGGAAATGTTTCAAGCGTTTTCTCAGGCTTACTAGTCATTCTTCACACTCATGTTTAAGTTAATTCCGTTACAATAATCAATAGTCGTTTGATCGCTTTCTCGTGCGCACCACCTATTATAACTGCCTTATCTCATAAACAAAAAATTGCGCTTAGCTCATATTAAACTTACCGGCTTCAAATCATTTGTCGATCCAACGCTAATTCCCGTCTCTCAAGATCTCGTAGGTATCGTAGGTCCCAATGGTTGTGGAAAATCAAATATTATTGACGCGGTACGATGGGTTCTAGGCGAATCGAAGGCTTCTGCCTTGCGTGGTGATTCCATGCAGGATGTTATTTTTGCCGGATCGGATCATCGCAAAGCAATCGGTCGCGCCAGTGTCGAAATCGTTTTTGACAATCATTTGAGCAAGGTCACCGGGCAATGGTCCAGTTATTCCGAGATCGCGATTAAACGTGTTCTGCAGCGTGACGGTATCTCAAGTTATTACATCAATAACCTGCAAGTACGGCGACGCGATATTGCCGATTTTTTCCTGGGAACGGGTGTTGGCGGTCGAGGTTATGCCATTATTGAGCAAGGCATGATCTCACGGATTATTGAAGCGAAACCGCAAGAATTGAGAAGTTTCCTGGAAGAAGCTGCAGGCATTTCTCAATACCGCGAAAGAAGACAGGAAACTTTTTCACATCTGCTAGAGACCCGCAAAAATCTAACCCGTTTAGTGGATATTTCGCAGGAACTGGAAACGCAGCTACAGCACCTGCAAATTCAAGCAAACACTGCACAGCAATATCAATTGTTGCAGGAGAAACTGCATACCGCACAGTCGCTGCTGTGGCTACAACGTAAAAGCGACGCGACCAATCAACGCGACCATGCAGAAAAAGAAATTCAGGCTCGTGAATTTGCATTAGAAGCTGCGCTCTCGAGTCAACATCAAGCTGAAAAAGAATATGAAACAGCGCGTGAGAAAGAGCGTGAAATCAGCGACAGATTACTGCAAGTGCAAGGACAGCTTTATACGGCCAATGCCGAGATAGGCCGCGTGGAACAAGAAATAAGTCACTTAAAGAACAATGTCGAACGCTTAACGCAGCAAATACAGGAAGTTGAAAATCGACTACAAAAAAACAATCAATTAAAAGAGACCACGCAAGCAAGCCTATTACACTGGCATCAGGAAAAAACACAAGCCACAGCAACGCATACAGAAAGTATGCTTAAGCATGATGCGCTCAATCAACAATTACCGATCGTGGAAGCCGATTTTCGTCAATGCCAGGAAGCGCTAGACAAATGCCGACGCGATCTTCTGATGACCGAACAAGCCAGACAGCTTGAAGATAGCCACGCCGCCCATGCTGCAAAAAACATCCAGCAGCTTGAGGCGCGCCATTCCCGTTTATCAAAAGAACAAAGCGAACTTATCTCCGTTGAAACCTCCAAGTTAACCGAATTACAGTCAGCAATGGATCAAGCCGAATGCGCTTCGCAGGAACACAGCCTGAAGCATCAGGATATAGAAAATCAATTATCCGTTGCCATTCAGCATAAGCAACAAATGACCAGCAAAATTCAAGAACTGCAACATGCATTATCGCAGACCACGGCTCGCTTCCACGCATTGCAAAATCTGCAGCAGAAATTGGAAAGCAATCAGCAACTAACCACTTGGCTCAATAAGCATCAACTGAATGGCTTGCCACGTTTATGGCAGCACCTGCAAGTGCAATCCGAATGGGAAAATGCCTTGGAAGCAGTTTTGCGCGAACGACTCAATAGTATCGAAGTTGATCAACTTGCATTCGTTCAGAACTGGTTAAATGACTTACCATTAGGAAAGTGGGCTATCTTTGAAAAGACTCAGCCTGCGATATCTTCCGATGATCAACAATCCGTATCAAACCGGTTCGGTTGCGAAAAACTACTGGCCTATGTAACCACCAACCAGCCAGAAGTGCATCGTGTATTGGAAGATTGGTTATGCCAAGTATATGTGATAGAAAATATTCACGAAGGTCTTACCAGGAAATCCACGCTAAACGCCGGTGAATTATTGGTAACGCCCGAGGGACATATCATTACGCGCACCAGTCTCACTTTTTATGCACCTGACTCGCAATTACATGGCGTGTTATCGAGGCAGCAGGAATTAAAAAATCTACAGTTGGAAATTAATCAGTATGAATCTCAACTTCACAGTCAGCAGAGCTTGCTGGAAACGGCAAAACAGCACAATGCCAAGCTAAGCGATGACATTCAGCAATCGCGCGAACGTAATAAACAATTACAGCAACATCGGCACGAACTACAGCTTGAAATCGTCAAGCTTTCACAAATCAACGAACGCACGATTCACCGTAGTAATCAGATTAATGCCGAATTAACTGAAATTAAGCAAGCGTTGGATAACGAAATCTCGCTGCAGCAATCCGCGCAAGCAGAATTAATAAAAAATTCAAAACAAATCGATGTGCTGAAACTGCTGACACAGCAAGCTCAGCTCGCGTGGGAAGCCGCTAATCACTCACTTGCCAATCAACGACAAAGCCTGCAACAATCCACGAAGCAGATGCAGGAGGCGATATTCCATGTCAAGACATGCGACAATAAAATCAATGAAATAGAACGTACTATACAAGCCATTCACGACGATTTACACCTACTGGCAGAAAACCATATCAAGCTACTCAAAGAAAAAGATAGTTTGAATCCGGACCCACTGAATAATCAGTTAGAAGCTGCGCGAATACAGCGCAAATCAATTGAGCAAACGATAATACAGGTACGTCAGGAAGTCGAAGATACTGCACGTCATTTACGGGAAATAGAAAATACCCGCCTCGCATCCGAACAAAAAACGTACTCATTACGAGACGCCATCAATCAAATCCGACTCAAAGAACAAGCGGCGAACATTACCATCAGCCAATTTGATGAATTGATCAATGACGCCAAAGTCGATACCCAGTTATTTTTACCGCTGTTAGGAAAAAAAAGCATTGCGGCATTGCAAGCGGAGATCAACCGGCTCAACGCTGACATTACGGCGCTGGGATCGGTCAATCTCGCGGCATTGGAAGAACTCGACATTGCGCGTACACGTCAATCCAACTTGACGAATCAGCTGCAGGACTTAAATGAAGCCGTTGCTACGCTGGAAAATGTCATTCAGCAAATTGATCGTGAAACCCAATTACGCCTGCAAGAAACCTTTGACCTGGTTAACCGGTATCTGAGCGAAATCTTTCCGGTGATATTTGCAGGCGGGCAAGCCCGGTTGGAGTTGAGCGATGGTAAGATTTTGGATGCCGGATTGATGCTGATGGCTCAACCGCCCGGAAAAAAGAATAGCTCCATTCATTTGTTATCGGGTGGTGAAAAAGCCCTCACCGCACTCGCGCTTATCTTTTCATTATTTCGGCTTAATCCTGCGCCATTTTGCCTATTGGATGAAGTGGATGCACCGCTTGACGACAGTAACACCAATCGTTTTTGTGAGTTAGTAAAAAATATGTCGAAACAAACTCAGTTCTTATTCATCAGCCATAATAAAATCACCATGGAGATGGCACAGCAATTAATTGGAGTTACAATGCAAGAACAAGGTGTATCCAGGATTGTTGCCGTCGATATCGCAGATGCAATCAAACTGGGAAAACGAATTAAACAACCTGCGCTAGATTTATAATTGATCATATAAAATCGGCATGATCTAATTGGTGTGCTTTATATCAAGGTATTTTTAGGAGATAACATGGAAATATTAAGTAATATGAGTGATTTGCAGTTAAGCCTGATCATCATCGGCATTGTCGTGATCGTCGGTGTTGTTATCTTCAACTGGCTGCAACAACAACGTTATCGCCGTAAAGTACAAGCAGCATTTGACCATGAGCATAGCGACATACTTTTGGATACGCAGGATACTGACGATATTGCGCAACGAATTGAACCAAAGTTCAATAAGACACCGACTTCTGAAGCGCCGTTCGACGCATTTGAACAACCTGATTTAACTGCTGTGCACACTGAATTTAGAAAGACACCCATCACACAAAATGCATCGATCAATATTTCGACCGGCACATCGACAAGCGTATCCGCGACCTCACCGCTATTGGATTATGACAGCAACACCAACTATATCGTCAATGTCAGATCAGAATCAGTCATTGCCAATACGTATATCGCTAAATTGTTACAAAGAAAATTTGATTTTGGAAAACCTGTTTGCTGGCTGGGCCAGCGGCATAAAAATGAGCCCTGGGAAGAAATCACCAACGAAGCCAATGTCGACAGTGACGGTTACCTGCAATTAAAAGGCTGCCTACAGCTTGCTGATCGGTCCGGCCCCATCAGTGAAGTCAATTTATCCAAATTCCGCGACCTGGTACAAGATTTTGCATCACAAGTACATGCCGTAGCCGAATGCCCTGATATTGTCAGTACGCATGAAAAAGCTGTTATGCTGGATAAATTCTGTGCTGAAGTGGATGTGATGATCGGTATCAATATCATTAGTCGCGATGACGGTGCATTTGTTGGAACCAAGGTTCGCGCACTAGCGGAAGCTTCCGGGTTCAGACTCGAATCGGAGGGCATATTTAAATATCGTGATGACAGTAATAATATACTGTTTATCCTGAGTAATTATGAGTCGTCGCCATTCTTGCCTGAGACTATGAAATCACTGACAACGCATGGTGTCACCTTTCTGCTCGATGTTCCACGCGTTGCCCACGGCGAAAGAGTATTCGATCAGATGACGCATCTGGCAAAAATTTTTTCCAGTACGCTGGGCGGTATTATGGTGGATGATAATCGCGTACCCCTGAGCGACAGCGGTATTCAAAAAAGCAAGCAACAATTGATTGAAATACAGGCGGCAATGAAGAAGAATCACATTCATGCCGGTGGCTCAAGCGCTCTACGACTATTCGTATAAGAAATTTCTTAAATACAATTAATTAGGTATACTTAATTATGCAACAATGCGGTTTGAGCAAATCATCAAACCGTATAGACAAAAATTTTAAATTTGGCGTGGAGATAAGAATGAATGAATCTTCGAACACAGCACAAACTTTTCCATCCATTTTGTGTGCCTGCAAAAAGACCAGCAATGCGCCTTATTGCGATGGCACACATCGCAAATAATAATCTCATGTAACTCAAAATAACAAACAATCGGTACGCTGAGTATTGTGGTACGGCTAGAACAAATAGCGTGTGGTTACCAATTAACCTGTAATGGTTTAGTGTGTCCATGGAAACAGAACTAAAATCTCTCGAAGATAAAATCTTTCTGCTGTTACGTTTGTATCAGGATACTTGCATAGAAAATAATAAATTGCGCAAAGAGCTCGCAGACACACACGCTCAGAACGAAAAACTCAATGAAAAAATACACGTAGCGGCCGGTCGACTTGAAACACTTCTATTAAATATGCCGGACAATGAATAGCAAGACACTAAATATCAATATTATGGGGCGTGAGTTTTGCATCACCTGCCCTGACGAGGAACGAGAAGACATTCAACTTGCGGCAGCTTATCTAGACAGAAAAATCCAGGAAATCAAAGCAGAAGGCAAGGTGGTTGACTCTGATCGTATTGCAATCGTTGCAGCGTTAAGCATTACGCATGAATTGCTAATGCTGCGTAATGGAACCGGCTTTGACATGGATGAATTTAAGCGTAGAATTGTATCGTTGAAGAAGAAAGTTGATGAAGTCATGATCAAGAAAGAAAGTTAGAATTTTTGGTAGTAAGGTTAATCCCTGCGGTGTTCGTTTAAGACTTATATTCTTTGAACCAATTGTTAGAAAATGGCTGTGGACTTTAGTGATACTGGTGTGCGCACCTTTTTGGATGCGCCCAATGTGTCCGTGAAACAGCCGCCTTGGACCCCTGGTTCAAGATGATGGTCTGACGGCATAGGCGGGGAGCTTCTACGGGACAAGGGACGTTAAATTAACGTCTCTTGTCCTTTTAATTTTAGCCCGTTATTTTCTACAATCTCACCATGTCATCAAGCGATCAAGCAATATCTGCCTATCCCAGAACATTTTTATTTGATATCGGTCGTGTTTTACTCGATTTCGATTTTGAATCATCATTGGCAACATTGATACCCACTCAAATAAATAACCCTCAGCCGCTTATCCAACAGGTACTTAAACAAAAGGATGCATTAGAAGCCGGATTAATTAATGCGGCAAGTTATGCGAACTGGGCACTGCGGATTCTTCAAAGTGAAGCCACAGTGGAACAGTTTTACCTAGCCTGGCAACACATTTTCACTATGAATGAACCGATGTGGCGCTGTGTTCGTCAGCTTGCCGACAATCACCATACGTTAATTTTGATTTCAAATATCAACGCGATCCATTGCCCCTGGATATTCACAGCCTACCCGGAATTTTCGTATTTTAAACATAAAATACTGTCATACGAAGTGGGTATTCTGAAGCCGGAATTGGCCATCTACCAACACGCTATCGATAGGTATCAGCTCAATCCGGCGTCAACGATTTATATTGATGACCAGCTACAAAATATCGAATCCGGGGAAAAATCAGGATTCCAGTGTTGGCACTATGATTTAACTCATCACAAGGCTTTTGAAAATTGGCTTGAAAAGACACTGACTGCATAAGCTTCTCAGTGTCAGTTTTATTTTCATGCGCGGATGAAAAAATTCCTTCAGGCTGACTACTCGGCCGCAAGCAACCGAGTTTACGCCAGCCTGATTGACCTCCGGTCAAACGGAATTTTTATTATCGATTTTGACTCGAGAGCAAGCTCCCGAGATTTCTTCCGTTAAATTATTTCTCTGCCAGCAAATGTTCAACCATTGCCTGTTTATAATCTACCTGGCCAAATGACACATCTTTTAATTGCCCCTTGCGATCAAACAAAATACAAGATGGCGTTCCCTGTAGCGCAAAACGTTCGAACGTTTCAGCTTTCATGGATTTTTGCTCCAAATAGCGCCTAACTTGCTGCAGCGCAGATTTCTTTCGCTCATCGCCAAGTTTATCGAATTCAGCAAGAAATTCACGCGCATAACGCAGTACTCGTTCTTCGGTAACCGGCTCGGTTTCCGCCAAGACACGATCCATACCGACCGCAAAAGGTATTTTCCACGTCAATTTGCCTTGCGATAATAAGCCACGCTGATTCAGTGCCTTGAACGTTTCACCAATCACCTCACCTGTTGTCACTAATTTCTGCAAGTTCTCAAGCGTATTTTTGTCATAATCTTCAAACGCAGTCGCCAGGCCAATCATAACCAATCCTTGCTGCTGGTATCTTTCATACAAACCAATGGCTTTGGGTAGTGAATAGATAAAACAACCCGGGCAATTCACCTGAAAAACCTCGATCAATACCACCGAACCAATCAGGTCATTTAATGCAATCGGCCCGCCTTGCACCCAAGTATCAACCGCAACATCAGAAAGTAAGTGATTATTCATGATTAAAAATAGTTAGAATGAGTAAAAAAATTGGAATATTACAGAAGCTCGGCATGATCGTGCAGGATTTTGTTTAAAAATAGCATACTCTTTGCAATAACCAATTAATAAATAGTAACAAACTCGTAATCTTGAGATTCTCACACCACCAATAAAACGAGTTCGCGATGCCCCGATTGATACTCGATGATAAGTTCTGGTCGAGACTGGAGTAGTTCTGCTTCAAGAAGCAATTGATAACAAGCTAGCGAGGTATAAATTACGCCCTACAAGCTATTGATTTTCAATCAACTCACATTCAACTGACAATACAATTGGCAAAAGAAATCAATTTTAATTTTCTTGACATTTCATTCTTTACGGTCAAAAATTCCAAAAAGACTTAAGCGTTGTAGTGTAAGTTTTCTCTCCGTATATAGAACCGGATAATCTTGTATTTAAAGACTATTTACTTCATAGACTGATTGACAGAGAGATTTAAACTGAATCCCTCTGGAAAGGGGGGCGAATGAAGCAGCAAGATACTAATAGTAATAGCGAAGTAAGCGATAAAGAAAAAATCAATTCCTCGCAGTCGGTTCCAGCAATAACACTTCCCAAAGGTGGTGGCGCCATTCGCGGTATGGGTGAAAAATTTGCTGCCAACCCGGTCACAGGCACTGGTTCTATGTCCGTACCGATTGCTACTTCTCCAGGCCGTTCAGGTTTCGGTCCACAACTTTCACTATCGTATGATTCAGGTTCCGGCAACGGACCTTTCGGGTTTGGCTGGAATCTTTCCTTACCTTCCATTACGCGCAAAACTGACAAAGGCTTACCGCAGTATTTAGATGCCCAGGATTCTGATGATTTTATACTTTCCGGTGCCGAAGACTTGGTGCCAGTCTACAGGCAAGATGAAGCAGGTGAATGGATTCGAGATGCGCAGGGTAACCTGCTTATTCATGAAGACGAAATTGATGGTTACCGCATCCGGCGCTACCGTCCGCGCATTGAAGGATTGTTTGCCCGTATTGAACGCTGGACACTGATAGCCGATGCAACGAATATCCATTGGCGTTCCATTTCAAAGGACAACATTCTTACTCAATATGGAAGCGATGCAAATTCACGTATTGTAGATCCCGAAGACCCACGTCGTATCTTCAGCTGGCTGATTTGTGAAACGCGGGATGATAAAGGCAATGCGGTGCTATATCGCTACAAAGCAGAAGATGGAACTGGTGTTGATGTTGGCAAAATAAACGAGCGAAATCGTGGCACGCCTGACAATGTGAGCCGTACGGCTAATCGCTACCTGAAACGCATTCTCTATAGCAATCGCGCACCGTTACTGGATAATGCAGGACACCGGCCGCGTTTCCTAAATACTGAACAGATTGCAAACGCTGATTGGATGTTTGAAACCGTCTTCGACTACGGTGAACACGATAGCAACGTACCAACACCTGATGATCCGGGCGCATGGATCTATCGGGTTGATCCATTTTCCAGCTACCGGTCCGGCTTTGAAGTGCGCACTACCCGCTTGTGTCAACGCGTGCTGATGTTTCACCACTTTTCTGGAGAACAAGGCGTCGGAGAAAACTGCCTGGTACGTTCAACGGATTTTGCCTATTCCTATGAACTCGATGCATTCAATGTTCGCAATCCTGTTTATACCTTTCTGCAGCAAGTGACTCAATTCGGCTACAGGCGAGATGGCGATGCTTATTTGAGACGTAATTTTCCGCCTGTGGCGTTTGAATATACCCAGCCCATTGTGCATGATACGGTTGAAGAAGTTGATGCTGCTAGTTTGGAAAACCTTCCTATTGGTGTAGATGGCACGACATATCAATGGATTGACTTACATGGCGAGGGCATTCCTGGCATTCTAGCCGAACAAGCCGATAGCTGGCACTACAAGCGCAATCTCAGTCCAATCGGTGTGCAATCGATTGAATTTTCGCCACTGGAGCGTGTTGCGATCAAGCCCAATCAAACATTAGCCACTGGCGCGCAATTCATGGATCTGGCAGGTGATGGCCAACCTGACCTGGTGGTATTGGATGATGCTATGCCCGGATTCTACGAACATGATACTGACGAAGGCTGGCAGCCCTTTCGCTCTTTTATAGCGCGGATCAATTACGATATGCGCGATCCCAATCTGAAGTTTGTCGATCTGGATGGTGACGGCCATGCCGACATACTGATCACCGAAAACGATGCCTTTGTCTGGCATGCCTCGCTGGCCGAAGCAGGCTTTGGCCCAGCGCAGCGCATTGCAAAAGTACTTGATGAAGAAAACGGGCCCCGACTGGTTTTTGCCGACAATACTCAGTCCATCTATTTGGCGGATATGTGCGGTGATGGTCTCACTGATCTTGTGCGTATCCGTAATGGTGAGGTGTGTCATTGGCCTAATCTTGGGTACGGTCGCTTTGGTGCCAGAATCAGCATGGATCACGCACCGTGGTTCGATAATCCCGACCAATTTGAGCAACAACGCATCCGGTTGGCGGATATCGATGGCAGTGGCACCATCGATATCATTTATTTACATCGTGACGGGATCAGACTGTATTTCAATCAATCAGGTAACAGTTGGAGTGAGTCGAATCAACTACCGGTATTTCCGCGCGTAGATGATCTGGTTTCCATTGTGCCGGCCGATTTGCTGGGCAATGGAACAGTTTGCCTAGTCTGGTCATCGTCTCTTCCCGGCGATCGCAATCGCCCCATGCGCTACGTAAACCTGATGGGCAGCCAAAAACCGCATCTTCTCATCAGAACCATCAATAATCTGGGTGCAGAAACCCGTGTGCAGTATGCACCTTCTACTCAGTTTTACTTGCAGGATAAACGTGATGGCAAACCGTGGATCACCAAGCTGCCATTTCCGGTGCATGTCGTCGAGCGCGTTGAAACCTATGACCACATCAGCCGCAACCGCTTTGTGACTCGTTATGCCTATCATCACGGTTACTTCGATGGCGTTGAGCGCGAATTCCGTGGATTCGGCATGGTTGAGCAATGGGATACAGTGGAATTTGCCGCACTTAGCAATAGTAATGCGCTTCCGGTGGGAATCAACATAGACGCCGCTTCACATGTTCCCCCAGTGCATACCAAAACTTGGTTCCATACTGGCATTTACATCGAACGCAATCATGTCTCTGATTTTTTTGCTGGTTTGCTTGATACGCGCGATGAAGGGGAATATTACCGCGAAACAGGTTTAAGCGATCAACAGGCAAGGAGATTCTTGCTTGACGATACCGCCACACCGCCAGGGTTGACACTGGATGAAGAGCGCGAAGCGTGTCGAGCACTCAAAGGCGCCATGTTACGCCAGGAAGTCTACGCGGATGACGGAACGGAACAGGAATTCCACCCTTATACAGTAATCGAGCAAAACTTTACCATCCGCCTGCTTCAACCGCAGGGCAGCAACCGTCACGCCGTCTTCTTTACTCATCCGCGCGAAGCTGTCACTTACCACTATGAACGCAACCCGGTTGATCCGCGTATCCAGCATGCACTCACGCTGGCAGTGGATCATTTTGGCAATGTGCTGCAATCAGCAGCTATCGGATATGGCCGCCGCCAACCCGATCCATCGCTAGTTTTACAACAAGACCGAACTCGCCAAACATTGCATCTGCTTACCTATACTGAAAACCGGGTAACCAATGCCGTTGAAACGCTTGATGATTACCGCACACCGCTGCCGTGTGAAACACAAACATTCGAACTGACTGGAGTTCCATTAGCAAATGATCAAGCGCGTTATACCTTGGATGATTTGTTGAATGCTAGAGCAGATGCGGCAGTAATCGATTATGAAGCAGCCCCCGCGGGAGGTTTGATGCAGCGCCGCCTGATCGAACATGTTCGCACGCTTTACCGGCCCAACGATATGGGCGCCAGCCGGAATGATGTCATGGCGCTATTGCCATTGGGTGTGATGGAATCATTGGCATTGCCAGGGGAAAGCTATCAGCTCGCCTATACGCCAAACCTAATTACGCAAGTTTATGGCGAACGCGTTACCGATGCGATGCTTGAGAATGATGGACGCTACGTGCACAGCGAAGGTGATGCAAACTGGTGGATCCCTGCCGGTCGAATCTTTTTCTCGCCGGAAACCGACGATTTGCCGAATCAGGAATTGATTTTTGCCCGCCAGCATTTTTTTCTGCCTCACCGTTTCCGCAATCCTTTTCATACCGTCGCGCTCAATACCGAGAGTTTTGTTCGCTATGACGCACACAACTTGCTGATGCTGGAAACGCGCGATGCCTTGAATAACCGAACCACAGTCGGCGAGCGGGATGAAAGCGACAACCTCGTAATCCCCGCAAATGACTATCGTGTACTGCAGCCGCGTTTGATGATGGATCCGAACCGCAATCGCACAGCGGTCGCCTTCGATGCACTGGGCATGGTGGTCGGCACAGCCGTAATGGGCAAACCGTTGCCCAACACCGCCGAAGGTGATTTGCTCGATGCCAATTTTGTAACCGATTTATCCGAAGATACGATACAGGCGCATTTGCAAGCCCCCTTCGCTGATCCGCAGATGATTCTCCAAGGCGCCACCACACGGCTGATATACGACCTATTCGCCTATCAGCGTACGCGCAATGACCCGCAACCTCAACCAGCGACGGTGTATACCCTGGCACGCGAAACGCACGTATCCGATCTGAACAACGGTGAACAAACACGCATTCAGCATAGTTTCTCGTATTCCGACGGATTTGGTCGTGAAATCCAGAAAAAAATCCAGGCTGAACCGGGTGCGGTGCCGCAGCGTGATGTGGATGACCAGATCATTATCGCAGCCGATAATCAACCGGTAATGACGCCCGACGACTTTTCTCCACGCTGGGTGGGTGGTGGCTGGACCATCTTCAACAACAAGGGCAAGCCCGTGCGTCAGTATGAGCCATTTTTTACCGATAGGCACCGTTTCGAATTTGATGTGCGCATCGGCGTGAGTCCGGTGCTATTTTATGATCCGCTGGAACGGGTGGTAGCAACCCTGCATCCTAACCACACCTGGGAAAAAGCGGTGTTTGATCCGTGGCGACAGGAAAGCTGGGATGTCAACGATACCGTTTTGATCGCCGATTCCGCAATCGATCCCGATGTAGGTGCCTATTTCAGCCGCCTGAATACCAGCGAATACCTGCCGACTTGGCATACGCAACGCATAAATGGAGCGCTTGGTCCGCGCGAACAGGTGGCTGCCAACAAAACGGCCGTTCACGCTGAGACACCCGGCGTGATACATTTTGATACGCTGGGACGACCGTTTCTGACTGTTGCCGACAACGGTCCCGATCCCGCGCAATTGGATCAGCGTCAATTATTTGCCACTCGCGTTGAAATGGATATTGAAGGCAATCAACGCGCTGTGCGTGACGCCATCGTGCAAACTGACGATGCATTAGGTCGCATCGTGATGCGCTACGACTACAACCTGCTTGGTGCGCAAATCCATTCGGCGAGTATGGAAGCGGGAGAACGCTGGGTGCTGAATGATGTCGCAGGTAACCCGGTGCGCGCTTGGGATAGTCGCGGTCACGTCTTGCGCAGCGAATATGACCAGCTACGCCGCCCGCTGCGCAGTTTTGTGCAAGGCAGCGACTCGCAAAATCCGGATGAAGAAATCCTGTTTGCACAGACCGAATATGGTGAAACACAACCCGATGCGGTGTCGCGTAACCTGCGCATGCGTGCTTTTCGCGCATTTGATGCTGCCGGCATGGTGACCAGCGAACAATTCGATTTCAAGGGCAATCTGTTGCGTGGTAACCGTCAACTGACGACACAATACCGCTCCACTCCGAACTGGTCAGCCAATCCAGCACTTGACCCAGAAATCTTCACGACAGCGACGCGCTATGACGCACTCAACCGCCCTATCGCGCTGACTACACCGGATAACAGCATCGTACGCCCCGGCTACAACGAGGCCAACTTGCTCGAACGTATGGAAATCAACCTGCGCGGCGCAGCCCAGCCGACCGTATTTGTCCGCGATATCGATTACGATGCCAAAGGCCAGCGGCAATCGATCGAATACGGCAACGGCGTGACGACGCGCTACGAGTATGATCGGCTAACGTTCCGTCTTACACACTTGCGTACGCTGCGCGGCGTCGATCGGTTGCAAGATCTGATCTACACCTACGATCCGACCGGCAATATCACCGATATCCGCGACGATACGCAACAGACGATTTATTTCAACAATGCGGTGGTCGAACCGCATGCGGATTATATCTACGATGCACTCTACCGCCTGACTCAGGCTACCGGCCGTGAGCATATCGGGCAAACAGATACTCCTCAATCCACTTGGAACGATGAATTCCGCACGCATCTGGCGCATCCGCACGACGGCCAAGCAATGCGGCGGTACACCGAACACTATGAATACGATGGTGTCGGTAATTTCCTGCAATTGATCCACCAAGCCACCAATGGCAACTGGACGCGTGAATATTTCTATGAAGACACCAGTCTTATCGAGCCGGGAAAACAAAATAATCGCCTAAGCCGTACGCATATTGGATCAATGGACGAACACTACAACCATGACAACCACGGCAACATGACCACCATGCCACACCTGTCGCTGATGCGATGGGATTTTCAGGACCATCTGCAGGCAAGTAGCCGGCAGATCGTGAACGAAGGGACGCCGGAAATTACCTATTATGTCTACGACGGCTCCGGCCAGCGCATGCGCAAAGTCACCGAACGCCAAGCAGGGATTGGAGAAACGCCTACACGCAGCAATGAACGCATCTACCTGGGTGGGTTTGAAGTTTATCGCGAATACGACGGTAGCGGTGACACCATAACGCTTGAGCGCCAGACCCTGCACGCAATGGATGACAAGCAGCGCGTGGCCATGGTCGAAACGCGCACGCAGGGTGTTGAGCCGGATGTACCGGCACAACTCATCCGTTTTCAACTGGGCAATCATCTCGGCTCAGCCAGCCTGGAACTGGATGGCGATGGCGCGGTGATTTCGTATGAGGAATACCATCCGTATGGATCGACGTCTTATCAAGCCGGGCGCAGTGTGGCTGAAGTGAGCTTGAAGCACTACCGGTATACAGGCATGGAGCGGGATGAAGAAACTGGGTTAAATTATCATGGGGCTCGGTATTATGCACCATGGCTGGGACGATGGACAGCGGCGGATCCGATTGGAATAATCGACTCACTTAATTTGTTCGTTTATGTCAATGGGAATCCCATTATTTTGAATGATCTCAATGGAAATAAGAGCAAAAACACAAACAATAAAGGACTTAGGTTTTCATCCAAATCAGAAATTTCTGTACATGAATTCGTCGCCATGATTAGGAGAAATGAAAAACTAGAACCGTGGATGAAGGATTTTTTTATGGTTAAAGATGACCGCTTGGTTCTGAATCCAAAACTTGTCAAGTCCAAAAAACAAGGACTATTGTTTACAGGTGAATTACGAAAATATGGTATAGAGAATGTAAGCAAGGATATACCTGGTTGGTTCCTGAATACATTAAAAGCTATAGATTCTGGTGAATGGGTCCTCACAACAGGAACATCGATATTATCTGATAGAAGTCGCGCTGCTCATAATAAGCTGGTTGCTGATACTGCTGAAGGAGATCCCAAGCAGGATACTGGAATAGTCGAAATGAGCGAAATTCATGTAGGCGGCACAAGCCCACTCCGGGAAGAAAGTGATAAAACAAAAAAGGGATTGGTTGTTATTGCAACCCGTTTTCGTGACCAAAGAAACAAAGGACCGCAGGTCAGTAGAGAAGAAAATGCAATCTTGCAAACATTTTTTCACGAACTTTCAGCACATGCGGCTTTGCTTTCTGAAGGAGATGAGACAGGGTCTTCGCATCAAAGTAGCAATTGGCGGATAGGATTGCTGCCAATGTCAAAGGCGGATGAACTTGGAAAAGATGTATATGAATTCTTTGGTGAACCAAACGAAGATAAGAAAATTAGAATAGCAAAAGCTGCTAGCACAATTGAATCAGTGGGAGTAATCACTTCCTTGGATGAGGAGGAGAAAAAATCAAACGAGATTAAGCAAAATATCCAGAATTTTCTTAACACCTTATCACAATAAATTCAGTGGATTAAAATGCCGGATTATTGATGCTTGGGTAAGCACTGCCTGATCGTATGCGCTCAGTATTTCATCGCTGTTTTCAAAATGGCAGTTATCCCGCTGACTAGGCCGGTAGAGAATATAAAGATTTGGAGATGAGTAAGCGCAACACATAGATTGGGTGTGGCAAGCCCACGTAAAATCAAAAGCAGTTATGGGTTTTACCCGATGGAAATAAGCGTTCCATAAACTGCTACCAGAAATTTTACATCACAGGAGGGATTATCATGAAACTCCGAGGACGTAATCTAGTACCCAACATGCGCGGTGGCGATGTTGGATTACTGCAAAGCGAATTAAAACAACTCAAACTGCAGACCACGATCGCCGATACGGATGGATTTTTCGGTTCCACCACCTTTCTCGCGGTACAGGAATTTCAACGCACTCACAATTTAACAGTAACGGGCATCGTGGATGAACGTACCGCCCGCATGATCAACCGAGCCGTCGATGCCAGTCCACGCGAAACCTGGGTGATAAAAGGCAGCGTATTGCAGCCGGATAGCGATCCAGTGCCCAGAACTCGGGTACGCGCATTTGAAAAAAACCTGCGCAGTGAGAAGCTACTAGGCGAAGCTTTCGCTGATGGCCGTGGTCAATACGAAATTAATTATCCTGTTCCAGAAAGTACCACGATGAGCCTGATTGTCCGCGCTTTTGATGCACGAGATAACGAATTGGCTGCGTCCTCGGTAATTTGCAAAGCCTCGCCGGTTGAGGTCGTCAATCTTGTTATCGGTACAGAACCCCTTCGCAGCCCGTCCGAATTCAAACAGCTGACAGAACTCGTACTACCACTATTGCGCGAGGAAAAGGTAGCCATCGCCAATCTGTCCGAATCCGATGTGAGCTTTTTGGCATGCCAAAATGACATCAATGCAGAGCATCTGGCTTATCTGGTTGTCAGCGAGCGGCTGATGCAAGAAACACGACTTAATTCCGAGTGGTTTTATGCATTGGTTCGGCAATCACTGCCCACTAACTTGATCGCATTAGTTGCGCAATCGCTCGAGATACTGCGCAATGCCTTGGAATCTTCCATTCGAGATAATATTGTTGGAATTCATGTAAAGAAGGCGATTCCTGAGATTCTCAGTGGTTTGCAGCAACAAATTGTACGCTTGGCTTTACGCCCTTCCGAGCCTGATCGCCCGACACTGGGTACTTTGCTGGATATTGCCGGTGTTCAAAGTACGCTCAAGGAACGAATCGCGTCGGATTACCTGAAACGCGAGGGATCTGTCGAAGAGTTTTGGACCCAGTTACGAAAACAATCGGATATTGGCGATAAAGTAGTGGATTCCATGCAGTATGTGATCCGGCTGGCCACCGTTACCTTGAACCATGAACCTCTGGTGCGTGAATTAATACGTATGCGTGATCGCAGCGAATTGGGTTCCGAATTACGAGACCTGGCGCGGTTCAACCGCCAGGATTGGCAAATGTTGATTAATCGCGATACAGGTGATGGAAAGCGAGTCGGTGCGCCTATATTCCTAGGGCGGGAAGAAAAGCAGCGCTCCCAACTATATGCCCAATTTATTGAGCGCATGGTGGAGGTGATATTCCCTACGACCGCACTCAGGTATCGTCTTGCTGAGCTTGATTCTGAACGATTCGCGCCAACGATCAATTTCTTACAACGCAATCCCGATTTTGATTTTACCTCGATGCAATTGCATGAATATTTGCTTGAAAAACCAAACGCCATCGCTGGGGATATCGCGCAAACTACCGAACAGCTTAAAGCTGTACAGCGCATGATGAATATTGCCCCCGCTTTCAATAAAGTCGCTGCGGTCAGATTAATTGCAAACGATATCCAATCAGCATTAACTATCCGGCGCATGGGTGCGCCGCAGTTTCTAAGAGTCCATGCCAATCAATTTGACGATCAAATAGTCGCGCAGCAATTTTATAACAATGCCGCACGTCAGGCGGACACTGCATTGTTAATATCCAGCATGACTTACGCATTCAATCCGACTCACATTACAATTACAGCCCCTCATCTATTTGGCAAAGGTATTCCGGATCTTGAGGATCTGTTCGGTTCGCTTGATTTGTGCCAGTGCGAACAGTGCGGGTCGGTGTACAGTCCGGCGGCTTATCTGGTTGACATTCTTCATTTTCTGATGAATCGACCTGCGAATAGCCCAAACCGTACGGCACTGGATGTCCTGTTTGGCGATTCACCCGATCCCAGGCAGCGCCGTCGCGCAGATATCGGCCATATTGAATTGACTTGTCAAAACACCAATACGATGCTGCCCTACGTTGATCTGGTCAATGAAGTCTTGGAGCGGATTGTTGCACCGGGTTTCAGCAACGCAATCTCTTTTCAGACAGGAAATGAGGCCGACATTCTAGCCACCAATCCCGAGCATCTCAACGTAAATGCCTACAATACCCTTGCCCAAGCGATTTTTCCCTGGACACTGCCATTTGATTTATGGGCGGCAGAGGCGCGTCATTATCTAGGTCAAATTGGAATTCAGCGTTTTGCATTAATGGAAGCATTTATTTCGGCGAATGCTGCAGAATTTGCGCCGGATATTGCGACAGAATATCTGGGGCTGACGCCACGAGAGCGCGAAATAATTACCGATACTGCAGTGGCAATAAGTTCTGTTTCCGACTATTGGGGTATGGAAACAGCGGAATTCAGTGCTTTCTTGGCAAGCGGCCGCGTGTCGATTGCTTTGAAACAATCGGGACTTTCCTATGAAGAGCTTGCTGCCACTCTGGATGTAAACTTGGTAAACCGCCCTTCCCTTCCTGCAATGCGGATTCAGTTTGCAGGTGCTGACTGCAATTTGGATACAGCGACCATTACCAATCTCACTGCCGCGAGACTAGGTCGCTTTCACCGCTTTGTCCGCTTGCAGCGCAGGCTTGGCTGGCCAATACGGGAATTGGGCATGCTTTTGGAAATCCTTCAGATTGATGAACTGGACAACGATGCGCTGTTGTCGCTGGCCCAGGCCGAGCGCATTCGCGAAGCTTTAAAGCCTTCGTGGGAAGTATTACTGACCTGGTGGACCGAACGTATCGATACGCAAAGCCGTGAGAATCAGCCATCGCGCTACGACCATATCTTTAACGATCCAACCATTAATCCGCCTATCGTTGAGATATTTGAATTAAATAATAACAGGTCCGAACTCAGCGATGCCGGCCTGCAAATCAGTGATCATGCTGACGCTATCAGCAGAGCGATTGGAATTGGCTCCGCAGATCTGAATTTGTTGATGGATACTGTCGACGAACTGCCAAATGATGATCTGAATCTAGCCAACCTAACACGTATTTATAATGTAGTTACATTGACGCGGGCTTTAAAAATCAGCGTCCATGAATACTTAATCATGCGTGCCTTGACCGGCCTTAATCCACTTGGAATAGGCCGGATTGCACAAGCCCATCGTTTCATCCAACTTGTTCAACAGGTGCGTGAATCGGGTATCAGCTTTACCGTACTGGATTATTTGCTGCGTCATCAGATTACCCCCGCACCGGCGATACAAACCGAAGCAAAAATTGGCGACTTTCTTGCAAAGCTACAAAGTGAGTTGCTAAAAATCATTGCTGATCATGGCTTTGATTCTGATCCATCTGGCGCACGCGTCACGGAATTACTCGCATCAGTGCTACCGGCCGAAATTTCAAATCGCGTCGTTGCGTTGCTCGATGGCAGCACGATTGAAGAAGAAAATGCTTTAACAGCGCTAATTAATGAAAATCTTGTCCAATTTCTTGACGCGAACGATGCCATAACCCAACTGATCAATCCGGGCATGCTTACTACGCCAGAGGCGCGTTTCGATTACGTGCTCGAACGCCTGCTGCCTTTTCTGATACGCAATGCCAGTGAAGCTTTGATAATCGAAAGTTTGGCGACGACACTGAGTATGCCAACCGAAGTAGCGGATGAGTTGCTTCGACGACTGATTCACGCCCCCGATGATCCCCAGCTAAGTAGTCTCAACGTATTTTTATCGAATGAATTCCTGGCCGATGTCGATCCGCTATTTACTAATCAGCGCCTCACATTTCACCGTCTGGCAAAAACCGCCATTCTGCTCAATGCGTTGATGATACCGACCGATCAAGTTGAATTCGTAGTGCACCGCGCACCGGCAATCGGTTGGTTGGATATCGCGGATCTGCCGCTTGAAGCGCAAAACACGGCATCGCTATTGTTCGAGCGTTGGTTGCAACAGATTACACTTTTCCGCGTTGCTTCAAGCTTGGCCGCCGGGGTCGCGGGCCTGCTTGAATTACTCTCCGTATTGGATGACCCGACATTGACGCGCGAAACTTTCCTTAACCGGATTGCTACCTACACAGGCTGGCGCGAACTCGATATTGTGTTTCTAACTGGGCCGCAAGGCTTCGATATCGACTTTCCGTCCGGATTCGTGGATGGACAATTCCTACCGGTTTTGAAACACTGTTTGGAATTTCTCACAGCAATGAATGTAACCGCGCAAGAAGCCAAGCGATGGACAACACCGGTTATCGATAACGAAATTGCCCGCACGATCAAGCAAGCAATTCGTGCTCAATATCCGGAACAGCAACAGTGGCTAGCCGTGGCAAAACCAATCCGCGATGAATTGCGGGATCGGCAACGCGCTGCTTTGGTCGAGTACCTGGTGCACGAGGTCCGTATTCAGATACCTCAATTACGCGTGGGGAATCCAGCGCTATTTTTTCAGCCCAGTCCGCCTGGCTCTCCCATTCCCCCTAACATGATTGGGCCTGCCGTCAAGGAATTACAACAAAAACTCAACGCTTCGGGTGTTTTGACTCAATCGTTGCCGATTAACGGTTATTTCAATCCTGCGACGAGAAACGCTTTACTTCTATTTCAAGCAGCTAATGAGCTACCGGTAAATGGCATTACCACCGAGGCAACCTGGGTAGCTCTTGACCGGATACACCAGAGACTACGTGGGCCCGAAGATCTTTATGCGCATTTTCTGATCGACGTCGAAATGACTTCATGCATGCTGACCTCGCGTGTCGTGCAGGCTACCCAATCAGTACAGCTATTCATTCAGCGCTGTTTACTGAACCTGGAACCGGAAGTCGATCTCACACCGGAAGACGCTAAGGAATGGGCTTGGATGAAAAATTACCGCGTATGGGAAGCCAATCGCAAGGTTTTTCTTTACCCCGAAAACTGGATCGAACCGGAACTGCGAGACGATAAAACACCATTTTTCAAGCAACTGGAAAGCGGTCTATTACAAGATGAGGTCAACGATACCACGGTTGAGCGCGAGTACTTAAAGTATCTGAATGAACTCGATCGCGTCGCACAATTGGAAATCAGTGGACTATACCGTCAATGGGAGACAGATCGGGATATCCTGCACGTCATCGGACGCACTCGTAGTACCCCGCATCTTTATTATTATCGCCGCTGGATCGATCGACGTTATTGGACACCTTGGGAAAAAGTCGATGTCGACATCGAGGGTGACCATTTGGTACCGGTAATTTGGAATCGCCGCTTGTATCTTTTCTGGCCAATGTTTATGGAGAAAGCTGTTGAAGAAGTTGAGGATAGCGAAACCCCCAATCGCTATTATGAAATCCGGATGGCGTGGAGCGAATATCGTGAGGGCAAATGGCAGCCAAAGCAGGTGAGTAAAAAATTTATCGAGACGCCTCAGCAGCAAGAAGTGGCAATTCATAAGGCTTTGTTCTCATTTTGGTCATATCTACTAGAAGATGGCTCATTGGTGGTTGCATCAGAAATACGCAGACCTAATCGTGCTCCTTCTTCTCTTTTGCAATTTATTTTTCATACTTGTAACAAAGATCCCGATATTTCAAAATATTTTTACCACTTACTGAAGCCTTTTCAAAGAACGCATCCGTACTTTAATGCATTGCAAGAAAATCCTTCATCAGTCGGCGAAGCAGGAATTGCACAAAGTGCTAGCCCTTTTCTAGCCATAACTAGCGGACAAATCAGTAGTACCAATCTTAAAATTGAACTTGTGAACGCTAATGAATCAGAAGTACTTGGTGATACTCCGGGCACATTCGTTGTTATTTATCCTCAGAACGAACGCCCATACATTTGCCGTTCGCCATTTTTCTATCAAGACAATGCTCGTACATTCTTTGTCGTGCCTTATGGTGGATATTCCAATGAATCTGGCGGTTTTGGCGCAGTCAATGATTTGCAGGTATCGATAAACCCGACTCACGATGCTGTACCAATGGAATTGCCAGATAACCTGGTGGGATTCTTAAGGATATTCCTTGACCGTAACGCTAACAGTCCTTTGAATCAACTCAGTGACAACACGCTAGTTTCTACCAATCGTCCCCTGCCGGGGACAGCGCGGGCAACTACACCTATCGATACTGATGATGCGCCATCGGCGACTCGCAGCATTACAACTATCATGGATGCGACGGCGCCAGTTCACGCTGGTTTCTTTCCCATGCATTGGGAAGCCAGATTCTTTCGCTTCGATAATTTTTACCACCCTTATGTCTGCTTATTGATAGAGCAGCTCAATCGTCATGGCATTGAGGGCATATTGCGACCCGATCCGGAAAAAGAACCCGCGGGGTCAAAACAAAAACTGGCTCAGAATCTGCACAGGCAACAACTGAAAGAAACATTTTTTTATAACGACTATGAACCGACGAAGATCGTCTCCAACATCTTAGGAGTCTCCAGTTTATCGCCCCTGACTGAGAATGAAAAGAAAGCTGCTGGCCCCTTGGATGAATTCGATTTTTCTTTCGGCGGAGCCTACTCGATTTACAATTGGGAGCTCTTTTTCCACAGCCCATTCTTGATTGCAAAACGGCTCAGCACCAATCGCCGCTTTGCCGAGGCACAGCATTGGTTCCACTACCTCTTTGACCCGACCTACACGCCATCATCCGGTAGCCAGCAATGGCCGGAGCGAGTTTGGCAGATCAAGCCTTTGTTCGAACAGGGTGTCGGAAAATCGATTCAACGTACCATGCTGCTGCTGAAATCCAGCGGATTAACCAAGAAAGAACAAGAGGCGCGTTCCAAGCTACGGATTCAAATCGATGAATGGCGTAAAAATCCTTTCAATCCACACTTAATTGCACGCTTACGGCCGGAAGCCTACATGAAAACAACGGTCATGGCTTACTTGGATAATCTAATCGCCTGGGCCGATGATTTATTCCGTCAAGATACCCGTGAATCCATTAACGAAGCGATACAACTTTATATCCTGGCATCCAATATATTGGGCGAGCGCCCAACAGAAATTGCTGCGCATACCGATGCCCGTAAAACGATTAATGGCCAGATTGTCAATACTTTCAATCAACTCCGCCCTCATCTCGATAGCTTTTCCAATGCATTGACAGTCCTAGAAGAGATAATTTATCCGATGGATACGGATACAGGAGGTAACAGTGTCGGTAGCTTGCTCGGAGCAACTCATTTCGGCATAAATACCAACGATGATTCCTCTGCGGCCGATTTTCCGTTAGCTGCGCCGGGTATCGAACCGCCTAATGAAGAAGAGGGCACACGCGATTTGCCGCTAGCTGCGCCTGTTCCTGCAATCCTTGGACCGACACTTTTCTTTTGTATTCCCAAGAACGATCAGTTGCTGCAATACTGGGACACGGTAGCAGACCGGCTGTTTAAAATTCGCCATTGTATGAATATCGAAGGCATTGAGCGGCAACTGGCGTTGTTTGCGCCGCCGATTGATCCGGCGCTATTGGTCAAGGCTGCTGCGGCAGGATTGGATCTCGGTAGTGTACTAAGCAATTTGAATGCCCCCAATCCGATCTACCGTTTTCAAGCTTTGACCCAAAAAGCCAACGAACTGATCAACGATGTTAAGAACCTTGGAAGCGCGCTGCTGTCTGCATTGGAGAAACGAGACAGCGAAGAACTGGCTGCCTTGCGTTCGGGTCACGAGATACAAGTACTTAACGCGATTCGAGAAACCAAGTTGTTGCAGATTGAAGAAGCACAAGCTTCGAAGCAAGCTCTTGATGCTTCCCTGGCCACGGTAAAAAGTAGAAAGCAATTTTATGAAAACCGGGAAAAAATAAGCGGCAAAGAACAGCAACACATGGATCAACTCGAAGTTGCCTTGGGATTTCAGCGTGATAGCCAGTCTATTGACATTACAAGGGCAGCATTCGGTTATCTACCAGATTTTGACATCGGTATCGAAGGAGGTTTTAGCTCTCCTACTGTAAAGGGGCGCTGGGGAAGTTCAAATATTTTATCCTACATGAGTGCACTTAGTCAGTCAGTGGCGATGTTTGCACATATAGCAACCTATAATGCTAATAAAGCACTAACAGAAGCTGGCTATGATAGACGGAAAGAAGATTGGGATTTTCAGGCAGCTCAAGCTGCTAACGAAATTTCTCAGTTAGAAAAGCAAATCACTGCTGCTGAAATAGGAATGAGCATCGCCGAGCAAGATTTAAAAAACCACGACCTTCAAATCGAAAATGCCAGAACCGTCGATGAATTTATGCGCAACAAATTTACCAATACCGAGTTGTACCATTGGATGATTGGTCAGATATCCGCAGTTTATTTCCAAAGCTATCAATTAGCCTATGATTTGGCAAAACGCGCAGAACGGGCATTTAGTCATGAGCTGGGTTTGCAAGATTCTAATTTTATTCAATTTGGATATTGGGATGGCCTGAAAAAAGGCTTATTGGCCGGGGAAAAACTGCAGCATGACTTGCGCCGCATGGAAGTGGCTTACCTTGAACAAAACAAACGCGAATACGAGCTCACGAAACATGTTTCATTGCGGCAGCTCAATCCACTGGCGCTGTTGCAGCTCAAAGCAACCGGTTCTTGCGATGTTACATTGCCCGAGTGGCTTTTTGATTTGGACTGCCCCGGACATTATATGAGACGGCTCAAAACCGTGAGCATAACGGTTCCCTGTGTAGTCGGCCCCTATGCCAGTGTGAATTGCACACTGACTTTGCAGCGCAGTACTGTACGAATATCGCCGCAATTAGCTAATAATAACTATCCTAGAGAAGGCGAGGATAGCTTGCGCTTTGTCGATTACTTCGGCGCGATACAATCTGTCGTCACGAGTGGCGCCACAAATGATGGCGGTATGTTCGAGACCAATTTGCGTGATGAGCGCTTTTTACCTTTTGAAGGTTCCGGTGCAGAAAGCACTTGGAGATTAGAACTCCCGGGAGAGTTTCGCCAGTTTGATTACAGCACTATTTCCGACGTGGTGATGCATATTCGTTATACAGCTCGACAAGGCGGTAATCAGCTTCGTGGCACAGCAGTTTCGAATCTTCAGACGATTTTTGAGACAGTCAATACTGCAGGACTGGCTTTGTTATTGAGTTTGAAGCAGGATTTCCCAACCGAATGGCACCGCTTTGTTACTGAAACCGAGCCACTTGTAATTGTGCTAGGTAGGCCTCACTTTTCTTATCTTACCCAAGGGCACGATATACAAGTGCAAGCAGTGCATTTGGTTAATTTGACCGATAATCAAGCGCCAGTTGAAACTTTGTTATCTCCCGAAAATCTCGGCTTGCAACTATTACCGATACTTTCATCAACATCGCCCGACGAGGAAATAGTATTTACTGTATCGAATGAAGCGTTATTACCAAGAAATTCACAAACTAATGCCTTTTTGGTAATTCGCTATACAATTAGCTAAAATTGTATAGTCATGCAGAAGATATGTAGCGATTGAACCCATCATTGTGATCATTAAATTCTATGCCTCTATACTATTTTCAGTTTGATCTGAGTGTGTGTCAGGCAAGCATTGAGAAGGCGTAGCGGTAACTCGGCCTCCCGCATACGCCGGTTGAAGCGATAGCAGCACTCATTGAGATACCCTTGCAGAATCTCAGGCGGCGCAACCTATATACTGACGCCTCCGAATGTCGAGCTCGATTCCGCTACGCAATTCACTATCGCACTGAACGCCATCGATCAGATCAATATCGCAGGCTTGTTGAATAGAGATGGCACGTCATCGGTCAGTGGCAACACTTACAATATCGCTGCGTCGGTTGACTGGAATCCGGCAGTCAGCGGCAACCCTGACCTTACCGGCAACGGTGTTACCGTCAGTAACGTGCAAACGCCCGCGATCACATCGGCCACGTACGACGCCAGCAGCGGCGCATTGGTGGTCACTGGAACCGGCTTTCTGCAAGCCAGCGGCGCTGCCAACGATATCGATACTTCCAAACTGATGCTGACCGGACAAGGCGGCGCAATCTATACACTGACATCGCCGGATGTCGAGATTACTTCCGGCACGGCATTTACCATCACGCTGAGTGCTACCGACAAAACTGCGGTCAATCGTCTGCTGAACAAAGCCGGCACGGCTTCCAGCGATGCGACAATTTACAACCTGGCCGCTGCCGAAGATTGGGCAAGAGGTGCCGACGCTGCCGTTACGATCGCTGACACCAGCGGCAACGGCATTACCGTATCGAACCCCGCTACTCCAGGCGGTAGTGGTAGCCACACCAACATACTCATCGACGGCGCAACCACTACGACGACCACGCAACCGGACGGTATTGTCATCATCACCGTTTCGACTATTCAATCTTCCCGACGAGACGATCCTGATTCGTTATTCCGCGATCATGCGGATATTCCGGTAGCAAAAGACGCAAAAGGCAATCCCTTGCTGACGGTCAGCCTGCCAACCGGTACCGGATTGACGGTCGCGGAATGGCCGCAGGTTGCTAGCCCAGTCCAGCTCGAAACAAGTGTGATTGCCGCGCTGGCACAAATCGGCGATTTGAGCAGTGGCACTGCCAATGGCTTGACTGCGGCAGCAAAAGTATTTTTGGCACAATGCCGAACAGCAATCCGGTCAACACTCAAACCGTTACACCGAACGTTTCTGGTAACCAGCCGCCATCGTTGCCGATTGTTATCAGCAGCCCAGCGGTTGCGAGCGCAACCAACGACATGCTGGTGATCGATGCCCGTCAACTGCCTGCCGGCACGGCCATTCAACTGGATAATGTCGCCTTCGCACTGGTTGTCGGCGCTGCCCGGATCGTCGGCGGCAGCGGACAAAATTTTGTCGCAGGCGACGATCAGAATCAATTTATCGTGCTCGGCTCTGATGATGATACCTTGTTCGGTGGCGACGGCAATGACACTGTCGGTAGTTTGGGTGGCAACGATCAAGTCTCCGGCGTTGCGGGCAACGATATTATTTACGGTGGCGCCGACAACGATGCCTTGAGCGGCGATAGTGGGAATGACCAGCTCAATGGCGGCTTGGGTTTCGATAGCGCCATTCAAGCGGGGAAATTATCCGATTATCGGGTTGACGTGCATGGCAACACAGTCACGCTGACGCAGGCGAATGGTGAAGCCGATACCCTGACCGATGTCGAATTAGTCCGGTTTGCCAGTGGCCCGAGTTTGGCGATCGCCTATTCTGAGGCTGAAGCGGTTGCGCATCATCTGGCCAGAACCTGACTGGGGCGTGACTTGACGGTTTCGGAAGGCAATACAGTGCAAAACTTGGCAGGCGCAACGGCGAAGGATGTTTTAACGCTCTTCCGCAGCTTGCCGGAAACAATCAAACTGGGTTTGCAGGACAAAACCAGCAGTGAGCTGCTATCCGGCTGGGATACCGACCCAACAATCATCCGCATCGATGCCACGCGCGATTTTACTGGCGGCGCTGAAAACGATCAGGGCTATTTGTTGCTCGGATTAGCAATAAAGGCGGGGCAGGTGACGATGTCTTGCGCATGCCAGGTGGCCGCGACGATGTGCATCTGGCGTTTTCCGACGATCGCCTGGAACTGACGCAACTCAGCGACGGTGCCATGCTCAGCCTGAAAAACGCCGAAATGATTACATTCGACAACCAGGAAACCGTGGTAATCGTGCATGATCAGATAGAAGCTGTTTTGGCCCGTTTAGTACATAGTTTTTTTGATCGTGACGCCAGCCTGGACGAATGGCATGCTGGATTCAATGCATTAGCGGATAAGGTAAGTTATGATGCGATTTTGGATTGGTTTCAACCGCGGGCCGATCTGAATGGCCTGTCTGATGCGGATTATGTACTAACTATTTATAACCGGACGCTGGGGCATGACGCCACGAGTGATGAATTGAACTTGCAATTATTCCGGCTGGAAAGTAACCAAGTAAGCCGTGAGTGGCTCACCGTCGAGATTGCGCAAAGTACCGAAGCGGAATCCCACTTGATCGGCAGCGTCATGATGCACGAAGGATGGATATAACGATAACGCGTTCAGCTCGCCCGCTCTAATCAGAGAGAATTGTTTTCTACATGCAACAGGAAAATCTGCCCCTCAAATTAGCAATCGTCGAGGTTTTCTTCGGGAGAAACCCATTAGGAATAAGATGGAACTAATATGCGTTACTGGCTCATGAAATCGGAACCTTATGAATTCAGCATCGATGATTTTGCAGCACTACCCAACCAAACGGTTGCGTGGGAAGGTGTGCGCAATTATCAATCGCGTAATTTTATGCGCAATCAAATGACCATTGGCGATCAGGTTTTTTTCTATCACTCTTGCTGTAAGGATCCCGGTATCATGGGCATCGCAGTGGTCAGCAAACCCGCTTATCCGGATGCCACACAATTTAATCCCGACAATAGGTATTTTGACCCTAAGGCGACGATCAACAATCCGCGCTGGTTCAATGTTGAGATTACTCTGGTGCAAAAAACCCGTCTCATTGCAATCAAGGAACTCAGGCAATACGCGGAACTGCAAAAAATGCGGGTGCTACAAACAGGCAATCGTTTATCGATAACCCCGGTTGACCCGGCAGAATGGCAATTTATTATGGCTATTCTGTAATACAAAACCGGGTATTTTTATTTTTCCAATCTTATAAGGTCCGATTAAATGGAATGGTGGCTTATTTATTTACTTACAGGTGCATTGGTAGGTTTTTTTGCTGGTTTACTCGGTATCGGTGGCGGGCTCATCATCGTGCCCGTGCTGATTTCCATATTCACAGCGCAAGACTTCCCGGCCGACCGCGTCATCCACTTGGCATTAGGCACCACGATGGCCACCATCATATTCACTTCAGCCGCCAGCTTGCGCACGCATCATCGACACCAAGCCGTGGACTGGCAGGTTGTTAAAAATATCACACTCGGCATTTTTGTGGGTACTTTCGGCGGCGCTGCTTTGGCAAGCTCGATGACGGGTCAGTTATTAAGTATTATTTTTGTCATCTTTATTTTTTATGCCGCCACACAAATGTTGCTACAGTTCCGCCCCAGTGCTATTTTCCAGCTACCGGGAAAAATCGGTATGTTTCTTGTCGGCAGCATTATCGGTATGCTCTCCAGCCTGGTTGCCGTTGGCGGCGGGTTACTGTCGGTACCGTTCTTAACACTGTGCAACATGACGCTTCAGCGTGCCATCGGCACTGCGGCAGCCATCGGCTTTCCCATTGCACTGGCTGGCACGGCGGGCTATATCGCTAACGGCTACCTACAGCCCGAGACACTGCCGGAATATAGCCTGGGTTATGTGTATTTGCCGGCATTAGTCTGGCTGGTACCGGCCAGTATGCTGACAGCACCGTTGGGTGCGAAGCTTACACACTCCACCAAAACCGCCATTTTAAGAGCGATTTTTGTGGTGCTGCTGTATGGCCTGGGCATCAGGATGCTCTTGAAGCTGATATGAATTCACCTGAAACCACTCAACGCAGAAGACCTACCTATGCTTGACATCACTTTCGACACCGTTGTGATGCGCCCCTATGTATTCACGTTTTTTGCGGCATTTCTGCTGATCTGTGTGCCGCATGTCGGTTGGCGCAAGACCCTTATTTTTACTGTTGCCGCATACCTGATCGCTTTCACATCGGAAAAGCTCTCCATTTCCACCGGGTTTCCCTACGGTTGGTACTATTACCTGGACAGCACAAGCCACCGGGAACTATGGATCTGGGGAGTACCTTTTTTCGACTCGCTCTCTTATGTCTTCCTGACTTACTGTAGCTACACCACGGCGTTATTCATCCTATCGCCCCTGGCAACACGCGGCTTCGATCTCATTACATTGGAAACCCGCGCCATCCGATATTCATGGGCCGCTTTGGTGTTGGGCGCTTTCTTGCAGACCTTTCTAGACATCATCATTGATCCGGTGGCACTGCAAGGCAATCGCTGGTTTCTCGGGCAGATATACGGCTATCACGAGCCAGGACTGCATTTTGGCGTACCGATCTCAAACTACGCTGGTTGGTTGTTAACCAGTTTTTTACTGGTAGCTGCTTTCCAGCAGATAGACCGCAGGCGTGAAGGAAAAACGCCGTACGGTATATTTATGATGCCGCTCCGCTCGCTGCTGGGGCCAATGCTCTATCTATCGGTACTTATCTTTAACTGGACGGTAGCGCTCTGGATTGGCGAAAATCTGATCGCATTAACCGGCATTTTTATATTTACGCTACCAATTCTCATGGTGACGATTCTGGCTGTTACACGAGTGAATCGCTACCGCGAAGAAGAATTACAGGAACATTTAAAAGATTATCCTTGGTCGCCTTTCAACAGGCTTAAAAAATGAACATCCACGCCGCTCAAGGCGGGAAAATGGGCGTAAATTCCGCCGGAAGATCAAGCAACTCGGGATTTAGCCAAAATATCCATCAATCCATTCACGTTGCTGCACGAAAAAAGCTAAAACAGACCGCAGCCCAGATCGCGACCATCAGTCTACTAGCTTTTGAAATATATGAACGATCATTCGCAGTCATTCTTGCAACATTTCCGGTAACACTGTAGAATTTTCCCACGACACGAATCTTCCTTACGATGCAAAATCTTCCCTGTAATATACAACCCGTCCTACAACGCAAAGCAGATTATTAACTCTGAGACATTTATGAAGAATCTGCGGTGCCTAGCGATCTTACTCGCCATCAGCATCATGCCGCTCGCTTCCCTTGAAGCAGCAAATCTTATTGATATCTATCGTGAGGCACTAGAACACGATGCGCAATATAAAGTCGCACGGCATGCCTACATGGCTACCCAGGAAAAAATGCCGCAAGGTAGGGCAGGCTTGCTTCCTAATATTCAATTCACAGCAAGAGAACGAGAAACGCAACTCAACACCCAGATGCATAGCGAGGATTTTATCAGCGGTCGCGGCTTGACCGTCACAGCTACCCAGCCACTGTTCCGCGTCGAAAATTTCATCATTTACGAACAATCAAAGAATGAAGTTGCACAGGGAGATGCGCGATTTATACTGGCTGCACAAGATCTGATTTTACGGTTAACACAGGCATATTTCGATATGCTCATCGCTCAAGTCAATGTTGAAGCAGTGGAGGCTCAAGAAAAAGCCTTCAGACAGCAGCTGGAACTCATGAAGCATAACCTTGAGTTTGGTCTTGGCACCATAGTGGATACGAACGAAGCTGAGTCCCTTCATGATTTGGCAGTTTCTCAAGAAATCGCCGCCAGGAATGCACTGGAAATCAATAAGCGTACCCTACAAAGCATCATCAATCGTTTTCCTAATGACCTGACGGGCATTAGTTTCGAGAGCATTGTCTCTGACTCTCTTACTGCGCCTTATAGCAACATGGAAGAATTGGTAGCCTTGGCTGAGAATAAAAATTATGCATTAAGAATACAGCAACTGGCTTATGAAATCGCCAAACAAGAAACCAGCCGAGCCAAAGCAGGCCATTATCCGACGCTCGATTTGGTTGGACAATACAACAATCAGATGAATCAAGCATTTATAGTCGCCGGAAGAGGCATTGATTTTGAATCAAAATTTATTGGTGTTGAGCTTAAACTTCCTATCTTCCAGGGATTCTCGACGCAGTCTCGTGAGCGAGAAATGCTGGCCAACCAGGGCAAAGCACGCGAAGAGCTTGAAAACATTCGGCGCATTATCAGTCTGCAAGTACGCCAACACTATTTGAATATCTCTAATGGCATCGCCCAAGTCAAGGCGCTCAAAAAAGCGGTGGTCTCAAGTCGTAGCCATCTGGACTCCACGATTCTAGGACAGAAATCCGGCATCAGAATCGAGATTGATGTTTTAAACGCACAACAGCAATACTTTTCTGCACGCAAGAATCTGGTAGTGGCCTATTACAATTACTTGATGTCGCGATTACGACTGAAAGCCGTTTTGGGCGAACTCGATGAATCAGTGTTGGAAGAAATCAACGTTTTCCTGCGAGGATAATTCGATGATCATCTCAAAATCCGCGATCCAATAGGTTTGGGACCATTGGTGTTGATGGATTTCAATATACGTTCAGGAAAAATGCACCAGTAAAAAAGGATTAATCGTCTACAGTAGTAGTGCTAGCCTATATAGGTTAGTGTTTATAAATAAGGGATTAACAGCCAATGGTGAATAGCTCTACATTAGAAAATGACAATAATGAAAAAACCTATCGGGTCAATCGGTCGCGCGGCCTTTCAAACCTTAACGAACGTCTGGGAATAAGTTTTCCAATTTTGCCGACGATTCGTGACCTTCTCGCCGAGAGGGGATCGCTTGAAGTACTTGAGGTCGGATTCGGTTATGGACACACGCTTCTCGAACTCGCATGGCTTTTCCGCGACAAAGGCATGCGATTCCATGGGATCGACAAACGTCCGAACGTGTCCACGCGGGAAGATCTTCGTCAGATCGCACTGGATTTCGGTGTCGCCTCAAAATCTGAAATTGATACGCTTGCACTCCCTTTTATCTATGCATATGACGCTACGACGCTGCACTTCGAGGATGAAAGCTTTGATTTCATCTATTCCGCGTTCGTGGTTCGATTCATCGAACGAAAAGACAAATTTCTCGAAGAGGTTTGTCGAGTTCTTAAACCGGGTGGGCGCGCCATCATCCACATTGGTGGAGCGAATTGGAACTATCCCTATGGGCGAACAATAAACGGACGACATCTGACAAATTATCTCAACCGTTTTGTGCTTACACACGCAGATGAGTTGATACCGCTTCCCGCTTATCTCAAGTTGTTCGAAGGGTCTTCTTTCAGATTCGAGTTTTCTGATGGCCCTCATTGCATCCTCAAGATCCACAAGCTTCAGTCAGGCCACCTGAATCTTGAACTGGAATACAACAAAAAACTCAGTATGTCCGGACGCAGGCTTCCGCTTCGGAATCGCGCAGGGGAAATAAAAGGTGGATTTCGTTCCGTCTACGAAGTACGTGGTGAGCACTACGACAATTTATTTAAACGTGAATTGTTGACGATTGAATACTTGAAGCGGATGGAACGATGTTAATCGCTTGACGCACGTGCACAGACTGATTGAGTAACTGCGTTGCCATTTTGCATCATCTGTTTCGTAGGAAATAATAATAATAAGATTTATATCTTTATAATATAACAATATACAAACACCACTGACATGACGCAACCGTATTGCAATACCTCCAGAATTCAAAATGCTTCATGGGCCTTCGCGACCCGACGCGTGTCTCATGACGCGGCAAAAACGACCCTCCCGCTGGAAGGTGCGCCGCACCCCGGCGATCTTGTCTTAGCTACCGTTACTTTTTTAGGTCAGCATCCCGGGCTGCAACTACCGAATGGTCGACGTAAACAGCTATTTCCAGGTGACGAGATTGTCGTTGCATATGGAAACCGCTATGCATCCAATCAGTTTGAAGCGGAAGTTCCAGAAACGCTTGGCCCCTGTCATTTAGTGGCTGGCGGAGGCATTGCCTCTCGCGCTGTGTCCTGGCATGTGAATATGAGAAAGGGGCCTACGCAGATCACACCCGTTGGCCTATTGGGTGATGCTAATAATAGACGCATCAATCTATGCGACTATGCTCTGCGTCCAGTCAATAAAATTGACACAATTTTACCCGCAGCCATCGCTGTTGTCGGGACAGGTATGGATTCTGGCAAAACGCAAACCTGCGCTTATCTTGTGCGCGGACTAAACGCTGCCGGGCTGCGCGCGGGTTACGCCAAAATCACCGGCACGGGTGCTGGCGGCGACACCTGGCTGCTTACGGATGCCGGTGCATTTCCAGTATTGGATTTTACCGATGGAGGCATGGCTACCACCTACATGACTTCAATTGATGAGCTAGAATTACTACTGATGACTCTGATGGCACACATCGCGCGAGAAGGCGTGGACGCCATGGTATTGGAAATCGCGGATGGCGTATTTCAACAAGAGACCGCAGCATTGCTGCAGTCTCCGGTATTCGCCTCATTAGTAGCCGGCATCGTCATGGCATCGCAAGACTCAATGGGAGCCAGCGCAGGTGTCCATTGGTTGAAAAAGCACGCTGAACCACCAGTATTGGCACTCAGTGGCATAATTTCAGCAGCGCCACTACAAGTACGCGAGGCTACTTTAGCGTTACAACTGCCAGTTTACGATAGAGAAGGACTGGCTACGCCAGCAAACGCGATTTCCATCCTTAGCCTTGCTCAGCAACATATGGAATCCCGAAAAACCGTGAAAGCGGCATCGGCAATGAAGCAATCTGCTGAAGCAAAGAAAGATGAAAAGCGACCATTCTGGCAAATATACTGATATGCGGCAAATACTACAGCGCGGCAAGTTGTTACGCAGGGTACTGAAATCTGAGCCAGTCTCCGAATATCTGGTCTATGTGCCAACCACCATCGCTGCCGATGCACACGTACTAGTATCCGTGCATGGCATATCGCACAGCAGCTGGCATCAACAAGCCGAGATGCTTGTCTCCATATGCGAGCGTCGCGGCATTGTACTGCTGGCACCCGATTTCAACGCCCAACAATATCCGGACTACCAACGATTGGGTCGCAAGGGCCGGGGGCATCGCGCTGATCTATATTTGCATCGCTGCTTACAAGAATTAAACACCTTGACTGAAGCCAACACGACCCACTTGCTTTTCTTTGGTCATTCGGGCGGCGCGCAATTCGTGCATCGCTACTTGATGGCCTACCCTCATCGTGTTGAGTGTGCAATTTTGAGCGCTCCCGGCTGGTACACTTTTCCCGATCCAGTACTGAAATTTCCATACGGCATCCGCTCCACTTCCAGTCTTCCGGGTGTGATCTTCAATCCCGAAGCTTATTTAAAAATACCGGTGACGGTACTAATTGGCACAAAAGACACTCAACAATCCAAGGATTTAACCAGCACTGATCGAATTAACGAACAACAGGGCTTAACACGCATTGAACGTGCACACAACTGGGTGGCGGCAATGCAGGCACAGGCCAAAGCCTATGGGATACCATCGCAGGTTAGCATCATGGAGTTGGCCGATACCGGTCATTCGCTGGTCGATCTCCGCAGTGAAATTGCATTGATCGAGAGCGTGATACATTTCAATCAGCTCAACGACCCCTTTAATGCATCAACTGGGGTTCTAAATTAATAATGAGGTTTATGACAACTACTGATGATACACAAAATAAAAACGTTTCAAATTCCGGTGTCACCGCTATCCGCCAAGATCCCGGGAATATATTGACGAAAGCTGAAATGGACTCAGGCGTGCCGCCTCCCCGATTTTACCGCCGTCGAATACAAAAGACCATTGCAGCCGGCGTATTGCTTGTGTTAATAGCGATACTGTGGAGTTGGATGCAATACCAGTCACAGCATGTGCTATCGCATAACGCTGTGGTAAGGGGACAAATCACAGAAGTCGGTACACGTTTCAACGGTATGTTGGCAACGATCGAAACCGGTGAAGGCGAACGCGTGCAGACTGGACAAGTACTGGCGCGCCTAGCCGATCAACACATCGATGCTGAGGTACAAATGATACAGGCGCAAATCGAGGGACTTGAGCGAGAAATTAAGCTCGAACAATCGACCATCGAGTACGAGCGCCTGAGACGAACCACGCAAATACAGGAATCAGTTGCCCGGTTGGCAGCGGCAGATGCTGAGGTCGTAGCTGCGAAAAGCCGTGCAGATGAAGCACAGGCATTCTACAAGGCAAGATCGGAGATGCTCAATCGTCAGCTGATCTCGCGCGATGCAATGCGCCAAGCTGAAGCAGAGCATCGAACGGCGCTCGCATTGGTAAACGCAGTACAAGCAAATAAGGCTGCAGCCGTATCGGCCAAACAAAGTGCAGGTCTTGAGCTTGATAGTCTTGACCTTCGCGTACAGCACCTTGAAGTTCTCGACTCCAACTTGCGAGCTGCCAGAGCACAGCTAAAGCGCGCACGAGCTGATTTGGAAGGAACGCTCGTCCGCGCGCCGGCTGATGGCATCGTCATCCGCTGGCTGATCAAGACTGGTGGTTCGATAAGGGTCGGGCAACCCGTGGTGCTAATGTCTATCGGCAGCGATGTTTGGATCGAAGCCTGGGTCGATGAAGATCAGATCCACCGCATCAAGGTAGGCAATTTGGTAGAGGTAACGCTACCTTCATACCCAGGGCAAGAATTCAAAGGTGTGGTTGCTGCAATCGGGGTGGCTACTGATTACGAACAACCTATTGATGCCGTCCCTCTACCACGCGCTGCTCGTATGCGAAACGCGCCGGTGATTAGCGCGCTGGTGCGGTTGCAAGATGCTCCAACCACCCTGCTGCCGGGTCTTTCAGCGACAGTTGCAATCCTCAGAGAGGAAAACTGAAGTATGAGTAACGGGACGCTACCCCCCAAGCTAGGTACGTACACGACCCCGCCAGCCAATCAACAACAACCTTGGTTCATATGGAAACCCAAGGGCTATCTTGGATCACGCGGCTTGGCGTTGCTGTGTCTACTGATTTCACTGACGCTACTGATGACGCTGGCCCGCGTAATCGCGGCGCCAGGCATGCCGCTGGCCGACTGGCCATTGTTCGACATACTAGGCCGATTCGGCGCCATGCTCAACCATACGTTAACTTTGGTATGGGTACCGCCTTCAGATCTCGATACGGTGATCTACTTGTTGTTACTGCCCACAGCGGCGCTGCTGATTTCAATTGTGCGGTTAACCTTTGGTTTGCGCGTACTCGGCTACCGCTCGGTGTTGATTGCAGTAGGTTTTTACGAAATCGGTATCTTGCCTAGCCTTATGGTGATTACCGTGGTGATGGGTATTATCATATTCATGCGGCCCACTATGCAGCGAGTACGATTACCTCTGTATGGGCGCGTTTCCATAATCCTTAGCGTCACGGCATGTGTTCTGGTTTCCTCACTATTTATCGGTTCTTGGCTGCGCTCGGAATGGATATGGAGCCTGGCCTTCTTTCCAGTTATCATCCTAGCCATGATGGCTGAATCCGTTGCCAGAACGTTGGATGTAGAAACACCAAGATCGGCTGCTTGGCGTTTGGGTTGGACGATAGCCATTGCGCTGGTGCTGGTGACTCTGATGAACGATCCAGTAGTGGTGGACATATTACTGCGCTTTCCAGAGCTCATGATATTTCAATTGCTCAACATCGTGTTGGTTTCCGAATATCTCGATTTTCGCCTGTTTCAGGACTGGCATAATACCGGCGTTGGTGCGGCGGTCTCCAAACTATTTCACAAAGCATCCAACGATACGGTGCGAAAACCGCGGGTCGCCGTAATACGCAATCGATCACTACACGGTACAATTGGTCAACTCGGACCAGTCACATCGGCTAAAGGTCTGTCAGATTCGACAAGACACTTGATCAATGCTTTGCAGGACGAAGGCTACGTCGTCAAGGTAATCGAAGGCGATAGATCGCTTCTGAACGAATTACGAAAATTCCTAGTGCCTCATCCGCGTACCGGTATACCAGGTGGCGTCGCGTTGAATCTCAGTAACGGTATGCAAGGCTATGGTCGCCATATTCATGTGCCGGCTATGCTTGAGATGGCCGGCATAGCCTATACTGGACCTGATCCGATCGGCCATGCACGACTACAGGATCGTTTCACACTGTTTTCGCTATTGCAACAGGCAGGCGTGCCTGTTCCACCCTTTTGTCTGTTATCTGGTCCGGGCTCTTCACTTGCTGATTCGGACTTTCCGGCACTCGTGCTCCCACGCAGCGACCCTGAAGCAGCTATCCTAGTGAAAACAGTCAATGACGTTGCTGAGGCGATTGAACAAATTAACATAAATTACGATCAAGGAATTTTGCTTCAGAGCCGAATTCCAGGACCGGAATTCCGAGTCACCATACTTGGCAACACACATCTCGAATACTTACCTTTGTTGCGTATTGATGCTTCCGGTCAGCAGCGCGAGTGTCCCGCACCAATCGAAAATGCACTGGCCGATCACATCCGCGACTGTGCTTATCGTGCTTATCGTGTTGCGGGTTGTAGAGATTATGCACGTATCGATCTTCGCCTGAATACAGATGGCGAGCCTTGTGTGGTGGGGATACACACGCAAGGAATCTTTGCACGCAAGGGTTCCGTGGCTGCCATGGTCAAAGCTGCAGGTTTAGAGTGGAGCGATTTGCTACGTCATATTGTCGAATTAGCAGCAGCACGCACGGGATCTGAATTGGCCACAAGACTCCAGACTAATAATGTCATACAAGGAACCACACCTACCATCAATCCAACAGTGGTTAACAGCATAAATGCTGCTTCACGTACAACGTGAATCTACTAGTGTCCCTATTTTTTTCAAACACCGTATCACGTAGAGGGTGGTTCGGTTTAATTCTGGCATTGTCGACATACACACCGGCGAGTGCTGAAGTCATTGCCCAGACTAGCAGCAATACTGGTGTATCTTGCACTCGCGACACGGGCCCTACCGGCATTACCGCCGCAAGCTGGTCTGACGCAGCGCAAGCACAAGCGGCACTGGCAAAACCTGGATTTAACAAAATCTCTTTTGTCACGCGTGATGGCAAATCCTTGGTAGCGCACATTTATCGACCGAGTCGTTTTGACCCTGTGAACGGACCCACATGGTTTGTAATGCACGGCATAAAACGTAATGCCGACTATTACGTAGAAACTGCTGCACCAGTAGCTGAGCGTTATCAAGCGCTGACCATCGTGATTGAATTCACGCGCCGATACTACCCGGCTAGTGAAGATTACACATTAGGCATCACGACACGCGGCCACGCAAATACTCGGGCAGCGCGTGAAGGCCGTTATCACAAACCTGACGCTTATCTGTACAACGAAATTGAGCGTGTGTTCGAAGCGGTTCGATTAACACTTGGCGGCAAACAGCGCGGCTATTACCTATTCGGTCACAGTGCCGGTGCACAATTTACGCACCGGATGCTAACTTTCGTGTCCTGTGCGCGCGTGCTCAGTGCCGTAGCCGCAAACGCCGGTTGGTATACGCTGCCGATAGTCGATAGTCGCAAACACTTTGGCATGCCTTATAGCTTACGCGGCAGCCCATCTAAAGATATTGATCTAAAGGCGCTTTTATCTGCGCCACTGATATTGCTGCTTGGCACACATGATATCAAGGGACCTGACGCCGACCGCAATGTACGCAAAAATCCCGCAGCCATGTCTCAAGGTGCCAGTCGGCTTGCTCGTGGTCACCATTATTTTGAAACTGGTCAGTCGCTTGCGCGCTCGCTAAACACGCCCTTTGCGTGGCAACTATTCCTTGCTCCGGGAGCTGAACACGATGTCCAGCAAGTCATTGCTTCAGCTGGCTATTTACTGTTCGCTTCCAAAACGGAACCGGCTTGCGTATCCAGTACAGCGGGTAAAGCCAACAAGCTCGTCTTCGAAGAAATCATGGTTAATCCGTCAGCCGGCACCACAAGTGATGCCAGCCACAATGATATTTCTCATGCAGGACGTGAAAAATTCATTGAGATCGTTAACGCAGGCAATACACCGATCTGCCTGGAAGGATGGACACTCGAAGGCACTAAATGGCATAAGGGTCACCTCTTCCCGCTCGGTCCCGCATTGGCCCCGGGGAAAGCGTTAGTTGTCTTCAATGGCGGCATACCGACCGGCAAATTTGGCGGCGCCACCTCACAGCGCTCAACATCAGCCAAAGGAATAGATCTTGATCGTGACGGTGATATTCTGACAATGCGCGACGCGAATAGCACGATGGTCAAGCAGCTTTCTTGGGGCCACTGTGGCGGCATGGCATGCAGTGCCGATCACTGGCGCGACAGCCTCCCTCTGAAAAGCTCGCTCGTTCGCTGGCCAAATCCCGATGGTCAGTGGCGAGTACACAGACAGATTTCCAACATTCCTATGTCGCCAGGCTTGAAAAGCAATGGCGATGCATGGTGATAGCAGCCAGCACCAATGAAACATCAAGGCACTTCAGAGACCAGCCCATTGGGTTGAGTTCGATTGCAACAATAGGAAGAAATCACTATTTCTCCTTTATATTATGCACGCGCCTTAAGACATTTTTACATTCAAGATAATTAGATGACTGAATACCTTATCACATTCGTTGGCGATACAAGTTTTGGTGAAAACTACAAAGCTCGACTAGACGGTAAAAATCTCATCAAGTCTAAAGGGCGCGCATACTCGCTGCAAGCCGTGGCACCGCTGCTGCTTGCATCTGATCTGGTCATCGCTAACCTTGAAACGCCATTGACTCAGCAGAAAAGCTCCCTTCTTGCAAATCAGAAGCAATATATCCACTGGTCAGATCCGGTAGAATCGCCCAGAGTTCTTCAGGAACATAACATCAGCGTTGTTTCACTGGCAAATAATCATACGGTTGACTGCGGAACTCAGGCTTTGGCTGAAACATTTGAAAGCCTAAAAGAAAATCGAATCAAATGGTTTGGCGCAGGCCTGAACGCCTTAGATGCGCAGCGCCCTTATCGCAAGAAGATCGTCATAGGCGATAAGAATGTTCCACTCGTGGTGATTGGTGCTTTCGAATATCGTTCCATCTATAAGCATCAATATAATTTCTATGCTAACGGCGACTCACCCGGCGTTAACCAGCTTTCGATCAAACGCATCAGCAATCAGATTGAACGGCTTAAAAGTAAAACACCACAGCCATTTGTAATCGTATACCCTCACTGGGGAAAAAACTATGACTGGCATTCATCGGCACAAGCACTCCAAGCTCGCGCTATGGCGGAAGCCGGTGCAGATCTCATCATCGGCCATGGTGCGCACATGCTGGGTGGTATAGAGCGTATCGGCGCTGCCTGGACATTATATAGTTTGGGGAATTTGGTATTTAATTCTCCCGGAGGCTACAGCAAGTACAACGCACCTCCCTACAGCATGATCGCCTGCATGAGCATGAAGGCGGAGGCAGAAACCATTTCAATCCAGCTGAAACTCTATCCGATCCTTACAGACAATCAGCAGACTGGCTTCCAATCTCGCCCGGTAAACGAGCAAGAGATCGTCGATGTCGCCCAGTTAATGCAGAGCCACAGTATGTCCGTTCCTATCGAGACTTTTGAATCGAGTCACGACCGCTTCGGCTACCATTTCAAACTGCCAATCTGGTAGAGACTTTTGCAAAAAGATCTTAATGTGCGATTCTCCATGGTCTTCAATACTTTTAGTTCTCAAACCAGTCTTCGCAAGAATACGGTGTCAACTTAAAACGTTTGATCAATTTACTGGCAAACAGCCCCCCTCTTCTTCCCTATTTTGTCTGTATTCGGGCCGCCACACCGCAGGATTCTATGTTGCTACGCAATAGCCGATAGTGCGTCTTCCGGTACATTCAATGGTATTGCGACTGATTGCCAAATTCATTACTTAACCGTGAAATAAAGGCGTGTATTGTACCCTCCTTCCCCATACAATCCACGAGCCTTTACTCTCCACAAGTATTTTCCGGCACCTAAAGCGATACTCGGGGTCGTTTGGCACTTACTATCCTTGCAAACAGAATCTGCCGGCATCCAATCCGTAGAATAAACGGTTATATTTTTTGAACGATCCCAAACCAAAACCCTATAATCATTAGCATCGGGGATTCCTGGCCCACCTACTGTAGCTTCCCAAGCAAAAGTCGGGAGGCTGGCAACGATCTGATCTGATACAGGAGACAAGGGTTTTACATCCATAGCGCCCTTCATTACACTAGAAAAGAGCGTAAAATCAATCGGATCTGTCCACACGCTCCATCCGTTACTGTTACCCGTCCATACGCTCCAATAGTGACGACCACTAGAATTGCTCATACGCGGCACAACTTTACACATTCCGTCCACGCAGATATCAGCTGCATTATAGTACTGATACGACAAAACATTTTTTGCCCCCTTCATAAGAGCCAGCCCACTTCCATCAGGTGATAGCCCAATCATCAGGGCATATTGGGAGGCAAGCGGATTGTGCTTCCACGTAAATTCAGGAGAATAAGTCTTTATTACCGTATTATTCGAAGGGGACGATGGCACGGGTTGAGTCAATTTTTGCCAGAATTCCGAACGAAATCCTGCGAAGGTTGGAGATGTTTTCATGATTGCCAGGGCATCGTAGGCATCACAATCCGGCTTAGCAGTCGCACCATTTTTGCAACTGGTATTGGTGCCAATTGGAACTCCCACAGGCACTCCGTTGTATTTGATATTTGGATTACTGAAGAAAGGAATCCGTGGACACTTTTTCCCAAGATCCGTGCATTCATTCTCATAAGCCATAATTGTCCGCCATCCCGCCTCAGGATTCACATAACCACGGGCATAAGGGTAAGGAACTTTTTTCTCAGCGGTAACATACCAATCATGCTGAGCGCCCATGGTGTGCCCGATTTCATGGGAAAAAGCAGTAGTATCCAGGCTTTTCCAATCCACCACCGCAAAGGGCGCGTACTCAGACAAACTCGGGTCGTTCTTGTACATTACATTGGCATCTCCATTAGTCCACTCGCTCCAGAGATCTTCAGCATCGACGATCAAAACTACCAAATCTGCTCCGTTCTGATCCCTCAGTGCGTGAATCTCGTCGATAACTCCATCGATCTTGGATTCCATGGCCAACAAGACCACATCGGAATCGGGAAAATCGGTCTCTTGAAAGTCTATAGGAGCGGAATAAACCAGTCTTAGCCGAGTACTAATGTCGCTGTTTCTGAACACGGTATTGGTGTTGATAATGGCGTGTACAATATTTTTCTCATTAATGGCTTTTCCCGCCGCCGGCGAATAAAGCACCATGACATCAACCACTTCACTAGCTCGTGCATTTCCCCACCCAAAAGCAAGAAGAAGAACAAAACAAAATACCGATACGACTTTGTTCATCATTGGCGTTACGAAAACTTGCTTACTATTTCCCATGATTTAATCCCTCTAAATTCAGGGATCGCTCAAAAATAGGTTGCTGCAGGGAATAAGCTATCTAAGAAATGAGCATGATTCTTCCCAAAAAACTTGGAAAAGCCAGTTTCATTTTTTCGATGACATATCTGGCAGTCATGCTATCTTGGAGCGCTAGCCCTTTAGATCATTAACTTTGCGTCCCTCACTTTCGCGAGGTTTGCCCTTTTTCAGATAAATTTCGACTTTGTAAAGCTAATCTAATTACGGCTTTGTCGATAAAAGTTTGAGTAGGTCATTGAAAAACGTATTTGAGGTAGTCGATTCAGGTAAAGAAGCGGGCAGAAAGACACAACTTATGCAATAACAGGACAAAATGGCTGCTAAAGTGCGCAAATTTTCGCGGGTATCGCGACACGATTAACGTCAAGTGAAAGACAATGAACATATGTTCATCGCACATAACGGAAAAAGAACACCGCGTTGCCATCAAATCTGGCAGGAAACACGACTAGAGTTCCAGCCAGAAAATTTAGCTGAATAGCTTGTATAAATCTCTGTTACTAAGGTATAGTTCGCACTCTGCCATATAAGTCCAAGCAGGAGAGCGCGCTGAATGTTTAAGCGCCGCCGAAGGCGTAACCCCCCCGGAATCGCTCAGGCATGGTCAAGCCAAACTTGTTCCCTGAGAACCGCTTGTGACAGGCAATCTGGAGAGCGCCGAGAATTTCTTGGCCACCGAAGGGGCACACGGATGCTAATCTGTAAATCTCTCAGGTAAAAAGGACAGAGGGGCGTGAAGTCATTTGAAATGAAATGACTTTTTTTTATTTTCGGGAGAATAATCCGTGCTGAAAATGACACCCCTTAATCAAGCCCACCGTGACATGAATGCTAAAATGGTGGATTTTGGTGGCTGGGATATGCCGCTGCATTACGGCTCACAGTTAGACGAACACCATAAAGTACGCCAAGATGCCGGCATGTTTGATGTATCTCACATGCTTCCAGTCGATATCAAAGGCGACAATGTGCGCGACTTTTTGCGTCGCTTAGTCGCCAATAACGTTGATAAATTGACACTCCCCGGCAAAGCACTGTACTCCTGTATGCTGACCCCACAGGGCGGCATCATTGATGACCTGATTATTTACTTTCTGTCTGAAACCTGGTTTCGTATCGTCGTAAATGCTGGCACGGCCGACAAAGATGTGGTCTGGATGTTGAAACAACGTGATGCGCTCGCACCCCATCTGGAAATCACTCCACGGCGTGATCTTGCTATGATTGCCGTACAAGGCCCCAATGCCCGCGCCAAGGTCTGGCAGGTCATCCCAGGTTCGCAGTCGGCAACAGAAGCATTAAAATTGTTTCAGTCCACCGTAGTGAATCAGTATTTTATTGCACGCACGGGCTATACCGGCGAAGATGGCTTTGAAATCATCCTCCCCGCCGCCGATGCACCGGCATTTTGGCAAGCGTTACATACAGTTGGTGTCGCGCCTGCCGGGTTAGGCGCGCGTGATACGTTACGCCTGGAAGCGGGTATGAATTTGTACGGCCAGGATATGGATGAAACCAAGAACCCACTGGAATCCGGTTTGGCTTGGACGGTCGACTTGAAAAGTGAGCGAGATTTCATTGGCAAACAAGCATTATTAGATGCCCCTGTAACGCAACAGCTAATCGGTTTGGTGTTGACTGATCGCGGCGTGCTGCGCAGCCACCAGCAAGTTGCCGGTCAACAGAATGGCGCAGAATATCAAGGTGAAATAACCAGCGGCGGATTCTCACCGACCATGAACCAGTCTATTGCCTTGGCGCGCTTACCGATACAGATAGCCGCTGGCGATGAAGTCGATGTGCTGGTACGCGATAAGAAGTTACGCGCGAAAGTGGTAAAATATCCGTTCGTGCGTAACGGAAAAGCATTGGTTTAATTCGAAGCTGCAACAAAATATTAATTTAATCTGGAGTAAAAAATGAGCGTTCCATCAAATTTAAAATATAGCAAATCCCATGAATGGGTAAAACCTGAAGCCGATGGCACGGTAACTGTTGGGATTACCCATCATGCGCAGGAATTGCTCGGCGATATGGTATTTATCGAGCTCCCTGAGGTTGGACGCACACTTAAACAAAAAGAAGAATGCGCTGTTGCTGAATCCGTCAAGGCAGCCGCTGATGTGTATTCTCCGATCTCTGGCGCAGTAATCGCCGTCAACTCTCCATTAGTCGATGAACCAGGAAAAATTAATGAAGATGCTTATTCTTCCTGGTTGTTTAAATTAAAACCGAGCAATACTGCTGAATTGGATGGATTACTCGATGCCACAGCCTATAACGAATTAGTTGAAAACGAAGATCACTAAAACCATATTTGCGTTAAGACTTGAATTTACCCGCCTACTTTAATACTTTAAGTTTTTTAAAATAAATCATGCCGTTTATTCCACATACCCAAGAAGATATCGCCGAAATGCTCGCCAGCATTGGTGCCAAGACTATTGAAGAGCTTTTTGATGAGATTCCCAAAGATTTGATCAGCGGCGAGCTGACAGGTGTTCCGCCCGGACTCAGCGAAATGGAAGTCACCCGACTGATGATGGAGCGCGCCGGGCAAGATGGGATTTATCAAAATTTCATCGGTGCAGGCGCCTATGAGCACCACATCCCGGCGGCAGTCTGGCAAATCACCACGCGCGGTGAATTTTATTCTTCTTATACACCGTATCAAGCCGAGGCCAGCCAAGGAACCTTGCAGTTATTGTATGAATACCAAACCATGATGGCTTCACTGACCGGCATGGACGTATCAAACGCCAGCATGTATGACGGCGCAACCGCGTTGGCGGAAGCTGCGCTGATGGCTGTTCGTTCGCACAAGACATCGCGGCGCATCCTGATTCCGCAGACCGTGCATCCAATTTACCGGCAAGTCGTTCGCGCGATTGTCAGCAATCAAAAAATTGAAGTGGTCGAACTGCCGTTCTGCACCGATTGTGGGCAAATTCTGCCGGAATCCCTAGTAAATTCAGTACACGAGGAATTCGCCGCACTGGTCATTCCACAGCCCAATTTCTTTGGTGTGCTGGAGCAAGTAGACGCATTAACCGATTGGGCGCACAGCAAAAATGCTCTTGCCATCGGTGTCGTCAATCCAACCGCACTCGCCTTACTGACCCCGCCGGGCGAATGGGGTAGCAAAGGTGCCGATATTGCTGTCGGTGAAGGTCAACCGTTGGGTATTCCACTTTCCAGCGGCGGCCCCTACTTTGGCTTTATGGCCTGTAAAAATGAATTAGTCCGCCAAATGCCCGGACGTATCATCGGCCGCACTACCGATCTGGATAACAAAGAAGGCTTTGTGCTGACGTTACAAGCACGCGAACAACATATCCGTCGTTCCAAAGCGACTTCCAATATTTGTACCAATCAAGGATTGATGGTAACCGCCGCCACTATTTATATGTCCTTGATAGGACCGGAAGGTCTGCGCCGGATTGCGGCACAATCGCATGCCAACACATTGGAATTGGTTGAGCAGTTGGAAAAAATAAATGGTGTAAAAAGAATATTCACCGGACCAATATTCCACGAAGCCGCACTAACCTTGCCTGTACCGGTCGAAAAAGTATTATCCAAATTAAAACAAAAAGGCATACTCGGCGGACTCGACTTACAAGGGTATTACCCTGAATTGGGTAACGCACTATTGGTCTGTGTCACAGAAACCAAGACTGCCGCTGATTTACAGAATTACACTGCAGCCTTAAAGCAAGCGCTCAGTTGATACTTATTCGGAACGTATTATTTTTCAATTTTAATATTTGTAGATAAGGAAAACATCATGGTTACTCTTAAAGGAAACCCCATCAAAATTGAAGGTACTTTTCCCAAGGTCGGACAAAAAGCACCTTCCTTCTCTCTTGTAAATAGAGATCTGCAAGATGTCACACTGGCTAATTATGCCGGTAAAAAGAAAGTACTCAACATCGTTCCAAGCCTGGATACACCGGTATGCGCGATTTCGACACGAAAATTCAATCAGCAAGCCAGTAATATGGACAATACCGCCGTATTGATCATTGCTGCGGATTTGCCTTTCGCCATGAGTCGCTTCTGCGATGCCGAAAGTCTGGATAAAGTGATTACGCTATCAACCATGCGTGGCGCCAATTTCATGAAGGATTATGGCGTTTTCATCGCAGACAGTCCATTTGCCGGCATCACGGCGCGCGCAGTAATTGTTCTGGATGAATCCGACACTATTATCCATGCCGAGCTGGTCCCGGAAATCGCCGACGAACCAAATTATGAAGCAGCCTTAGCTGCCTTAAAATAAATTTACGCTTTACCCCATACATCATGCTGATATTTGAACACTCGCGCCCAGGGCGCCGCAATTACTCTCAGTCACCGACAACACCGGCCAGTAAGTCGAAGATTCCACAAAACTTGCTGCGCAAATCGCCAGTATTGCTACCGGAAGTCTCTGAGATGGATACGGTACGTCACTACACCCGCTTATCGCAAAAGAACTTCTCCATTGACACCGAATTCTATCCTCTGGGTTCGTGCACGATGAAATACAATCCCCGCGCGTGTAACTCACTGGCCATGCTACCACAGTACCTGTCCCGGCATCCTCTCGCACCGGAAGATACCGGACAAGGCTTTCTGGCCTGCATGTATGAATTACAGGAAACGCTAAAAGCTGTCACCGGCATGGCTGGTGTCAGCTTGACGCCAATGGCCGGTGCACAAGGTGAATTGATCGGTGTGATGATGATTCGCGCTTACCACGAATCGCGCGGCGATTTTGCCCGTACCGAAATCATCGTGCCGGATGCGGCACATGGTACTAACCCGGCTACTGCTGTGATGTGCGGCTTCAAAGTGGTGGAGATCTCTACCGACAAAGAAGGCAATGTGGATCTGGACGCGCTGAAAGCTGCGGTTGGCCCGCAGACAGCCGGGTTAATGTTGACCAATCCATCCACATTAGGCGTATTTGAGAAAAATGTCGCTGAAATGAGCCGTGTCGTGCATCAAGCCGGCGGATTGCTGTATTACGATGGCGCTAATCTGAATGCCGTATTGGGTAAAGTAAAACCGGGAGATATGGGATTTGACGTGATTCACATCAATCTGCATAAAACCTTCTCCACGCCGCATGGCGGTGGTGGGCCAGGTTCGGCTCCGGTTGGCGTGGCCGAACGCTTGCTTCCTTTTATACCGATTCCTATCGTGACCAAGGAAGGCAATACCTATCGCTGGGTTACTGAAAAAGACAAGCCACAATCGATCGGACGCTTATCCGCTCACATGGGAAATGCCGGCGTTTTGCTACGTGCGTATATCTATATTCGCTTGCTAGGCATACACGGCATGCACCGCATTTCCGAATTTGCCACGCTGAATGCCAATTATCTGATGGCCGAGCTCAGTAAAGCAGGTTTTGAAATTGCCTACCCTACTCGTCGCGCCAGCCATGAATTTATCGTCACCTTGAAAGATATCAAAGATAAAACCGGTGTGACCGCGATGAACCTGGCCAAACGCCTGCTCGACAAAGGCTATCACGCCCCCACCACCTATTTCCCATTGTTGGTTCCTGAATGTTTATTGATCGAGCCGGCAGAAACGGAATCCAAGGAGACACTGGATGCATTTGTCAAATCGATGAAAGAAATTCTGCAGGAAATCGAATTGCAGCCGGAAATGGTAAAAGGCGCGCCGCACACCATGCCAGTGCGTAAGTTGGATGATGTCAAAGCAGCGCGTGAATTGGATCTGACTTGGAAACCCAGCGCCTAAAAAAACAGAATCACCGCATTTCATTCTCAGCATCGCGGCAGGAAAACACAGATAACCGGATCATCAGAATTTCTGTGAAACCTGCCGTCGCTGTCCACCTCATCTCGTCATCACTATCTATCAAAAACTATGCGCACACTGATTTGTGGTTCGATCGCTTACGATAATATTATGGTTTTCCCGGATTATTTTAAGAATCATATTCTGCCGGATAAAATTCACGTACTGAATGTCGCATTTCTGGTTCCAGAAATGCGTCGCGAATTTGGTGGATGCGCGGGTAATATTGCCTATAATTTAAAGATGCTCGGTGGCGAGCCTGTCATGATGGCCACTGTCGGTGATGACTATGCGGCCTACGCCGCACGGTTTGAGCAATTACACCTGACCCAAAGTCATGTACAGCACGTTCCAAACACATTCACTGCGCAGGCATTCATCACTACCGATCTGGATGACAATCAAATCACCGCTTTTCATCCCGGTGCGATGAATTTTTCACACCTGAACTCCGTACCGGATGCCGATAATATTCGGCTGGGTATTGTTGCGCCGGATGGACGTGACGGCATGATGCAACACGCACGGGAATTTCACGCAGCCGGTATTCCGTTTGTTTTTGATCCGGGACAGGGCTTACCGATGTATAACGGTAAAGAACTGTTGGATTTCATCGACAAAGCAGACTACATCGCTGTCAATGACTATGAGGGTCAAATGCTGCAAGACCGCACCGGATGCAATCTTGAATCCCTGGCAAATAAAGCCAAAGCGCTGATCATCACATTGGGCGCGCAAGGTTCCGTCATTTATGCCAATGGCAAACAATTCGACATCCCTTGCGTCAAGCCCCGCGAAATCATCGATCCTACCGGTTGTGGCGATGCCTATCGCGCTGGCTTATTGTACGGTATCGTCAATAATTTAGACTGGCAAGCAACAGGACAACTCGGTGCACTGATGGGTGCCCTAAAAATCGCCCAACGTGGCGGGCAAAATCATCAATTTACCCGCGATGAAATTGATCAATGCTATTTTGAGAATTTTGGTACTCGTATTTTCTGACGAGTCGTCGAAAAACATATTCGAGGCAGCCGATTGCCGCGCGAAAACAGGCGAAGAGCGCAGTCTATGCTTAATAAATGAGCATTGAGCCTGCTTTAACACCGCAGCGGCAACGCAGACAGTTTTAACGGCCTGTTAAGGGCATCTTCACAGGCCCTAACAACCCAGTCAAGCCGCTACTTTTTAATTTCATCAGCGACTGCTTCCACGCCTTTCTGAATTTCCTTGGAAGCGTCTTTGACAGCATCACTCACGTCTTCCGCAGCATCACGAACCTTCTCGTCTGGACGACGATCCAGCGCATCATTGACCTTATCTATCACTTTTTCAGTGGTAGTGGCTGGTTTTTGTTCGCAGGCAGTCAATATCGCCAGTAGTAATGCGCCCATAATAAGATAATGTAATTTCATATGACTCTCGCTCCCTTAAGTTCTAGTGGTTGAAGCCAGCAGTATATCAACTATGATTATGAAAGTGCACCCATTGGATATTCGCAGAGCAACCAACTCCTTCAGATACCCATCACCCAAGCTCAATCCATACCGGCTGGTGGTCGGAAGCTTCCGTCGCGGCATCCATGCCGTATGCTTTGAGATGATCCACCAACCCATCAGTAATAAAAATAAAATCGAAGCACTCAGGCTGATCAACGAAATCCACTGGATGAATGCCAACAGTTGGTACATGGGGTGTAGCGGGATACAATACCGACCAAGCATCATGAAAACTCGGCGTATCGTCGTCGAAAGGCGCGAGAATTCGCGCGCGCTCAGGCGCTGTCGCTGGAAAATTCAAGTCACCGCATAATAATGCTTCCGCCGGTCTGGAAAAAACTTCAAAGGCTCCACCTTGTTCTTCTGGCAGAAATTTCCGTTGCGACATGGCCCAGGCTTCACGCTGCAGGCGGCGAATCGCATCAATCTGAATTTCACGCTGACGCTGCGAATAGTACTCAAGATGCGTGGTCATCACGCGCAATGCACCGATATCTGTCGTTATGACTGCTTCCACCAGCACCCGCTGCATGCTGGGTGTCGCCAACTCCGCTTGCCAGGGCAACAGATGCCGCCATACCTGACCGACCGGAAAGCGGGTAAAAATAGCATTGCCAAACAAGCTTCGGCCGCCACGGCTCGCCGGCACATCCGTTGCTACGCCATAAATTGGCGTGTAGCCAGGCAATCCGGCCGACAGTTCAGTCATTTGATCGCCACTTTTGCTGTCCGGAAAACCAGAAAAATTAACCGCGACCTCCTGCAAGCAAATAACATCGAAATCACCTAATTGATGGATCGTTTGCAGCAGGCGGGAAAGATCGACCCGTCCATCCATGCCTCTCCCCCATTGAATATTCCAGCTTAATAATTTCATAACTTTTCCTTTTTCAATGCCTTCCTGATACGATGAACAACCCGCATTATCATGCACAGTTTGGATAACAATATGAGTCTACTATTATGCAAGCACTTTAAGCTTTGAGTAAAGGCGTACACTACTGATGCTCAAGCGCTTATTACTGATACTGCTGCTCTGCTTCGCCCCACAGATTGCCTCGGCAGCCCGATTCGATCACGCGATATGGGATGAATTGCTGCGTGAGCATGTTTATATGACTCATCAAGGACAAGCAAGCCGCGTCCATTACATCGGATTTGCGTCGTATCATGGTCAGTTAAAAAAATATTTGGAACAACTCTCAAAAGTCAGAAAAAGTGATTTCTCAGATTGGGATAAATCCGAACAACTGGCTTTTTTAATCAATGCATACAATGCGTCTACTATTGAAATGATGCTGCGTAGTTATTCTTCGATCTTTACCTTGAGAGCCTATGCACCGATTACGTTTTCATGGAAATATCGTTTAATTTCTATGCTGAAAAACCAGCGAAAACTAAATTTTATCTCATTGTTCGGAGAGTTCCTTTCATTGGATGATCTTGAAGAAGACATCATCCGCAGACCGGGAAATTATGACGAACCGCGTATTCACTTTGCGCTCAATCGCGCGTCTATCGACTGTCCGGCACTACGCAATCGCGCATATACCGGTATAGAGCTGGAAGAGCAATTGGAAACGGCGACGCGCACTTTCCTAGCGGATCGATCACGTAACCGGTATAACGAAGAAGCCGGAAAACTCGAAGTCTCGGAAATTTTTGATTGGTACGCCGAGGATTTTGAACGCGGTTGGCGAGGCTGGTCCAGCCTGGCGCAATTTTTTGCACACTATCGCGATAGCCTTACCAATAGCCCAACTACACAAGAGCTACTCACTTCCGAAAACTTAGAAATTCAATTTCTTGAATTTAATTGGATGCTCAACGAGAAACAATAATCCATCGGGTTATTGAAAATCTGATGACAAAATAGCCTATTGAAGCAAAATTCCAGGCGCCAAGTTTTGTTTAGTGATTCACAAATTCTCGTCATCGCGATGATACGATTATTTTTCCAAGACACTGATGAATGCTTGCCGTTATACTATGGAGCCCTTAGTCTGTAGCTGGAGAAAAAATGAATCTTGATCGTGTTGGTTCCGGAACTGATATTCCAAACGACTTTAATGTCATTATCGAAATTCCGATGAATGCGGATCCCATCAAATACGAAGTCGATAAAGAAACCGGTGCCATGTTTGTGGATCGTTTTATGTCGACTTGCATGCACTATCCCTGTAACTATGGTTATATTCCGCACACCTTATCGGATGATGGCGATCCTGTGGATGTTTTGGTGATATCGCCAGTACCGCTGATCACCGGCGTTGTGGTGCGCTGCCGTCCTCTCGGTATGCTGAGAATGGCTGATGAAGCGGGCGAGGATGCGAAATTGCTGGCAGTACCTATCAACAAATTATGCAATCTTTATCAGAATATTGAGTCTTGCGAAGACTTACCGGAACTGACTCGCTCTCAAATCGCGCATTTCTTTGCGCACTACAAGGACTTGGAAGAAGGCAAGTGGGTCAAAATTCAAGGCTGGAATGGCGTTGAATCCGCAAAATCGGAGATTCTCGCTGGCATACAACGCTTTAACTCAACCATTAATAAACCGATGTTCTAGCAGAAAACTATCTGCGCCTCCGCTACCGTGTTAACAACAGGCTAAAAGTGCCCGTTTATTGCGCATAAACTGCACCTTTTCGCCTGTTTTTGCTGGGCATTGACTGTCTCGAAAACGTTCTTAGCGGCCTGCCGGTTCATTTCCATAACCAATCAGCCGATTAAGCTGACTATCGCATTCTTTTGATCAGCTATTTCTTCATCAAATTGATTAATAGGATCTCCACTAAAAACACAATCAATCCAAGTATTAACCAATTTTTCCCTGCTTTCTTCGCATCAGGATGATCCTTTTTGAGATAGGTGTATCCCATGGCTATGCCTACGACCGGAAAAATGATCGTGCCGATAATAATCGCAATGTTGGTTCCCATTGAAACCACCGGTTGTTCTTTGTCTGATGTATGTGCTGACTCCTGCGCGCGCACCGTTAAAGTATCTGATGCTTGAGTTTCACTTTGAATGGTTTGCTCGTTCCTTTTCTGTTGGTTGCTATCCACGCTAACACGTTGTTTATTTCGTAAAATTTCGTGACAGTGGATGCAAGATTCTGCTTGATATGTATTTTCCGTACCGCATTTTAGACAAAGCATAATACCCCCCCTATAGATGACATGATTAATCGATCAATTATGGATTGATCACAAAAATAACCGCATGTTTAAATGTAGCGTTATAAATCTGGTCCCTATTATCATCCACCGCAAAAGTGACGGAATAGTTGCCCAAAGGTAAATCTTGTGTGGTGCTGTCAAAAAATGTAAATGATGGGATATTCATCAAAGCGCCGCCATAAACACTGATCGGTGTATCCGATGCGACAAATTGTAACTGATCATTGAGCCAGAAAGTTCCCACTGGCGTCATTGCCTTCACCCAATAATCTGCCGGATTCCCGTTTCTGACGCCAGGATCAAGCGCAACGCGCAGCACCAGATTGTCACCCTGTCTTAATAGCTTTGAATCCGTTCTATCATTGACAGATACCAAAACGTCAGGAGTGGGTTGAGCGACAGTTAATTCTTGATTAAAGAACCACAAAATGCCGGGATTGAATGAAATCTCACCGGATTGGATAGCAATATGATTCTTATCGCGATTGATATGAATGCCAACAATTTCACAAACCGAAAGATCTACTTTGTCATCAGAAGTCAAAACGATGTGGGCGTTCTCAGTGATCCCTTGGTACTGCAATTCAACGGTATAATCATCCGGCGTTCCCGCGATCATATCCATACCGCTCATACCCAAACGCAACGTCGCCACATCGTCAGCGGTTAGCGTACGCTGCGCCTCACCCGCTTGAATGCCTTGTTGCATGACCGCTTCAGTTTTCTCGATATTGAACAGCTTGGAAACATCACGATCACCATTAGCTGCGTATTGGTGACCTACTGGAAGATCGCTGAGATTGCGGCTATAGGTTGTTTTATCAATCACCTCAGGCAGCAAGAAAGGATTATTAACCCCTTTGAAGAACCAGTGCAAATTGACATCATCACCACGCATATCATCGCTGGAGCCGATAATGCCATCAGCACCGCGATCTAAATCGAATACAGTATTGGCACCGCTGGTAGCCGCCGTATAGTTTTTATCACCGCCAGCGAGACCCGATCCCGATGCCAGGTTGGGATGCGCAAGACCCATGCAATGCCCCAGCTCATGTAAAACAACCGATTCAAAATCAAAGTAATCACTCGGTACATTGCTTCCTGTGGTCATGACGTTGGCTATCGTAGGTACCAACCGATTCCAGGTATTGATGGCATTCTGCAAGGGTATTTCCATCTCGCCTGCATGCGCAGAAGCAGGCGAAATACCCACCGTTACGATCAGTTTTCTTCCCGTCCCGTCATAGCCGGTTGGATGGGTGATTACATCGACACTATTGGCCCCACCGGCAAATTCGAACACGCCCGCCGCGGTTGACGCAACCAATAGCAACGCCATTAATGGCAGTAAAATTGCACGAATAGAATAAAAGCGGCATGCCACTTAAACCACCTGCCCCGCTGCATGACCCGACGACCAGGCCCACTGAAAATTAAATCCGCCCAAATGGCCGGTAACGTCGACCACTTCCCCGATGAAATACAAGCCCGGTACACGCTTGGATTCCATCGTTTTAGATGATAATTCATGTGTATCCACCCCTCCCAGCGTCACTTCCGCCTTCTTATAACCGACGGTGCCGCTGGGAACGATCTGCCAATCGCGGAGCTTATCGGCAATCTGGCGTAGTTCGCCGTCACGATATTGATTCATGGGTTTTACCGTCATGGCCAGCTGCGCCAGCATTACCGTACACCAAACTTGCACAAAACGCTTAGGCAAATAACGCGCCAGTAAATTGGATAGCAGTGTAGCGCTGTGTTTATGCATGAAGAGAATCTGCAACGCATCCTGTTGTGGCAACAAATTGACATGCAGCGGTTCGCCCGGTTGCCAGTAGGAAGAAATCTGCAAAATCGCCGGGCCACTTAAACCGCGGTGGGTAAATAATACATTCTCACGAAACGCGGCGCCTGTGCAACTGACTTCAGCATCTATCGCTACGCCGGAGATATCCTTGAAAGCAGTAAAATCCTCAGCAGCAAACGTTAAGCCGACGAGACCGGGGCGCAGAGACGTCACGCCGATGCCAAATTGGTTGGCAATTTGATAACCGAACGCGCTGGCGCCAATTTGTGGAATCGACAAACCACCGGTGGCAATTACTAATGAACTTGCCATGATAGTATTGCGTTCTGTGGTCAGCATGAATTTCCGTTCGGCATGTTGCATTGCCTGATCCGCTGGCAAATATTCAACCTGCTTTACTTGGGAAGGCATTTGCCAGTCCACGCCGGCAATTTCGCATTCGCGCTGCAGCATATCAATGACTTGTTGTGAGCTGTCATCGCAAAACAATTGTCCTGCTTTTTTCTCATGATAATGAATACCATGCTTCTCAATCAACGCGACAAAATCCTGAGGGGTAAAACGAGCCAGTGCGGAACGACAAAAATGCGGATTCTTGGAAAGAAAATTTTCCGCCTTGGCATAACGATTGGTAAAGTTACAGCGACCACCGCCGGAAATGCGTATTTTCTCCGCCAGTTTATGCGCATGATCCACTAATAATACATCGCGCGCCCGTTTACCTGCTGCAATCGCACACATCATACCTGCAGCACCTGCGCCAATGACGACGACATCTTTGGATATTTTTCTCAAAAATGCTGATTGTACTGCGCACAGTTAATACTGTACGCAGTGCACTTTAGTCAGATACCATATCCAAACGATATGATACCATCATGACAATAAACAGAAAAAATGACAAACCAATACGGACGGTCAACGACCTGACCATGCGCGTCGAATTGCCTTTATCTTTGTACATGTAATACAGTGCCGAGCCTAAACTATATAATATGATCAGAAATATTGTAACAGCAAAGATTTTCAATGTCTTATTCCTACGAGAAGTTGATTCTGCCAAAGTTTAGCCGAGTTTCTCCGATTGTCCAATGACTATTTCACCATAAAACTCTCATAGTACGCATAATCGATTTAGTCATTGTTAATACAAATACTTTCCAACATTCATTTATCATTGCATCATGCAGCATTTCACGCCTCTACCGCCCGCTATTCTTTTAATGGGCCCCACCGCGAGCGGTAAAAGCCGGATCGCTTTGGATATTGCGGCGCACTTTCCGGTCGAAATCGTCAGCGTGGATTCTGCTCAGGTTTATCGTCATATGAATATCGGCACAGCTAAGCCCGATCAGGCAACGCTATCCCACATGCCTCACCATCTGATTAATCTTATTGATCCCAACGAACAGTATTCTGCAGCGCAGTTTCGCAACGATGCACTGAGTGTCATGCAGGAAATTACCCAACGCAATAAGATTCCACTATTGGTCGGTGGCACCATGTTATATTTCCGGGCGCTGCAGCAAGGTTTGTCGGCATTACCGCCAGCGGATCAGGATCTTCGCCGGGTACTGGAAGATATGGCCGAACAACTGGGTTGGCCGGCCATGCATCAAAAACTCAAAACCCTGGATCAGGAAACCGCAGCGCGCATCAAAGCAACAGATAGCCAGCGTATTCAGCGTGCTCTGGAAGTGTGCTATCTGACGCAGCAACCGATGTCGGCACTACTAAAAACTCCCAAGCAAGCGGAGTTTCCTTACCGCGCCATCAACATTGCACTGGTTCCCAACGAGCGCAGTCAGCTGCACCAGCGCATCGCTGCGCGCTTTGAATCGATGCTGAATTACGGATTAATCGATGAAGTGCAGTCCATCCGCCGACAATTTCCCTCCCTCAACACCGAATCTCCATCGATGCGTTGCGTCGGTTACCGGCAAACCTGCCTTTATTTGGATGACAAAATCAATGCAGCTGAATTGCACGACATGGGAATTGCCGCCACCCGTCAACTGGCCAAACGGCAACTGACCTGGCTGCGCCACATGAAAACTGATACCGTACAAGCATTTGATTGCTTGGCGGGTGATCTAACCACCCAAGTACAATGCTTTTTACAAAAAACCATGTTTTGAATCTGACTTGTCTATATCCCATTGGTAGGGTTATGATTCAAAACACCTCGCAAAACAAGAACCAGAGCTAACAAATGCAATCTAATAGCAAAGCTTATGTTGCAATAATTAGCTTCATTCAAAAACATTGATAGGGAAGAAACACTATGCAAATTCGTTACAAATTAATTACTTTAGCCATGCTATTCATGACTGCGCTAATGTTGATCGGCTGCGAAAACTATGCCGAAAGAACACACAAATCCTGGGTTCCACCGCCTTCTGCGCCAGTCTTTGATGATTCGACTATTTTTGCACGCATCACCTCTGCAGTACAGTCGGATCCGGTTTTACAAGGCACCAAAATCGATATCAAAGTCAGCGATGGCAATGTCGTCCTGAGCGGCACGGTCAAAAATGATGATCAGCTTACCCGCGTCAATATGCATACCTGGATCGTGGACGGTGTGAAGAAAGTGGATAACCAGATTGTTAAGAATTAATCAGGCCGCATCATTCCAAATAAAAAATCCCCATTTCGGGGATTTTTTATTTGCCGCGCTCAAATCCGATCAGATACCGCGCAGCAACTCATTAATACCCGTTTTTGACCGGGTTTTGGCATCCACCTGTTTGACAATTACCGCACAATACAAGCTGTATTTACCATTCTCAGCCGGCAAATTACCTGACACGACAACCGAACCCGGTGGGATACGACCATAGCTGACTTCTCCGGTTTCGCGGTTATAAATTTTTGTGCTTTGACCAATATAAACACCCATCGAAATCACTGAATTCTCACCGACGATGACGCCTTCCACAACTTCTGAGCGCGCACCGATAAAACAATTGTCCTCAATAATCGTCGGATTCGCCTGTACCGGCTCCAGCACGCCACCAATCCCCACACCGCCGGATAAATGCACATTCTTGCCGATTTGCGCACACGATCCTACCGTCGCCCAAGTATCGACCATCGTGCCCTCATCGACATACGCGCCAATATTGACATACGACGGCATCAACACCACATTATGGGCAATAAATGAGCCTTTACGTACGGCTGCAGGCGGCACCACACGGAAACCGCCATCACGAAAATCACGGGAGCTGTAATCAGCGAATTTTGATGGTACTTTGTCAAAATAATTGGAAAAACCGCCCTTGATAAAACTGTTATCTTCGATCCGAAATGACAGCAACACGGCTTTTTTAATCCATTGGTGCGTCACCCAATCACCGTCGATCTTCTCGGCCACACGTAATTTGCCACTATCCAGCATGGCAAGAACCTGCGCGACGGATTCCTTCAAACTGGCATCGACATTGCGCGGTGTCATGTCTGCACGGCGATCAAAAGCTTCTTCAATGATGGTTCTCAATTTATTCATAATTTTTCCTAATAATTTAAATTCAGCCTAGCTCAACCCAAATGAGTCATCAGATTCTTAATTCTGTTCATCGCCTCGATACACTCCTGCGGTGAAGCAACCAGCGCAATCCGCACATAATTCTTCCCCGGATTGAAGCCATGCGCATCGCGTGCCAGATAGCTGCCCGGCAGCACCGTTACATTATAATCTTGATATAGCCTTTTGGTGAATTCGGTATCGCTGATGGGTGTTTTAAGCCACAAATAAAAACCCGCATCCGGCATCTGTACCGCTGTCACATCCGACAACAGCGCGACCGCACCAGAGAATTTCTGTGCATACAAGCGACGATTCTGCACCACGTGGGTTGCATCATTCCAAGCCACAGCACTCGCAGCCTGAGCGACGGGACTCATTGCAGAGCCATGATACGTGCGATATAACAGGAATTTCTCCAATAGCTTGGCATCTCCCGCTGCATAGCCGGAACGCAGTCCCGGCACATTGGAACGTTTTGACAAGCTATTAAATACCACCAAACGCGGAAAACCGGAACGACCCAATTGCTGCGCGGCATCCAGCGCCCCTAACGGAGGATTGGCTTCATCAAAATAAATTTCCGAATAACATTCATCCGCAGCCACCACAAAGCCATAACGATCCGACAACGCAAACAGCTCCCGCCATTCCTGCAGCGTCATTACGCCACCGGTAGGATTACTCGGCGAGCACACATAAATCAATTGCGTGCGCAACCATACATCATCGCCTAACTGTGAAAAATCCAGCTTAAAACGGTCATCCGGTAAGATGTTAATAAAATACGGCACAGCTCCTGCCAATAGCGCAGCTCCCTCGTAAATCTGATAAAACGGATTGGGACAAACCACTACCGGACGGCTGACACGAGTATCCACCACCGTCTGCGCAAACGAAAATAGCGCTTCACGACTACCGTTGACGGGAATGACTTCCGTCTCCGGGTTGATTTCCGGTAAGTTAAAACGCTGTTTTATCCATGCCGCAATGCTATTGCGCAACGTGGATGTCCCCAGCGTCGTCGGGTACGTGGATAAACCATCCAGATTATCTATCATCGCCTGGCGAATAAAATCAGGCGTTGCGTGCTTGGGCTCACCAATCTGTAATTCGATCGGATTAAACGCGGTATTGCGCACCACCCCTGCGAACAATTGGTGCAACTTCTGAAACGGATAAGGCTGCAGTTGATTTAAATTTGGATTCATACCATATTAGATACCGTGTACAGTGCCCGGAGGATTAGATTAGTTGCTGTGTGCGGATTATAAAACGGGTGGAGAAGAATGACCAACTGAAATAATCCTGTTTATATAAGCATCCTATTTTGCTGAGAAAAGGAGAATTGCCATGGACGACATTAACAAACTGGGCCTTCCCATTGTGCTATTGGCTGCTTTATGGGGGGCTGTCAACACCACCCTGAGTTTCTTTGAAATCATTAATGCTCGGCGTGACATGGTGTTTGCGCTAGTCGACAGCTGCGGAGTTTGCGTTGAAATAACACTTGGCCCGATAGAAATTTATCTCACCAATTTGCTCCCGCTTACCATTGGAAACATCATCTTTCTCGGTCTGATCTGTCACGTGATTTTATCCATTCCACGCCACATGAAGATTGCAGACGATACGGAAGCCAAACGCTTGGAGACAGCTTGCAAGGCTATCGCACTACTCCCTGCTTTTGGTGTATTAAGTTTTGCCGGCGGCGGATTATTTGATATGGTCATGCTTATTCGGTCCCTCTAATCATGAAGAATTTCATGAAAAAAACACCGCTATCTGTATTTCTGTTTGTAACTTTCAGTCTTTCTAGCTGTGCAGTCATGGATAAAAACATTCCGGGCTGGTCACAGTATCGTAATCCGGACCCGGTAAATGAACTGCAGTTAGCGTCCAACAGCATCGGCACAGGCGATCCAGTGTTGCTCATCCACGGCTTCGGTGCCAGCAGTTACAGTTGGCGGCACATCATTGCACCGCTAGCGCAAAAATACCGCGTCATCACCGTTGATCTGAAAGGTTTTGGTGAATCGCCTAAACCGCGCGATGATTTATATTCCGTTTATGAACAGGCCAGATTGGTAAGAAATTTTATCCTCGTAAACGGCCTGCAAAACCTCCACATCATTGGGCACTCATACGGCGGCGGCGTGGCCTTGGTCACTTCGATATATTTATCCACATCGCATCCGCATCTACAGAAAAGCCTGGTATTGATAGACAGCATCGCCTATCCACAGGCTCTTCCGGATTTCATCGAGGTATTAGCGACTCCGATACTAGGACCACTGGCAATCTACGCTACCCCGAACACCCTGCAAGTCAAGAGTCTGCTAGAAAAAGTGTACTTCAATGATGCGCTGATTCCGCAAGATGCCATAGACCACTACGCCGGCAACCTGGGCAAACCCAACGCAAAATACGCCACACTGACCAGCGCACGGCAGATGCTGCCAACAGATCTGCAACAGTTTTCGGACAACTATGCCAACCTGACCATTCCTACCTTGATTATATGGAGCAGGAACGATGAAATTATTCCACTGGCGATTGGTGAGCGCCTGCATAAGAATCTACCCAACTCAAAACTGGTCGTCCTCAGCGATGTCGGTCACGCGGCTCAAGAAGAAAAACCGTCACTCGTACTACCGCACTTGCAACAATTTCTGAATGCGGAAGCGCTCCGCCCTGCACCAGACAATAAGTAACGCAGCAGAAAATAAGCAACGTAAAGCGCACTCAGCTGCGCCAGCTTAGATATGTTCAACTGAAATTCGGGATGTGAGGTTGTCGTCTTTAGGCAATTTACGAAACCCACCGACAAAACCAGAAAGATCGCCCACCATCAATTAAAGCTTGTAATGGCTAGCCAAAAAGCGCGCTAAAAGGTATGATTCGTCCTTCACAAGGAGGTGTGGCCGAGCGGTTTAAGGCAGCAGTCTTGAAAACTGCCGTAGGGGTGACTCTACCGTGAGTTCGAATCTCACCGCCTCCGCCAATTTTGTATCCGTACAAATCCAGAGAAGTCCACAAAACTCAACAAACAAGCTGATTAACAAGAAATTTAATTCCATAGCAATCCAAAATAATCCGCTAGAAGCCGGTAAAAAAATGTGGTAAGTTGTGTAGTAACTATTTTTACCACACCAAAAGTTACCACATTATGGCTATAAAAGAGTTACTGACAGACTTGGCTTGCAAGAATGCTGCGGCTGAAGGTACGAAAATACGCAAGCTTCACGATGGCCAAGGGCTTTATCTTTGGGTATATGAAGATGGGCGTAAATATTGGCGGTTGCGTTACAAAATCCATGACAAAGAAAAATCCCTTTCACTAGGTGTCTATCCTGTCGTGGGATTAAAACAAGCCAGGCAGCTTGCACAAGCTGAACGTGTCAAGCTGGCAAGCAATATTGACCCATCCCATGATCGACAGATCAATAAGCAAAAATCAAAAGAGGCTGCTGAGAATAGTTTTGAAGCTGTTGCCCGTGAATGGTATGGCAATCAAGTTCATGGATGGGTAAAAAGTCACGCCAAGGACGTGGTACGTAGGCTTGAAATGAATGTGTTCCCTTATATTGGCAGGTATCCCATCAGCATCATCGAAGCGCCGCAATTGCTCAACATGATACGCATCATTGAGCAGCGTGGCTCTTATGATCTGGCGCATAGAGTGCTTGGGGTATGTGGTCAGGTATTCCGCTACAGTTTATCAACCGAAGCGCCTGGTCGCTGCACACGTGACCCTTCTGGTGATTTACGTGGCGCTCTCAAATCTCACAAGAAGAAAAATCAGGCAGCCGTCAAACCTGAAGAACTCCCAGAACTATTAAGGGCAATAGCTACCTATGAAAACATAGGCGACAGACAAACGCAGCTTGCTTTGCAATTACTGGCTTTAACCTTTGTTCGTACCAATGAATTAATTGGTGCATTATGGACAGAGTTTGATCTGAACAATGCGCTATGGATTGTTCCCAGTGAGCGAATGAAAATGAGGAACGAGCATGTAGTACCTCTCACCCGTCAGACATTGAGCATACTGACTGATTTAAAAACCATTGCCGGTGATAGTCGTTACCTGTTACCCGGTCGCAATCCGAACAAACCAATCAGCAATAATACATTGCTCTTTGCGCTGTACCGCCTGGGCTATAAAGGCAAGATGACTGGGCACGGATTCCGGGCTGTCGCATCCACTGCACTGAATGAATCTGGTTTGTTTAGTCCTGATGCTATCGAGCGACAATTAGCACATGGTGAGAAAAATGAAGTACGGGGTGCATATAACCGGGCTGAGTATTTGCCGGAACGGAAAAGACTCATGACATGGTGGAGTGACCATTTAGAAACAATTGAAAAAGGTGCTGAAGTCATTTCGTTATTCGGTAAATCAATTTGATTTTTATGTCCTCATTATATTGATTCTATTCCTACCCCCTAATTTTTTAGTAGGGCAAGTAGGGCGAGTAGGGCAGCATCCTTGAAACCATTGTGATTACTTGGTTACAGCCGCCCTACTTATTCAAAGTCATCACCTAAAGTAGTAGGGCGCGCCCTACTTTTAACCTTTATTCTGGGATTTTTTGCTTAGTCATTGCCCTACTTTTTAAATATCCCGCGTCGATTCAGAGCGAAAATGCAGCGCGGAATTATCCTGTTGCCGCTTCCCACTGGCGCGGGTTAAATGGGTGTTTTTTGTCATTGGGTTGTATAGTCGGCATTATTGTTTGTGTTACTGAATGTGCAAATAATTATGGGTATTACGCTATAAACTTGGCAAAACGCCGCTGTAACCCGCGCCGTTATTGGATTCCCCACTTTTTAGGAAAATTATTTTCTATTGCCAATAAGGGGCATTATGACACCGGAAGAATTCAGGAAGGGATTAGCCAAGTTAGATTGGAAGCAATCAGATTTTGCAATGGAAGCGGGGGTTACTCCGGTGAGTGTTTCCAATTGGTTGACCGGAACCGCGCCTTTGCCAATGTGGGCGCAGCGGCATCTTCAGTTATTGTTGACGCTTCACGATCTAACCGCTACCCTTCTGGAACCACCCACAAAAAAAGCACGTCAGGCGCGGCGTGAAGCTGCTTCGTCTGTGGATATTTAATGCTTAAATATTGCGATTTTAATTGTTCGGATGCTCTGTAAGTATTCACATTATCTTCTAAAATCGTTTATTCACGCCATTCTATGTTTTATAGAATACATAGTTAGTCGCCCCTGAAATACATTCAACCAACTGAAATATAGCGCAAATGATTGTAT
>CAZYHY010000009.1:0-84913 GCA_964647635.1 uncultured Nitrosomonas sp.
TTGAGGATAATTGAGGGCATTAAAAATTGTTAGATGGTGGCGTTGGACGCTTACCAATAACTCCAGTCAAATACGCTAGAAAATGAATTTGTAAGCTTAAAAAACAAAACCGCCTTGAAAGGCGGTTTTTTATTAATTCCTCAAACAGAGCAGAGGGATTATTTTTTGCTATCTGCTTCTCCACCGCTCATGATTTTCTCATAGTTTGCTTTCTCTTGTTCAGGCAGTGCTTGGCTAGGTTTGCCGCCGCATGCAGACAATGTTAGAAGAGCCAGTAAAAATGCAGTTAGAAGAGTATATTTCATTGTGTAATTTTCCTTATAAAAAAGTTCTCTTTTTCTTTAACTACTAGTTAAAAAAATGAGTATATAACGAACTTAGCCAATCATTCAAGCAAGTTTTTGTTTTTGGTTTAGCCGAGAAACCCCTCATGTTTACCTCCGGTATATCAATTGAAATAGGCAACGATATACATATTTCGTCTTATGAAATCTATTCGATTGACTGAAACATAAAACTCAGGAATTGAGGATGTAACGGAAGATTAAAACCGAGCACATCATACTTCCTTGCTTAGAATCTCAGTCAATGTGCGAGCTACACCCGATTGCCAAGCAGGCAGATTTAAATTAAATCGCTCTTCCAGCAGACAAGTATTTAAACGTGAATTCATTGGGCGTTTTGCAGGTAAGGGAAAATCACAGCTTGCTATGGGTAGCAGGGCATGCGGTTGGATTTTTAATGGAAGATTTGCGTGTCTCGCATGCTCCAAGATAAAACGGGCGAATTCATACCATGAAGTATATCCTTTGGCGACCAAGTGATATAAGCCGGAAACATCAGATTGGTGTCTTAATGAAAGTAATGCGTAGGCAGTAACGTCCGCAATCAATTCTGCGCCGGTAGGCGAACCGATCTGATCATTGACAATCGTTAACTTATCACGTTGCTGTGCTAAACGCAGTATCGTTTTAATGAAATTATTGCCACGCGCTGCATAAACCCAACTGGTACGGAATATTAAATGTGAGCATCCGGACGCAGCAATATTATTCTCGCCTTCCAGTTTGGTTTTTCCATATACATTGAGCGGATCCGTCGCGCCTGTTTCAAGGTGCGGTTGATCGCCGTTACCGTTAAAAACATAATCTGTGGAATAATGAACCAACCAAGCGTTCAATTGCTTTGCTTCTTGCGCAAGCACACCGGGGGCATGGGCATTTAAAATATGCGCTAATTCCGTTTCACTTTCAGCTTTATCCACAGCAGTATAGGCGGCGGCATTGACAATGATATCGGGTGCAATTTTCCGTATCGTTTGTTGGATGCCCGCAAGATCAGTAAGATCACCACAGTACTCGTCGTGTGTTGAATTCAGTGCAATGAGTTCGCCTAAAGGCGCTAAACTCCGCTGCAGCTCCCATCCAACCTGACCATTTTTACCGAATAGCAGAATTTTCATTGCGATGACTGTAACTCAACATAGTTCTTTTCTATCCATTCCCGGTATGTGCCAGTTTGAACGTCAGTAATCCATTGCCGATTTTCCAAATACCAATGAATAGTTTTACGGATGCCTGTTTCAAAGGTCTCCGCTGGCTTCCAATTCAGCTCGCGTTCAATTTTGGTAGCGTTGATGGCATAACGACGATCGTGCCCTGGCCGATCTTTGACGTAAGTAATGAGATTATGAAACATAGCACCCGGATGCAATTCCTCCAATAAATTACAAATTGTTTGCACGATTTCAATGTTGGGCTTCTCATTCCAGCCGCCAATATTATAAGTTTCTCCCGGATTGCCGGCTGCTAAAACACGGCGAATCGCGCTGCAGTGATCGGTGACGTATAGCCAGTCACGAATTTGCAGGCCATCGCCATATACCGGTAAGGATTTTCCTGTTAACGCATTAACAATCATCAAAGGGATCAGTTTTTCCGGGAACTGAAAGGGACCATAATTATTCGAGCAGTTTGTAGTCAGCACAGGTAGGCCGTAGGTATGATGATAGGCTCGCACTAAATGATCGCTGGAGGCTTTGCTTGCAGAATAGGGGCTATTGGGCTCATAGCGATGTTCCTCAGTAAATGCGGGTTCATTTTGGATCAAAGAACCATACACTTCGTCGGTTGAAACATGGAGAAAGCGGAAATTTTGTTTTGCGGCTGTTTCGAGTCCGTTCCAGTAAGCGCGTATCGTTTCCAATAAGCGAAATGTGCCCAGAATATTAGTTTGAATAAAGTCTTCCGGACCGTGGATCGAACGATCTACATGACTTTCGGCGGCGAAATTAATAATGGCCCGAGGCTGATACTGAGCCAATAATCGTGAAACGAGTTCGACATCCCCGATATCCCCTTGCACAAAAATATGCCCGGAGTTTCCCGTTAATGAGGACAGATTTTGCAAATTGCCCGCGTAAGTTAATTTATCAAGATTTACAATTTTTTCATCAGATTGCGCTAGCCAATCCAAAATAAAATTACTTCCAATAAATCCCGCGCCACCCGTTACCAGAATCATTAAGCTTCCTTAGAGAATAAATTGATTGTATTAACAATCTTTAAAGTTTCTGTTGTTTCCAAAATTACATAACCTACTTTCACCCAGGATTCCAACTCGGTAGTGCTCCCAGTTCACCGGATTTTACTTGAAATTCACAGTCAATGCCGATTCCAGGTACCCAGATGAGCTTATCATCACAAAACAGCAATGGCATCATAGTGCGCTCCCACGGCGGTATCGAAGCTTCTTGTAATAGGTTCTTTAAGCTGCGTCGCGGCCGGTTACAGGCCGGTGTGAAACGTTCTCCACCACTACGCGAACGCACAGTCATTATTTTATTTAATATTTTCTGTTGATCGATGCCTTGATTTTCTGCCTGAATAAAACGAATAGCACCATTCGCATGTTGAAGTGTTAAAAATGTTTCCCCACGCCATATGAATTGGCAGTGCTCGGGCTGCTCCGAAGTTTTTTTTCTAGATAATATGTAAACAGCACCTTGGTAACAGCGAATTTCAGTAGCACCAAAACTGATATGGAATTGATTATCCGAGGATAACGATAAAAGCTGATGCAAAATTTCTTCTAATTTTGCTGTGCTGGGGAGGCTCGCGCTCTGTTGCAACAAAGTATAGCGAAAAAGATTCTTTGCGCGAGGAAAACTCAGCTGACGTAGGCCATCGACTTGAAGTTTACCGGAAACCAGGCAGCTTTCACTATCCATCGCGGCCAACTCGTCCAATAACAACGATGCCTCGGACAAATGACGACTGGTACGGAACAGTGTTTGAGGATAATTGGGGTATCGTCCTCTCAATAGGGGTAGGATGCCATGACGCAGAAAATTTCTATCGAAAGTAATACTGTCGTTACTTTCATCGTTGATCCAATTCAATTTATTTTGCTGTGCGTAGGATTCGATTCTGCTACGAGAAACTTCCAGTAGTGGCCGCAGTATCTGCGGTGCATTATCAGAGGATTGTTTTCTCACAACCGGCATGGCACTTAACCCTTTAACGCCTGCACCACGAAATAATTGTAATAACAATGTTTCGGCTTGATCGTCTAAATGCTGCGCGAGCACCACATAGTCAGCCTGTACGTGATTGAAAATGCGATAGCGTTCTTCGCGAGCAGCTGCTTCAAGGCTTATGCCGGATTCTTCGGGGATGTGTATGTACGCAACGTAGACAGAAATGCCATAAGCGTGACAAAGATCACAGCAAAATCTGCTCCACAGTACAGCGTTGCGGCTGATGCCGTGGTTCACATGTACAGCAGAAAGCGTAAATTGCATTTGTTTGGATAGTGTAACAAGTACATGCAGTAATACGATCGAATCTATGCCGCCACTCAAGGCAATCGTTAAATGATTGCCTTGTTTAATATGTGTAAGCAATACTTTTTTAGTATCACATACCAGGCTATTCGACTTTGACTTCCTTATATGAGCCATATGCCATGAGTCGCTCGATGCGTTTATCCAGAAGTATCTCGGTAGAATGATCTTGAAGTTTGCGGAGCGATTCCTTTAAAACGGTTTTTACCGATTGCATCACTGCTGGATAATCACGATGCGCTCCGCCAATGGGTTCAGTAATAATACTGTCGATCAAATTCATTGCTTTCAGCCGATCGGCGGTAATGCCCATGATTTCTGCGGCTTCCGGTGCCTTGTCTGCGCTTTTCCATAGAATCGAAGCACAGCCTTCAGGAGAGATGACGGAGTAGGTGGCATATTGCAGCATGTGTATCACATCACCAACAGCTACCGCCAAGGCGCCACCGGAACCGCCTTCTCCAATAATAATGCAGATCACAGGTACTCTTAATTCTGCCAGGACATAAAGATTCTTACCAATGGCCTCAGATTGTCCCCGCTCTTCTGCATCGATGCCCGGATAGGCGCCCGGCGTATCAATAAAAGTAATCAGCGGGATGGAGAATTTCTCAGCCAAACGCATTAGACGCAGTGCTTTACGATAGCCCTCCGGCTTGGGCATGCCAAAGTTACGATAAATTTTTTCCCGGGTATCGCGTCCTTTCTGATGACCGATGATCATAACGGTTTGGCCGTTGAAGCGCGCTAAACCGCCCACAATCGCATGATCGTCAGAAAAATTCCGGTCGCCGTGTAATTCTTCGAAATCGGTGAACAGATGTTCTATATAGTCCAGCGTATAGGGACGCTGTGGGTGCCGAGCGACTTGCGAAATTTGCCACGGAGTCAATTTTGCATAGACATTTTTTGTGAGTGATTGGCTTTTTGCCTGTAATCGTGCGATTTCAGATGAAATGTCCAATGCAGAGTCGCCTTGAGCAAAGCGTAGCTCATCTATTTTTGATTCAAATTCTGCAATATTTTGTTCAAATTCCAGAAAAGTGATTTTCATGTAGACTAAGATATAATCCTAAAACCGCGATGATACAGGATTTGTAGGTAAATCTGCAGGGCAGAATTAATCAAAATGATGCCAATCCTGAGCTAGCGTCTTAAATTATTACGAGTAACACCGGTTTGATCGGTTGATGTTAATTTTTGTGCAATGCAGTATCGAGCTTCATTAACTCAACGAGGAGTTTCTTATGAAACGACGCACTTTTCTTCAAGGAATAAGTGTAGTGACTGCCTTACCCGCACTTTCATTTTTGTTGCCGGAGCAACTGATCGCGGGCGATATTAATCCGCAAACTGCGATCGAACCACTCAACAAACCCCATAAAGCGTGGCGTGGATTGGTGTCGCCGGAAGCCTATCGGGTTTTATTTGAAGAGCATACAGAGGAACCTGGAAGTAGCGAATTAAACCATGAGCATCGAGCGGGGACCTTTATCTGTGCTGCATGCTATTTGCCGTTGTTTGAAAGTCAACATAAGTATGAAAGCGGGACTGGATGGCCGAGCTTTACACAGCCCATTCCTGGGCATATGGAGACAAGACGCGACTTTAAGTTGATTTTTCTGCGTACCGAATATCACTGCATACGATGTGGCGGGCATCAGGGGCATGTTTTCAAAGATGGGCCGCCCCCACGAGGCGAGCGCTGGTGTAATAATGGGCTGGCGCTAAAGTTTATACTGGAAACCGATCAACTGCCAACGCTGAGGGGGTGAGCCTATGTGGACGTGGCTTTGTCGAGGGCATTTTATGGTTATCTTATTGCTATCCATATTAATATTAAGTGCTTGCCAGCAAATGGATACACCCACCGCAGAATCAGCAATTGCACAAGTACCCGATGAGAATCTGGAGGTGGCAATTTTTGCCGGCGGTTGTTTTTGGTGCACTGAGTCTGATTTTGACAAAATACCCGGAGTCGTTTCGACTACATCGGGTTATATTGGTGGCACCGTAGTAAATCCAACATATGAACAAGTATCGGCTGGAACAACGGGGCATGTGGAAGCTGTGCAAGTGCATTTTGATAAGTCAAAAACCAGCTTCTCCCAATTATTGGCAGCTTATTGGTTAACGATCGATCCGCTGACACGTAACCGACAGTTTTGTGATATTGGCACACAATACCGTAGTGCGATTTTTTATCTTAATCCTGACCAAAAAGAATTGGCAGAAGCCTCAAAAAAGGCGCTGAAAGCATCCGGTCGATTTACTCAGCCTATTGTGACGGAGATTTTATCCGCCTCCGAATTTTATCGTGCGGAAGAATATCATCAGGATTATTACATCAAAAATCCACTTCGTTATGGGTATTACCGGAAAAACTGTGGACGTGATAAACGCCTGGAAGAACTGTGGGGAACAAAACATTAATAAAATACAGGCTGTCGTTTTTGGGGGAATGACACCCAAAGATTTTTTACGTCATTACTGGCAAAAGCAGCCTTTGTTGATAAGAAATGCCTTGCCCGGTTTTGGCGGTTTGTTAACACCCGATGAATTGATGAAACTGGCGTGTGATGAAGATACGCAATCCCGTCTTGTTGTCCAGAAAAAAGGTAAGTGGCATCTCAGGCACGGCCCGTTCAGCGACAATGACTTGTCAAATCTACCTAAAAAGCAATGGACGCTGCTGGTACAGGATGTGAACCATTTTCTTCCATCCGCGCGTGATTTATTATCAAAATTTCGTTTTATACCTCATGCTCGCCTGGATGATTTAATGGTGAGTTATGCGCCTAAAGGCGGCGGAGTCGGGCCGCATTTTGATTCCTACGATGTGTTTCTTTTGCAAGGGATGGGATCCAGGCGCTGGCAAATATCCGCACAACAGGATGATCAATTCATTGCTGATGCGCCACTGAGGGTTTTGAAGAATTTTCAACCCGAACAGGAGTGGGTGCTAGAAGCTGGCGATATGCTGTATCTGCCACCTCACTATGCGCATAATGGTATTGCAGAAGATGATTGCATGACCTATTCCATCGGTTTCCGAGCACCGAGTCATCATGAGTTGATAACGCAATTTCTTAATTATTTGCAAGATAATGTTGCGGTGGAAGGCAGGTATTCCGATCCGGATCTGCAATTGCAAACTCATCCGTCAAAAATCAATGCAGCAATGCAGTCTCAGGTGAATTCGATACTGAAGAAAATTAAATGGAACTGCAGCGATATCGAAGATTTTCTGGGCATTTATCTTTCAGAACCTAAAGCGCATGTTTTCTTTGAGCAGCCTGAGAAGCCTTTGACCTTCAATGCATTTCAGAAGCAGATTAAAGAGCATGGTGTGCAGCTTAACTTAAAAAGTAGCATGTTAAGCGGTAATAACAAAATTTTTATCAATGGTGAAGTCTACAAAGTAAGTATTGATACATACAAAGAACTCATTAGACTTGCTGACAATCAGGAATTTTCGCCATCTTCAGAAATTGGGAGTGAGACTAAAAAGATCCTTTATCAATGGTATGTTAGCGGTTATATCCTGAGTAAGAGTTAAGCAACTAACAAACCTCCTGTCATTTGACGTGTTGTAGATCCCTCTAATTTTTTCTGGACAGCATTATTGTATTCTGGTATTAAGGTTGTGGTCATTTGTTATTTCTGAATGATCGATGAGTTGTTTTACATAATTTATTTTTCGTCAAGTTTTTTGAATATAGGAGATAAAAAATATGAAATACTCTCTATTAATTGCCGCTCTTTTAGCGACTTTTTTGGTTGGTTGCGGTGAACCAAAACCAGGCCAATACCCACCCAGTTTTATGGATGATCGTGAAGGCACACCTAAATAATGAAATATTGGTTTATTCTTAGCTTAAAACAACCGTCCTTTATAGGGCGGTTGTTTTTTTGAGGCACTTAAAACCGCAGATTGCCAGATAATATTTTTTATTTGCGCGTCAGATAGAAGGATGTTGAACATATCCCGCTTTACACTTTGTAGCTATTTAAGCATTTAACGCAAATTTGAATAATCAAACTACTTCGATTATGCTATTACACGCGAGTAAACAGAAAAATACGGAGATTAAATGATTAAATTTTCACTATTAGCCACTGCATTTGCAATATTAGTATTAACTGCTTGTGAAGGAAAAAAAAGTTTGGACGGCCACCCGATGGATAAACCGCCTCCATCCGCTTATGCACCGAGAGATTCTGAGCCTTCTCCTGATAAGCCCTGAGAGCTTCTAAATATTGCCACTTAAGAGTTAGTGGAAGGCGTTGGATTGCTGGAATTGAGGTAGACTTGCTGGATCAATGAACATCCTGCCCCGCTTGGCTGAAAAGACGGCTTGTCTGTTTAGCAGAGGCAACTTGGTGAATTGTATTCAGAAAACACCATATATCGATCCGATTGATGGTGAGAGCACTATCTGAAATCAGCAATCCAGCGAATCGAATGAAGCAGCGGCGGTTTGCTGACAAGAGGTTTTTTATTGGCGATAAAAGATGCTGGTGAGTCAAGTGGAATAGGGTTGAATGATTTCAAAGAACGTATATATGTTGTGTACTGCGCGTGCGGCAAATGTAATGAGTTATAGGCGGTATAACAGTGGTACGAATCTGCCTTGAAAGAGTGATTTGTGGCATTGAGCTAAGCTATCAACCATCGCTTCCTAAACCATCGCCGACTTGGTTGGCCGCCGGAATTGCCAAAAGAATTCGCGCATAACAATGTAATGATAAGCGCGCGGAATGTGCGCAGTTCATATATCCCGAAAGTAAAAGCACAAGATGTGCAGGCGCTATGCACTTGACGTTAAGGTTGGTGTGGCATGAGAAGTACTTACTTGTCGTGGAATGCTAGTAGGCTGCTCGGATCTGCATTTGTTTTCCTGCTCTTATCAAGAAGATTTCAGTTATTATTCCATTTGTCGTAGTTATTTCTTTCGTTGATACTGCACGATATAACTTATGTATAGATTTTTTCTGCTTATTTTTGTCATCATTAATCTCGTTGTCGTTTCTGCTATTCGCGCTGAAACATGGGTGCTTCCGCCTCACGATGTTGATATTTTTGGTCAAATACGAACTACTCACGCAAGTCGTGAGGAGACGTTGTTGGATATCGCGCGCCAATATGATATTGGCCAGATTGAGATTCTGCTAGCTAATCCGACGGTTGATCGATGGTTACCCGAAGATGGTGCAAAAGTTGTTTTGCCAAGTCGATATATTATCCCTCATGCTGATCGCAAAGGCTTGGTACTTAATCTACCTGAAATGCGAATTTACTACTTCCCTGAACCTACCAGAGGGGAGAAGCCTATGATTATTACGCATCCGGTAGGGATTGGTCGAATGGACTGGGTGACTCCGCTGGGTGTATCAAAGATCGTTGATAAAAAGAAAGATCCAACCTGGACACCGCCAAAATCACTTCAAATGGATCGGATAGCTAATGGAGAGCAGCCTTACCCCAGTGTAGTGCCACCTGGCCCGACAAATCCCTTGGGTCGGCATGCCATGCGCTTAAGTATCGGTGGCGGTAGTTATCTGATACATGGAACAATTAAGCCATTCGGTGTTGGAATGCGTGTTTCAGCCGGATGTGTTCGCATGTACCCTGAGGATATCGAAGCACTATTTGATAAGATTCCATTAGGAACACAAGTGCAGATCGTTAATCAGCCTATTAAAGTCGGCTGGCTGCTTGACTCACTGTTTATTGAATTGCACCCACCATTGGAAGAAGATGAGGAGAAGTTTGCTAACTACAAACAAATGACAGTAAATGCTATCAACGATTTTCTTGCGTTAAAAAGTAGCAAGAAAAATATAGCTGAGGATTTTGAAATTGATCAGGAAGTTTTAAGAAAAGCAATCACCGAGAGAAATGGAATGCCGGTTTTAATCTCACGCTCACGCTATCAAGCTCAGTTTCATACACAAAATAATTAAAGAGTGAAACGAGATAGAAAAGTGTGACTTATAAAAAAGCCCCTCAGATGAGGGGCTTTTTTAATTCTTACTGTGAATGCTGACTGATTACTTATGCATTGCTTTTTTGAACATCCGATCAATTTTTGATTCTGTTTCCATTGAACGATTATTTGCTTCATTGGCAATACGTACTGCATCGTTTGCTTTAGCGTTTGCAGCGGCCGCTTCTGCTTTAGCTGCGGATGCGTCAGCTGAAACGGCATTAACTTTAGCCTGTAATTCTTCTAACTGACCTGTGGTTGCACAACCCGTTAATCCAATAAAAGCACCTGCTATTGCTGCCAGTGTTAAAACGCGAACTGGATGCTTGATTTTTTCTTTCATTCCGATCTCCTCAGTGTTTATTCTATTTAATGCTTTAATGCGCATAAACGTCCGCCACTTTACTAGCTACTGACACCTAGGTATCAGTAGCCTGTCGGAATCTTATCTGATTTTTTCTGCAAAATAAATGGATTCTGTGACAAATTTACAAAAATGCTCATCCCGCGACAGCTGTTTATCTTGCAACTATATGACATGAATAAATATTTGTTTCCAGCGCTCGGTTTAAGTGTTTATCAATATATTCAATGATATCAATTGGTTGATTGCTTATTTTTCTAACGAATGTTCACGAGGATGCCGGGTTTTATCCATTTGCCAAGCTGATCAATCTGCTCATTGGTTAGTGCAATACAGCCATTTGTCCAGTTGTATTTATGATGAATTTCTTGGTCGCCCCTGCCAATTCCATGTATTCCGATGTGACCACCCAGTGGTGTATTTTGAGGTGGCGTCTTTCCCAAGTTCTTTGCTTCTAAGATTGAAAACCAAGTTTCTTCAGAAATTCTGTTTTCATCCAATGCACGCTTAGCTGTATCGAGATTTGGATAATCCAAACCAAAAAAACGATAATAGCGGCTTTTTTCGTTGACCCAGCCGACTCTGAATCTACCTAATGGCGTTTTGTCGTCTTTTGTCATCTTGGACCAAGTAGTGCCATAGCGCCCGATGGCTACATTCTTAAATACAGCTTGAATAGTACTACCCTGCATGACCAATAACGTGTGCTCGATGGTATCAACATCAATCCATACTCCATTGTCGGCTCGAACAGGGGTATGTGCTATTGATAGACCAAACATTCCAATCAAAAAAAATATCGAATAATGAATAAAAGAATTTTGCTGAGTCACTTTTAGATCAGAAATGGTTAAGACGGCTAATTATGTCATAATTCCGGCATCCGGAGACTCACATTAAGCGAACGGATTGACTGCATATCGAAAAGCGGAGCAGGAGTTGACTGGCAAATGCTATTTAGTCGAAATGACCGAGTGGCTTGTCCGAGCTACAGCTAATGAACCGATCACCGAGTGCCAGAAAAACTCTATTTCTTCCTGCATTCTTGGCGGCGTAGAGCGCCTTATCGGCAGTATTGACCAAATGATCCTCATTTTTCATATGCGCTTCTTTTAAGGCGATGCCGATACTGACAGAAATATTAATGTGAGCTTCATCAATATGAATTTGTTGCTTGCTGACATGTTGGCGGATTCTTTCTGCAAAAAGAACAACGGATTTCGCATCGGTATTTCCATTGCGACAAACAATCAGAAACTCTTCTCCGCCCATGCGACAAAAAGTATCTCCTTTTCGCGCAGTGTCTTTCATTGATATGGCTACTTCTTTGAGCACCTTGTCGCCAATGGCATGCCCATAGGTGTCATTGATATTTTTGAAGTGATCAATGTCAATCAGCATGACAGCCATCAATTGCCCCGATCGGTTTGCAACACTCCATACATCGGTCAGTGCTTCCATACCTGCACGCCGATTAGGCAATTCAGTTAATACATCGGTTAATGCGAAATATTCTAGCTTACGATTGGTAATGGCCAGCTCTGCAGCAAAGCGTTTGAGTTGCTCCCGGTCATGCTCCCAGGATTCTTGCAACTTTCGATAGTGCCACGCCACCCGTAACCTAGCTCGAAAAGCACGCGAATTGATCGGTTTTGTCACATAATCATCGATGCCTGCATCAAAGGCCTTGACGACTTCTTCCTCATCTTCAATCCCAGTCAGCATAATGATATATAAATTCTGACCCCATTCGGTAGCGCGCAAAGATTTAGTTAATTCCAGTCCGTTCATCACCGGCATAATCCAATCAGTTATGACAATATGCGGCGAGATGTCTATCGCTAAAGATAAGGCTTGCTGGCCATCGCTTGCGGTAAATAATGTGTGTCCCCGAGTACTCGCTAGCAATCCCTCGATAAGAATAAGGCTGGATGGATCATCTTCTACTACGAGGATCCGTAGTGGCGCAACATCTGCGTCATTTTCCTGGCGCGACGTAGCCGCACTCATCATCTTATGAAACGGTGGGATAAGCTCCACAGCGGGTATCTTGAGTATTTTCCCCAACGACCGCCATTCCTGCATGACTTGATCTATCAATGCGCCAAATGATTCGGCATCCAAGCCGATTTTTCCACCCAGCAGCATCAGCTTGGAAATTCGTTGATTACGCTCTGATTCCTCGGCCAATCCAAAATCAGCAATATGTTTTCCTAAGTAAAATAGATGCACCAGTTGAAACGGGCGGGATCCTTCAGAGAAGCCCGACTCATCAGGCGTTTCATGATAATAAACAGATTCAACAAAAATCTTAGGAACACCAAAATTGATCAACATTGCCGCGGTCAATTCGCTGTGATCAGTCTTCAGATATTGTTGCTCCAGTCTGATCAAGGGTGTGTCGAGTGTTTGTTGTGCTATTAACTCGCTGTACTTATCCGGATAAATCGTAGCCAATGCCAGACAACCGATACGCGCCAGCAATCCGCAAGCAAACAATTCATCAGGTGCAGATGCTCGTGTCGACTTACCCAATTCTTGCATCACAATTGCCATGAGGAGCGAATGTGACCAGAATCCCTGGTAATCGAATTCCTTACAAGCGCCTTCTTGATATTGATCGATCAGTGAGAATCCCATCGCCAATTGTTTGACTGACAGCAAACCGATACGAGAAATCGCTTCTGCTACAGAGGTGATAGCGCGCGTAGCCTGATTGGCTGAATTGGCCCGCTGAATCAAGCGACCTGAAAGTGCGGGATCAGCCTGGACAAGTTTGGTAATCTCATTGATCGCTACATCCTCCCGCCGGCAAGCTTCTAATAAAGCAAGCGCCACGCCTTTCGGGCTGGGTAACAACGTGCTAATTTTTAACTGATTAATATCAGCTACTTTCATAATTTATTCCTGTAGATTCAGTTGCCTAGGCGAGCAACCGCTTTCTGGAAAGAAGAATTCTTCATCAACCTATCGATGACGATAAAAGTTCAGCAGATTCTACGGTCATCATTGTCGAGTATTTTTCTAATTTCAGCTACTACTTGTTGATAATATTGCTGCAATTGAATTGCGATTTTTGTTGATTACTGATGTACTTTGGTGGCAAAACGCAACAACTGGGCATTCAAATTCAGACCGGCTTTTCTGACCATAGACAAGTTGACTTCAAATGTTACTTTATTGTCTTTGACAGCCAGATTAATAGTTGCGCCGCGTCGCGCAGCATCGGGGCTGTCTGCTACCGTGAGTATGGGTTTGTTTCTCAGAGTATCGATAACGCTTGTCAGGCTATCAATCTCTGAGTGGGAAATAAAAATCAGCTGACATTGCTCGAGCTGATCAATATTGCTTATTCTGTAAATGGTAACGCTGCGCTCATTTACTCTCTTTTTCTTCATCAATTTGTCAAGATCTTTGCCGAAAGGATCTGCGCCATAAATACATAGATTAAAGACATCAAAATTACTATCGGGCCATGTTGTAAAAATCGCGAAATTATATAAGAAAGCCGCTTTTGCGGTGTACTCTGCTACTTCCTCTGCCACAGTAAGCGGCGAATAGCTCATACTCACCCAACAAAGCAACAAACATAATCTTGCATAACGCATTTTGGGTTAGAACGCCTTGCAAAATTGATGGATCACTAACGTTAGTACAACAGTCATAACACTTTAGAAAATATTTGATCGGCTATCATCAGATAGTTTTTTTAAACCTAAGAGCCTCAGTTGGACTGACCGAGTGTTGATTGCAACTTCAGAAATTATAATAAATAGCACAGGCTACGCTTAATATCACTTACAAGCCACTGAAAGACTATTTGCGTTGTCGTTACGGTGCTAAAACAGGCTCAATGCTCGATGATTACACATAAACTATGCTTTTTCGACTGATTTTACCCGATATCGGCTGCCTCGAAAACGTTCTTCAAGAACCTTCTTGGGTTAAAATGGCTGGATTGGGTGAGCGCTCCCGGCTCCAGATATTCACATAGCCATCAACCGCCATGTCGTTCAGTGCAAGTCTATTCATTCTCTAGCAACCCTAAAAAACCACCCGATTGATGATTCCATAGTTGCGCATACAGCTGATTATTGGCGATCAGCTTGGCGTGGCTGCCGTGCTCAACAATGTGGCCTTTATCAAACACGATCAGTCGATCCATTGCTGCAATCGTGGATAGTCGATGTGCGATGGCTATGACTGTTTTACCTTCCATCAGCTGATACAGGCTTTGCTGAATACTGGCTTCCACTTCAGAATCCAGTGCCGAGGTGGCCTCATCCAGCACCAGGATAGGTGCATTCTTTAGCAGTACCCGGGCAATGGCGATACGCTGCCGCTGTCCGCCGGAGAGCGTAACGCCACGTTCTCCCACGTGCGCATCATAACCGGTTCGACCTTTGATATCCCGCAATGTCTGGATGAATTCATGCGCCTGAGCTTGTTTGGCTGCTGCAATCATCTGTGCATCGGTAGCATCCGGCTTGCCAAACAGAATGTTGTCACGCACCGAACGATGCAGCAGCGACGTATCTTGTGTCACCATGGCGATATTGGCACGCAGGCTATCCTGGGTTACTGTACGAATATCTTGTCCATCGATGGTGATACTGCCTTGCTGGATATCATAAAACCTGAGCAACAGATTAACAAAGGTCGATTTTCCTGCGCCTGAACGGCCAACGATTCCCACTTTTTCACCGGCGGCAATGTGTAAGCTCAGGTCGTCAAAAATACCATGAAATTCCTGTTGATTCGAGTGATAGGAAAAGCCAACATGATTAAAATGGATTGCACCATGATGAATGTGTAGTTCATCTGCATTCGGTGCATCGGTGACATTTTGGGGTTTGGAGAGCGTGTTGATACCATCCTGTACCGTGCCGATATTTTCAAACAGCGCGTTGACTTCCCACATGACCCAATGTGACATGCCGGTCAACCGGATCGCCAGACTCATGACAATCGCGATAGCGCCCGGGCCGATGGCGCCTTGTTGCCACAAATGGATCCCAAACGCCCCCGTTACGAATACCAGCAGCATATTGATAATCCACACGCAGGCATTCAGTCCGGTCGAAAGCCGCATCTGCGGATGTACCGTGGACATGAATTCTTCCATGCCGGCTTTGGCGTAAGCAGATTCCCGCTGGCTTCCGGAAAATAGCTTGAGTGTCAGGATGTTGGTATAGCTGTCGACAATACGCCCTGTCATCAGAGAGCGTGCATCAGCTTGCAAAGTGGAGACGCGTTTTAGTTGCGGCACAAAATGGCACAGAATGCCAATGTACAAAAACAGCCATGCCAGTAACGGCAAACACAAACGCGGATCGGCACTGAGCACCAGCATGAACGTTGTCGTCAGATATACCGTGACAAACAGCATGACATCGAGCAGTTTCATTACGGTTTCTCGTACCGACAGCGCGGTTTGCATCACTTTGGTGGCAATCCGGCCACTGAATTCATGCTGAAAGAATGAGTAGCTTTGATTGAGCAAGTATCGATGTGATAACCACCTGATCCGCATCGGTAGATTTCCCATCAGTGTCTGGTGGATTACTAACGAATGCAGCAGCACTAGCATTGGAATCACTATCAGAATGAATACCGACATGACCAGCAAAGTTGGCCATTCTTCTTCCAGGAAATGCGTGGGCTCTTTTTCCGCCAGCCAGTCGACCATTTGCCCCAGTACGCCATACAGCATGGCTTCGCTGATCGCCAGGCAAGTGGTCAATAGCGCCAGCAAGACCAAATAAAACTCAATCCCCTGAATATAGTGGCGACAAAACTGATAGAGCCCCTGTGGCGGCTCAGCAGGATGCTCCGGTGGATAAGGGTTTATTAGGCGCTCGAAGAAATCGAACATGTTCAGGGTACCTCTAGAAATTCAAAATTCTAAACAAAGCAAGGCATAAAAAATGTTGTCGCAGCATATGATTGCGATACAAGAGAAGAGAACATTTTTTATGAGCAACGAAGCATTGTAACGAAGTTTGGATTATTAGACCCTTTATTTAACTGTTGCTAAGTTGCTCGAATATCCTGAACCCGGCCACATAGGTGCCAATGGCGGAACCCAGCGTGGAGAGTATAAAAATCAGTAAAATTCGTGTCACTTGATTACTCCACCAACCTTTCAGATGAGTTGTGTCAGCTCTGAGTCGGTTAAAATCACTTACTTTCGGTTTGCGTAAGTAAGTTTCTACGGCAGCGACCACCATACCTGCGCCTATGGTCGGATTTAAAGATGTCAGCGGAGCTGCCAGAAAAGCAGTCAGAATAGACAGTGGGTGGGCAAAAGCTATTGCCGCTCCCAATGCCGAAAGTCCACCATTGATTAGAATCCAATCAACCACCATGGCAGTACCCATTTCCGGGCTGCGCATAAAACCAATGGCGAAACCTGTCAAAATGAGTGCAACAATTATCCAGGGAATCGACTTGAGCCATCGCGATGATGGCGGAATGGCATCCAGTTGTGCAATTCTCTCATCCGGATTGGCAATGCTTTGCGTTTCAAGCTGTTGCGCCATGCCGCTCAGGTGACCAGCGCCGATTACTACCAGAATGTGCTGATAGTTGTTTTCCTTACATTCTTTAATGAGACGGGCTGACATATACTCATCTCGTTCACTGATAAGCGGTCGGAATAAGTCTTTTTCGTTTTCCGCAAACTGCGAGAAAGAACTTTCCAGCACATCGCCTTCTTTTAATTTCTCAATTTCGGCAGCACTGAATTTCTCTTTGCTAATGACACTGGCGATCAAACCGGCAAACAAATGAATACGTTTCCACCATGGTACATTGTGATAGATCCGCTTCATGGTCGTACCGATTTCACGGTCAATCAACAAAACCGGTAATTTTGCTGTTTTCGCGTCTTTGATCGCAATGCGCATCTCGGCGCCTGGCTCAATATCGAACTGTTCCGCCATGCGTTGCTGGAAAGCACCTAATGCAAGACTGGCAGCCACCATGCTGGCTTGGCCGGTTTTGATCACTTGAAACAAATCCATCTGAGCCATTGCATCCGGATTGATGATCACTTTATGGCGACTCGAACACAATTCGACAGCCACAGCATCGTACTTTCCTGTCGCAATCAACTCCTGCACTTTATCCGCGCTGGCTTTTGAAACATGTGCAGTTCCCAGTAATGTGATAGCACAATTATTCACTGTCACAGTTTTAATAGGCTCAATTTGATCCTCGTTTTCTTTCGGTAATTCTATAGCGCATTCTTCTAATTTGTTCATCAGCTGGTATTTAAGAGTCTTAGGAAATTGAAGTGGGTTTATACATACTAATTTAACAGGCCGTTGAAAAACTATTTGCGTTGCCGCTGCGGTGTTAAAAACAGGATCAAAATGCTCATTTATTAAGTATAAACTACACTCTTTCACCCATTTTTGCGCGACAATCGGCTGCCTAGAATACGTTTTTCAACGACCTGTTAAGTGCCACAAAGCAAAGATTATCACGCCGATACTTAAAACAAAATTCGATTCCTCTCAGATATAAGTTTTTCTCTTAGTAGACTCGACAGTTTTGATTACCACGCCACGCGTATTTGCCATCTATGTGTTATGGAAGACATTAGAGAGTGAAGCGGAAAACTAGTCCAGTTTGGTGAAACTGAAACATAGAGGGATTCCTATTTGCATGCTCTGTATATCGATGCTTAGTATGGATGTGCTGCCATGGGGTGTACTGGCGGGCTAATAAAAATGGAATTATTTCATATGTTTGCATTCAATAAATGAACTTGCAATGTGACTGTGTGTAATTAGAAGCTATAAATAATCATTGGCTAGCGCTTCAAACGATTTATAAACTCACCCTGGAGATTTTGAAATGAAAAGCAGCCTTAAACTAAAATTAGTAGCAGCTGTTCTGATGGCAAGTGACGCTGCTCACGCAGGTGTTGCTAACGTAGGTGGCGATGGTTCAGTAGGCAATGCCTATAACATGGGTGTCATTGGAGCATTACCGAGTGTTCTTGCTGCAACCCTGGCAGGTAGCCAAGCTCATTTTTCGAAGAATACGCGAATTTCACCATTCCGACACTATCGAGCACATTAGGTTCTGCTAATACATATTCATTGAATTTTTGGGGCATCAATGTAGTTGAAATCACGGGCTTGACAGTTGAAGTATGGAGTAGTGCTCATCCAAACGGTAGTACTTTATACGCTACATTTTCAGGCAATAACGCAACGAACCTTATCGGCAATTTAGCTGCTGGTCAATATCACCTTGATATTAGTGGTAACCTGGGAAGCGCCGCGCATGTTGGATAATACTCGGTTGCACTGCAAGCGCTGCTGGTTCCGGAACCAGAAACATATGCCATGTTGCTGGCTGGCTTAGGGTTGGTTGGTTTTTCAGTACGTCGCCGTAAAGTAGCTTAATTCAAGCTTTTTGGTAGGTTTCTATGAGCCACAGAGCGGTCTTTCTGTGGCTTTTTTACTTATGGGTAGTGGAAGTAATGTGCTGCTTAAGATAACGCGGTAAGCTTGCTCAGTGAAGCCATGAGTCGTGTAAAGCGTGGCTCACCCGGAGACAATTCATTCGCGGCAGAAAGGCTGTCGCGAGCTTCCTTAATCAGTTCTGGTGCTGGTTCGTTTTTTTGGATATATGTAATAATCACATGAGCCAAGTTGAATAATACGCGCACGTTTGTCGGCATTGCTGCACGCGCATCGCGCATGGCAATTACTGCTTCTTCATATTGTCCTTTGCTGATCAGCAGTGCGCCGCGATTCATGATGAGCATGGCTTCGCTACGGGAAGCTTCAATTAATTGATTGCCTTCTTCGCTCATGCCGGCTTGATCAAAAATTTCTGCGATATCATTGAGTAAGCTATTATTCTCAGGATTGTTCTTAATTTCATTTTTTAATACTGCGATGGCTTTTTCTTTATCACCGGTAGCCATCAGTAAACGGGCTATTTCCAAAGCCCCGTCGCTATCCGGATGAAGATTGTTTTGCGTAAGAAGCTGATCGAGTGCGGTAACAATTTTGGCAGCCTTTTCAACATTACCGCTCTGATGATAAATCATCCCTTCAACGGCTAATGCTTTCAGACGTATTTCGTTAGCTGTAAAATGCTTATTTAGATGACCCAGCACCTTTATTGCCTCATTAGGGTTTTGGTTGGCGCTGTATATTTTGACCAAGCCTAAATAAGAATCTGCAGTTTTTAGTACTGAGTTTTCTCCTAATGCGATACTCTTGCGATAAGCTCGCTCAGCAAGCTCTAGTTTGCCTGTTTTCATTGTAATATTGCCGAGATTCTTTTGTCGTACTACTGAATTAGGCGATAATTTTGTTGCTTGCTCGAGTATATGCTGTGCGCCTTCGAGATCATTTATGGCCTGCAGTACTTGAGCTAACAGATCATATGCTTCAAGAAACGAAGGGTTTGCTTGGATAGTTTCTTCGAGTAAAGTTTTGGCTGCAGCCATATCGTTTTTCTTAAGAAAAATTTTAGCTAGCGCGATTTTAGCCCAAGGAAAGTCACGTTCAACCAAAATGGTTTCCAGCAGTTTCTGAGCACGATCATACTCGCCGGTCAGCAGAAACAAATCGCTCTTGATTCTTAGTAAGTCAGCCTGGTGAGTTTTGTCTGAGTTCAAGCATTGATCACATAAGTCGATGGCTTTTAGGTAATCAGCCCGCTGCATTGCTTGATGGATCTTTGCGAGTGCTGTTTTTTTTGTCCAAAGCTTGGTGAGTCGCGAGCGTAAGTTCATCTCAGTAACGGGTTTAAGTAAGTAAGCGTCGGGTTGATATTCTGCTGTACCTGTCACTGCTTCAGAGGTTTTTTCTGCAGTAACCATAACCCACAGACAGGCAGGTCCAACCAGTGAGCGATATTTTGCTTCTTCAAGTACCTGTTGTCCGTTCTTTCCGGATCCCAAATAGAGATCGCATAGCACAATATCAAATTGCACTCTCTTTAATAGGGCAATGGCTTCACTGCCATCTGCTGCCGTGTATATTGTCTTGATATCGGCGCCACAATTACGCAAGAATTCGCGAAGAATACTGCGCATTTCTTGATAATCATCGATTATCAATATCGTTTTTCCTGAAAGATCCAAATAAGGTAGCGAAAGGTTAAGTGGGGTGGCAATAGTCATGATTTCTGGAAGTAAAAATTAATTACGGCAAACGTAATATGAAGCAAGCGCCTTTCAGAGATTTGCTATTTTCTAGCTTCAGTGCTCCTACACGTCCTTGATTATGGTGTAAGTGTGCAACCATTGCTGCGAAGGTGAAACCCAATCCTGTGCTACCTTCTTGAAAATTAACACTGTGCGTATGGTCACCATTTTTTTGAAGCATCTGAGCCGGATAGCCATTGCCATTGTCTTCAATGCGCAACTCCAGCCCATCGTTATTTTTGATGGCCGTGATTAGGATATAATCACGTGCGAAACGCATTGCATTATTTAATGCGTTACTGATGACGCCGCTAACCAAATCTTCATCAAAATACCCATATAGTTCCGAGCTAACGTTAACTTCCAAATTGATTCCATGGAGCTTAAGTAACTTTCTATATGGTGCAACTATCGTGTGCAGGAAATCATTCAGGTGAACAGATTGAGGATCAAAGGGATAAATGTTATGACCGAGTCTGTAGAGTGTGAGTAACTGAACCAAGTTGTTGTTAATGCGTTTTGCTTCGTGATTCATCTGTATTAATTCAGCATGGGGCGCAAGTTGCGTTGTTTCAATTGAAGCTAGCGCTTTATCTAGGCCAGCAATTAGCATGCTCATTGAATTTTTCATGTCATGCACAGAAGAGGCCAGAAAATTTGCCATGTTGTGTGCAGAGGGGATACTGTGGCCACTATCGTCTTTCATGTCAGGTATCTCTATCATTTGATTTCTTTGCATCTGCCATTTATTGATGAGCAGTTTAACGGCAGAAACCTTCAGAGCTATAGAGGTGTCATTCAATATTAATCTTAAAAACAAGTACCTAAAATTACTTTGCGTTTTCTAAGATTATTCAATATCTCCATACCACCATGGACAACGATATTGGGTTCAGGATGGTTAAGCTCCGTGGCAATTTGTTGCAGCAAAGCGCGCCCGGTCTGATTGGTATTGTCAGAGATCAGTTGTATCAGCCGTGCCGTTATTGGATTGATGTCGATAAAATGCACATCAAAATTAGCGTCGCGGTAAACCACCAAATGGACTGCTGTTCCATCGGTATCTTTGGGTTGGAAATCCGGACTTATTTTGTGAACAGGAAAACGATAGCTCAGTGGCCAGGCTAACGATGACATGACAGGTATGCCATCGAGTAGGTCGCCGTAACTGTTTACTTTTGTTTCATCGACTGTCTCGTCCAGCACGGAAAGTGCTAATTCAACCCACTCATAATGGGCGAGTTCCAACAGAAAGAGCGGATCGTCAGCATGTGGTTGACGTTCGTGTTCCAGATATTTTAGAAACTCGCGCGGCATTTCCGGAAACAAAGGGGTGTGCGACAGGTGATCGGAGAAATACTCACGGATCATCGCATGCCAACGTTCATCGGGTATAATTTGACGTAATACCGGATAGGTGCTGGCCATGAAATCTTCGACGTTGTTATAAAACAGTTCGCGGTAGATTTTCATGCGCCGTTCCTCGATAGTTTCGGGGCATGGGTTTTTTTTCGGATTACGAATATGTGCCGCAAAAGCATATTGCTGCTGCACAAAATCAGGACGATCAGGCGTGTTGTATGTGGTCACTGGCTTGATCCAGCCATTTCGACTGTAATGAACGAATGGTCTCCACTTCTTGCGACAATTCTGTCACTGATGGAAGATTAAAATCGCGCTCCAGTAAAGTGGGGATGACACCAAACTGTTGATAGGTTTTTTCGAGTAATTGCCAGACAGGGTCTATCACATTGGCGCCATGTGTATCCACAAGCAGATCTTCCGCTTCTTGATAATGTCCGGCAATGTGAATATAACGGATGCGCCCGGCGGGTAGTTGCCGGAGAAATGTTTCGGCATCGTATCGGTGGTTGATGCTGTTCACGTAAATATTATTGACGTCCAGCAGTAGATCGCAATCAGCTTCTTGCAGCACGGCATTGAGAAAATCAATTTCTTCCATTTTCTTGCCAGGCGCTGCATAGTAGGAAACATTTTCCATCGCAATGCGTTGTTCCAGGATATCCTGTACACGCCGGATACGGCTTGCTACGTAATGTACAGCTTCTGCTGTGAAGGGGATTGGCAGCAGGTCATACAAATGGCCGTCGTCGCTGCAATAGCTTAGATGCTCGCTATAGTATCGGATGTGATGCTCTCTCAGAAAGCGTTTCAACCGTTGCAGAAACGCTTCATCGAGTGGCGACGGCCCGCCGATTGAAAGGGACAGGCCGTGGCAAATGAAAGGAAATTTCTCGGTGAGCTCACGAAATTTCTTGCCGTAGTAGCCACCCATTCCTATCCAGTTTTCCGGTGCTACTTCCCAGAAATTTACCGCGTTGATGGGTTGATCCGGGAGTGTGCGCATGAACGCCTTCCGCAGACCAAGACCTGCGCCATGGACAGGGTAGTGTGTGTGACTGCGCATAACTAAATGGCACGTGAGTTACTTTTTAGTACCTTCTTTGTCAGATTTGTTTGCGTCGTCTTTATCTTCCATATCCTTTTTCATTTTACCGCCGCACTTGCCTTCACCACATTTGCCTTCTTTTTCCGATTTTTTTTCATCAGACTTTTCTTCTTGGCCAGATTTGTTGGCATTGCTCGCATCGGCAAGTTGCATGTAACCGCCGGATAACTCATTCATAGCAAAGGGACTGGTGTTTGTGTCAGCCGCGAGATGGCCAGCGGCAAGACTGGTTATGAATGCAGTACCTACAGCCAGTGAAACAGGTTTCATTGATTTTTTTGACATATCATTTTCTCCACGAAGGTTGATCAATTGGTAGCAGAGAATAATAACTTCAAACTAAAATGATGTCTTATATTTTTTACTGCATTTCATCGCTGAAATCGCAGGATTTGATTTTAAGCCTGCTAATTGCAGGTTTTTGCTGAGACTAAAGTGGCTAGCGCACTAATTCCCCGACAAAAAGTATTTATTTCTGAGCGATCGAGTAATACACAAGGTTTGTCAAAGCATTGACAGTAATATTTAACAATCAAGAAAGCTTCATGATTAACACAATCAATCGGGCAAATTACCATATCAGTCTGTTCCAGCAGTAGGGGCAGATTGCTCAGTTGATCATTGCGATCACCATGGAATGTCACTAAACTGCCGCCGGAATTTTCAATAAGTCGATTGTATTCTGGATAGAGTTTGGCGCGGCCACCTACACACAAAACTGAGCGTCCCGTTAAAAAATGACAGTTGTTACAGTCTTTAGCTGAATTGTTAACCGTGGCGTTTTTGATAGAAGCATTGTTTTTAATCAACGGTGCCCAGTCAATGACGTGAGAACGCTTGATGGGAGTCGGCGAGGTATCAGGAGTTTTTTGTTGAAAGCGCGTGAAATTCCATTCAAGATGTGCTTTCTTGCGGAACAGGAAGTGTCTATTTATCCGGTGGGCTAATTTCTCTAAGTTGCATAAACAAAAGGATAAGAAAGTATCCGTGTATGCAAAATCGGAAGAGAATGTGTTTGGCGAGGCAGCATTAGCTACTACCAGTTTCTTCAGAAATTTCATAATCGATCTCCCTACAAATCATCAGCAAGTAAAAAAACGGCTGGCTGACCTGAAAGGAGCAGGCTGGCTGGCTAAATGTGCCGCTGAAGAAGGAGGAGAACTCCAGCGACAAAGGAAAAGCTATATCTGGCTTTGTGACCAGTTGTGAATACCGATTTTTTGCATAATGTTTAGCTGAGTTTCCAGTCAATCAATGGGTTAGCTCATATTGATGAATACACACGATATACACCATTCATCCACTATTTATTCAGAATCAGCTTACCGTTGCGTGTTCGGCGTAAAGAATACTGTTCGCCCTTATGCAATATAAATATTACATCGCCATTTTTAAATAAAGTATCACTGTCAATAAATGTTTTTAAATTCGGTAAATCCGGCTGATGCAAACTTCTGATCGGTGTGTGTGGGAAAATTAAAGTATCCATGGCTAAAAAATTTTATATGAGAATGATTCTCATTATATATATCTTCTGGTGAAACGCAAGCTATCCGTGAAAAAACTTACAGCTAAATGTGTTAATGAAAAAATGGTTTTTATAAGATGCTGAAGTAAAATATGTTTATTGTGTGGGTCTATCTGAATCATATTATGTATACTACTTATTGAGAGCACTCTTCGGCGCAGAAATGTGCAGCGCAAACAAATATGAGAAAGCAGTTTGAGTATTAGTCGTGCTTGTTGGCTTGGACTTAATATGAAAGGCGCGTCTATTTGCCAGAGTAACCACGGGAAGCCTCTCCAGATTCTTATAAATTGTATTGATAAAAAATTTCAAGCTTCCAGCTATTATGATCGAACGGCGTAATTATTATCGAATATTGCAAATTCAACCCGATGCTTCAATGGCGGTTATTAGAGAAAACTACCGGGTATTGATGCAAAAACTTAAGATGTGTCCCGGTTTAGGTAGCGCGGATTGGAATGAGGATTTGCTGGATGCGGCTTATGACACGTTGCGGGATCCGTTGAGACGGGCAGCCTATGATCGTGAATTACTGCAACGCTATCATATCAAAGCGCTCAGTCAAGGCGCGTTTGGTTCAAATACGAATTTTGAGGCCAATCAGCAGAAAAGTGAGCGATCTGCAAACCTGAATCAACGCAATTATTATCGAATACTGCAAGTACAATCGGATGCATCGATCGCTGCGATTGCAGCAAGTTATCAAGCACTAAAGAAAAGCTCGCCGCAAGACGCTGCACTGCTGGATGAGGCCTATCAAACGCTCTCAGATCCTGGGGCGCGTAAACAGTACGATATGTTATTTGCTGCCAGCAATGTTTCTGATACTGCGGAGAAGCCCACGCAAGTCAGTACCGATCTGGTGGAACGCGTGGATGTTGCAAGCTCATTCCAGTCCATCGTTGAATCTTACCAAGCGGCGATTACTCACTATTGTTCTTTTTGTAAGACACCTTATATACCGCATACCCATGTGTATCAGAGTGAGAATTGTTTGGAATGTGCAAGTCCATTGTTTGTTTTGCAGCCGGAAAACCTCGCATTACCTCGCCGTACAATGATGCGAACTGCAATTAGCGGTAAGTTTATGTTTTATCTGTTTTGGCCGGGTATCGCTTATCAGGGCTTATTTCAAGATCTGTCGCCCACGGGAATACGGTTTCTTACGGAGCGGCCAGTTGATGTACATGACATCATAAAAATCGATGCGCCTAACCTCCAAGCAGTGGCTGAAGTGATGCATCAGCGCAGTGAAGGCGGTGAGATCTCTGTGGGGATACGTTTTATTGCCGTGAAGTTTGATCAGCAGCGTGGAAACTTCATTACGGTACACGCATAAGTGCCCGCCTTCTTCTGCTGAGATACGTGCCCAGATAGCTCAGATCAGGTTTATCGGGATCTTAAGATACGCAGTGCCATTTTGCTCGGTGGGCGGTAGCTTTCCGGCTCTGATGTTGACTTGTATCGATGGCAGCAACAAATTGGGCATCTCTAACGTGGCATCACGTTTATTACGCATGGCTACAAACTCATTTTCACTGATGCCATTACGTACATGAATGTTATGAGCGCGCTGTTGTGCAACCGTGCATTCCCATGCTGGAGCGCGACCGGCAGGTGGATAATCGTGGCACATAAATAACCTTGTCGCTGGTGGCAGAGCCAGCAGTCTTTGAATCGATCTGAATAGTTGATGTGCATTGCCGCCCGGAAAATCGGCACGGGCACTACCGACATCGGGCATGAAAAGTGTATCGCCTACAAAAACGGCATCGTCAAATTGATAGGCCATGTCCGCTGGCGTGTGACCCGAGACGGCAATGGCGCTTGCCGTTAACTTGCCAACCTGAAATAACTCACCGTCAGTAAACAAGTGATCAAATTGCCGGCCATTCGGTGCAAACTCATCGCCTAAGTTGAATATTTTCTTAAAGGTTTTTTGAACCGTGGGAATATTATCGCCAATGGCGGTTTTGCCTCCCAATTGGCTTTTCAGGTAATCAGCGGACGAAAGGTGATCTGCGTGCGCGTGTGTTTCCAGTATCCATGCCACGGTTAACTGTTGTGCACGTATAAATTCAATCAGTTGATTGGCTGCGTGGGTACTTGTTCTGCTTGATTTCGGGTCGTAATCCAGCACTGGATCGATAATGGCGCAACTGCCCTTGATTTCATCAAAAACAACATAACTCACGGTCCAGGTTGCCGGATCAAAGAATGCTTTAATTTGGGGTATCATTTTATTTTCCTGTTATTGGGCAAAGTTTCCGACAGACAGCTTGGAAAATGAGTATTACAATATGGTTGTATATATTATCTCAATAATAATGCGAGTTTAACGATGAATGCGAGTTGGGATTTCATACCATGGCATGCTGCAGCGGGTGGTTTAGTGATTGGTGGCGCGGTTACCCTGCTGCTGCTGTTTAATGGACGCATCGCAGGCATTTCAGGCATTGTGGGTGGATTGTATCGTATGCAAAAAGGTGATGCGAGTTGGCGTATCGCTTTTATTGCTGGACTTGTGTTATCCGCAGTTATTTGGCAGTTCTTTTTTGTTTTGCCTGAAATACAAATTCGGACGCACTATGTGCTGCTCGCGCTGGCGGGGGTGCTGGTCGGCTATGGTACGCGTCTGGGTTCCGGTTGTACTAGTGGTCACGGGGTTTGTGGGTTATCACGACTATCGCTGCGATCGCTGGTGGCAACCGTGATATTTATGATGATGGGCTTTGTTACTGTCTATGTGGTGCGTCATGTACTCGTGGTTTAGCAGGTTGTTGCAAAACAGTTCAGTGAGAGGCAATAAATGATTAATCTTATGGCATTATTGTCGGGTATTGTGTTCGGTTCAGGTATTATCCTGTCCGGTATGGTGAATCCGGCAATCGTGCTGGCATTCCTTGACATAACGGGTAGCTGGGATGCTTCTCTGCTATGGGTTATGGGAGGTGCGGTGGCTGTCGGGATCATTGCTTTTACGTTGGCAAGAAAACGGACACGTAGCTATTTAGGAACGCCTATGCATATTCCAGCTATCACCAAAATTGATCGCAGTCTGCTGGCGGGAAGTTTTATATTTGGTATTGGTTGGGGAATAGCTGGCATTTGTCCTGGGCCAGCATTGGTATTGCTTGGGGTGGGCAGCGCCGAGGCTTCTGTATTTCTTATTGCAATGTTACTGGGAATGGGTGTTTACGAAATACTGCAAATGCGAAGATAGATTACTTACAGATTGCATGAAAATAAATTAGAATTAAGGTATTACCGATCATGGTAAATTTATACGGACCCGTTCTAATGTTAAATAAGATAGACAAATTATGAAAACAGACCCAGTTGTGCACGATATCACGGTATTACGCTCATCAGCCTCTGCCGCTTGTGCGCTGTTGAAAATACTAGCGAATGAAGATCGACTGCTCATCTTATGCGAGCTTAGCCAAGGCACTCGAAATGTGGGAGAGCTGGAGGAATCGTTGAGTATTCACCAGCCTACGCTTTCTCAACAACTGACGGTGTTACGTGAAGAAAGTCTGGTAGCAACAGAACGTAAGGGTAAATATATTTATTATAGTTTGGCGAGCCCGGAAGCCATTAAGATTATGGAAACTTTATTCAGCCTTTATTGTAAAGATCATCCCTCCTGCTAGTGTAACCGCGCAACAGCAGTAGGCACGGGAGTATTTCTGCTGGGATTCGGCGCTACGATAAAGTGACTGATTGATAAGGGGAAGGATATGTCCATTGATATTACCAAGCTGGATCATAAATTATCAGTAGCAGGCCAGGTCAGTATTGATGATCTTACTGAGGTTGCCGCAGCTGGTTACAAATCGATCATTTGTAACCGGCCGGATTTTGAAGGTGGCGAAGCTCAACCGACCAGCGAAGAACTGGAAGCGATGGCCAGATCACTCGGGATTGCATTCGCTTACCTGCCAGTCAAGATCGGCGCGATATCTGCCGAACGTGCGGCGGCTTTTCAGAAACTCATGGACGAGTTGCCCAAGCCGATTCTCGCGTTTTGCGGCTCAGGCAGACGCGCCACAGCTTTACATCAAATGGCCCAGCAGCACAATGCTGAAGCTACAGAAGAACGAGAATCCGTGGTGGCGGCCTGTAACTGGGACAATGCTTTTGATGTCGTTGTCATCGGTGGCGGCTCGGCCGGTATCGGTGTTACCGCGAGTCTGCTTAAACGGCGGCCGACCCTGCGCATTGCCATTATCGAACCGAGCGATGAACATTATTATCAGCCTGCTTGGACGCTGGTGGGCGGCGGGGCCTACGACATCGCAGCAACAGTAAAACCGATGGCTGAGGTTATTCCCAGAAATGCTGAATGGATTCAGGTAGCTGCAACCGGATTTGATCCGCAGCATGATCGGGTGTATTTGGCGGATGGCCGTGTGATGGGATACCGGCAATTGATTGTGTGTCCAGGGATTCGAACCGCATGGGAGAAGATTGAAGGGCTGGAGGAAACGCTGGGTAAAAATGGCGTTACTTCAAACTACCGCTATGACTTGGCGCCGTATACCTGGGAATTGGTGCAGCATCTCAAATCCGGGAGAGCGCTTTTTACTCAGCCGCCAATGCCTATCAAATGCGCCGGCGCGCCGCAAAAAGCCATGTATCTTTCGTGCGATTACTGGATGCGCGCACATTGTTTGGATCACATTGAAGTTGAGTTTGATACGGCAACCGCCGTATTGTTTGGTGTGGCTGATTTTGTGCCGCCGTTGATGGAGTATGTCAAGCGCTACAATGCCAAATTGGCATTCAATTCCAATCTGATCAAAGTAGACGGGGCGCAGAAGATCGCCTATTTTGACATCAAAGGCAATGACGGAAATGTAGCGCGCGTGGCAAAGCCTTTCGATATGTTGCATGTGACACCACCGCAAGTGGCCCCGGATTTTCTACGCAACAGCTCTTTGGCGGATGCCGGCGGCTTTTGCAAAGTGAATGAAAAGACGCTGCAGCATACCGACTATCCTAATATATTTTCGCTGGGGGATGCCTGTTCATCGCCCAATACAAAAACCGCCGCGGCAGCCAGAAAACAAATTGTTGTGGTAGCCGAGAATCTTCTGGCGGCAAAAGAAGGTCGGGAATTGACAACGATGTATGACGGTTATGGTGCATGTCCGCTCACGGTGGAAAACGGCAAGGTGATACTGGCCGAGTTTGGTTTTGGTGGAAAATTGCTGCCTACGTTTCCGTTTGATCCAACGATACCGAAAAAGCTCTACTGGTTCTTCAAAACCACCGTTTTTCCATGGATCTACTGGAATGGTATGTTAAAAGGCAAGGAGTGGCTTGCCCGATGCGGTAAATCCAGTTGAACCTGTGGAAATCCTGTTAGCCAGCGTCGCGCTGGGCTTCCTTTCAGGTACTGTCTTGGCGCTGACTGGCGCCGGCGGTACCATCATTGCCGTGCCCCTGCTAGTGTTTGGACTGCATCTCGCGATTGCTGAAGCCGCACCGATTGCTTTATTAGCCGTGTGTCTGTCGTCAACTGTTGGGGCAGTCATTGCGCATCGGCAGGGAAAAGTGCGTTATCGGGCGGCAGGGTTTATCGCGATTACGGGGATAATCACTGCGCCCATGGGTATTTGGCTGGCGCAAAAGCTACCCAATGCGCCTTTAACGGTATTATTCGCACTGGTGTTATGCTATGTAGCGGTGGATATGCTGCGACAAAGTAGCGTGCAGTCGATTGAAGCAGTAAAAATAGCCTCAGATTGCCAAGTGCAAGTTTCTGCAACCCCTTGTCAGCTTGAATATAGCGGCGGTCGCTTGATGTGGACTTGGCCATGCGCTCGTGCGCTGGCATTTTCAGGGGTCATTACCGGATTCTTGTCGGGATTGCTGGGGGTGGGAGGCGGTTTTGTCGTTGTACCCGCGTTGAAGAAAGCAACCAACCTTCCCATACACTCCATTTTGGCAACATCGTTAGCAGTTATTGCACTAATTTCCGCAATGGGCGTGATGTCTGCAACTGCTATGGGAGGAATCAACGGATCTGTTGCTGTACCCTTTGCTGTCGGTGCATTGATCGGTATGCTGATCGGGCGCACGTTTGCTCATTATCTCGCTGGCCCAAGGCTACAGCAAGTCTTTGCTGTAGTGGCTATGGGCGTGTCAATCGGGATGATTATCCGCTTGTTTTTAACCTAGAAGCCATGTCGTTGCGCCTTGCCCAGTATTCTGAAAACCACACACTTCGGCTTGTTCAGCTGAAGCCTCTAGGTTTTATCGCTTGATGCGATACCGCAGAAAACCAGTAGCGGTTTATTGCTTATTTGATAAAAGCGGCTCTGACCTTTTCTTCCATCGGTGGGCGCATACCTGCTTTACGGCCTGCCGCAAGCGCTATTTCCGGATCGACTCCCTTGCTGATTTGATAGCTGGCCCACATGGCGCCGGCGCGATTACCCGATCCGCAGTGAACAAGTACCGGTGCCTGAGCGGTTTCGATGGCTTTGGTAAAAGCAGCCAACTGCTCGTCGCTGATGCCGGCAACGGTCATCGGTATGTTGATATAATTCATGCCGCTGAGATCGACCAATGCTTTTTCGTCAGCCGTTCCTTCGGTTGAGGTGCGTAAATCAATAATCGTTTTGAAACCATGCGCAGCCAATGCTTGTGCACCGCCGTCGCCAATAAGACCCGATATCGCGATTTGCTCGGTAGCACGACTATAATTCTGAACCGGAACGATCTGATGCCCAAACGGTACCCGTCCAGTAGCTTGTGTCGTTGTTGCGAACATAACGATCGCTAATGTCATCAGAGCGAAAAGATATTTCATATAAACTACTCCATTTGCTATGTTGAGTGAGAAAATGGTATTCATTGTAGCTGTACTAAATAAATAATTAAATACAAATTATTCAGATCAATTTCGATTTTTTCGATAAACACAACCCACCTTATAAGTTTCATTAAGGAATTCATGCCTGATAAAAAAACTTCGCCATTCGATAAGATGCCCATGTGGCATAGCTGCTCGTCACAACAGGTGCTGGAAGCGCTTAAAACCACGCATGCCGGTTTATCGCAAGAGGAAGCGCAATTGCGGTTTAAACAGTATGGCGCTAATCAATTGCAATTCCAAAAGCCAAAAAGCATTGTCATTCGATTTTTGCTGCAATTTCATAACGTATTGATTTATATCTTATTGGCTGCATTCGTGGTGACAGCTTTTTTGGATTACTGGATCGATAGCGGCGTGATTCTTGGTGTTGTGGTGATCAATGCCATCATCGGCGTTGTCCAGGAGGGTAAAGCTGAAAAAGCACTCAACGCCATCCGGAACATGTTGTCGCCCAGCGCGATCGTTTTGCGTGCGGATCAGCGGATGCAGGTTGAAGCTGAACAGTTGGTGCCCGGGGATATCGTGTTGCTGCAGTCCGGCGACAAGGTACCTGCCGACCTGCGGTTGCTTAACTGCAAAAATCTACGTATTGAAGAAGCCGCGTTAACCGGAGAATCCGTGGCGGTGGAAAAATCCACCCATGCAGTCGAGGCTGCGACGGCAATCGGCGACCGGTTTTGTATGGCGTATTCGGGCACGTTGGTGGTTTATGGTCAGGGAATGGGCGTGGTGGTTGCCACTGGTCAGCATACCGAGATAGGGCGTATCAGTCAGATGATCGCGCAAATCGATAACTTGACTTCACCGTTGTTGCGGCAAATGACGATCTTTGGTCGCTGGTTGACTGTTGTGATTTTGTTACTGGCCGCTGCAATTTTTGCGTATGGGCTGCTACTGCGCGACTATCCCATCGGCGAAATGTTTATGGCGGCAATCAGCATGGCCATCGCAGCCATTCCGGAAGGGTTGCCCGCCATCATGACAATCACGTTGGCGCTCGGTGTACAGAATATGGCGCGGCGCAGCGTCATTGTGCGCAGATTGCCGGCGGTAGAAACGCTGGGTGGCGTGACGGTCATTTGTACCGACAAAACCGGAACGCTGACGCGTAATGAAATGACCGCGCAGAATGTGATGACGGCGGATGCTCAATTACAAGTCAGCGGCGTCGGCTATGGACCAACAGGTGGCTTTACCCGGGATGGCAAGGAAATTCTGGCGACTGATTACGCCGATGTGCTGGATATGCTGCGAGCAGGACTATTGTGCAATGATGCGATACTGCGTCAAAAAAATGGCGCATGGGTTGTACACGGTGATCCGACAGAAGGCGCACTGATTACCTTGGCAATGAAGGCCACGCTGGATCCGGTTTTTGAACAGGAAGCATTGCCCCGCACAGATGTGATTCCTTTTGAGTCGGAACATCGTTTTATGGCAACGCTGCATCACGACCACGCCGGGCATAGCCTGATTTATGTCAAGGGTGCGCCGGAAGAAGTGTTGGTTATGTGTAGCCATCAGCGTAGTTTGGGGGAAGATCGTCTGATTCAGCTTGATTTTTGGCACGCCAGAATCTGCGCAGCAAGTGCAACTGGACAGCGCATTCTGGCCGTGGCCAGTCGAGTGGTACAAGCCAAACAACAGACGCTGGAATTTTCAGATATCGAAACGGGATTTACCTTGCTTGGGCTGGTTGGAATTATGGATCCGCCACGCGAAGAAGCCATTGCCGCGATTCAACAATGCCATGCGGCAGGTATTCGCGTCAAAATGATTACCGGCGATCATCGGATTACTGCGTGTGCGATTGGCGCAAAATTAGGCATTGGCGATGGTGAGCGTGCTGTTACCGGTATTGAGCTGGACGATCTGAATGATGAACAACTGCGTAAAGTGGTTGCGGAAGTCGATATTTTTGCACGCGCAAGCCCTGAGCATAAGCTTCGGCTGGTGACTGCCTTACAAGATAATCGAGAAATCGTGGCGATGACGGGTGATGGTGTGAATGACGCACCGGCATTAAAACGCGCTGATATCGGCGTAGCCATGGGACAGAAGGGTACCGAGGTGGCGAAAGAGGCCGCCGAAATGGTGTTGATGGACGATAATTTTGCTTCGATTACGCACGCCGTGGAAGAAGGCCGCGCGGTCTACGACAATATCCGTAAGACATTGGTGTTTATTATCCCAACCAGCAGTGGCGGCGCCGGCATTTTGATGCTTGCGATTATTTTGGGAATGGTTTTGCCAATCACGCCAGTACAGATTTTATGGATCAATATGGTAACCACGGTAACACTGGCGATTGCGCTTGCGTTTGAACGCCCTGAAGTGGATGTGATGTCACGCTCTCCTCATGATCCCAATGCCCCGATATTGTCCGGTTTTCTGGTGTGGCGCATTGCTTTTGTTACATTGCTGATGATGGGAGGCGGTTTTGCGCTAGATTTCTTGGAAATCAAGCAGGGGACCAGTATCGAGTTGAGCCGGACGGTGGTTGTCAATATGCTGGTCATGGCGCAAATCGTTTATTTGTTCAATTGCCGTTACCTGCTCGCTTCTGTCCTGTCGCGAGAAGGACTGTTGGGCAATCGCAATATTCTGGTTGCAGTCGCCATATTAGTCCTACTCCAACTCGCATTGACTTATCTGCCCGTGATGCAGCAACTATTTGGCACAGCTGCGCTGGGTATGGCAGATTGGGGACGCATTATCGCGTTTAGTCTCATGTTATTTCTGCTCATTGAATTTGAGAAATACCTGCTGAGACGTAGAGGGATGCCGAGTTCGTAATGGAATCGGTTCGGTCATTGGGAACCTATTTAGTACGCGAATAATTCTTGCAACCGATGGCACAGTTCCATTTGAGTGGTTTCGTCAACCACGCCGAGTTTGCTGACTAGGCGCGTTTTATCCACCGCCCGGATTTGATCCAGAAGAATACGGCCTTGCTTTCCTTTAAATGTACATGCAACCCTGCAAGGGAATTCGAAACCTTGGGTGGTCATCGGTGCCATCAGCACGGTGGATAGGGCGGATAGTTCGTTTGGAGAAATGACGACACAAGGTCTTGTTTTATTGATTTCCGAGCCTTGAGTTGGATCAAGTTGCACCAGCCAGACTTGAAAACGCAAAATCTTGGTCATTACCAGCTTGTGTCATCGCCAGTAGATAAAGGTGCATCCAACCATTCATGATCCGGAGATTCGGTACCATGATTCTTTAGCGTATTTTCAATGGATTCCTTCCAGCCTTCCCGTATATTTTTTTTAGGCGTAATCAATAAACCGCCTTCAACCACTTGTAGCTGAAGATCTTTTCCGTTCAGATGTGCCTGTTCAATCAGCGGCTTGGGGATGCGGATGCCTTGAGAATTACCGATTTTAACGAGCTGCGCCATGAATGTAAGTTGATGGTGAAATGGGGTGTGTAACTATAATGTAATTACATTTTGTGCGCAAGGGAGCGAACCAATCGCGTTTTTTAAGAGCTTTTATGTGAGCGATGCGCTTTCCTTTGTTCAATGCATCCTACCAACCTATCGCCTTCCATCATACCAAATCGGAAGTTTCTTTTTATTCTGCAAGGTCTTGCGTGGACTGAACAGGACGCTGATTATCTGGCCGGCGATTTCGCGACCGGTGTACAGTTGTACTTTGCGGGGTGAGGTAACGAGCGGGTGGTGGGTGAGGATGGTGAATTTCAGGCCGCGCTTGCGTCCCCATTGTTTAAGCAGTTGGCTGAGGTCGATTTCGTCAGCGGCGAACAATTCCTGATTAAAGCCGCCCACGTCGCGAAACGCATCGGTGCGGCACACCACCAGCGCGCCCGATGCCCAGCGAAACGTTACCGAAAACACCGTCCATAGCTGTATCGCGGCATTACCCCACCAAGGCAAGTCCGGCATGTGCATGACGCTGCCACAGCCCACATATTTGCCCGTTTCAATCATCTGCAGAATATCGGCGACCATGCCGGGATTGAGTAAGCTGTCGGCATCCACAAACAACAACCAATCACCCGTTGCGACCGCTGCTCCGGTGTTGCGGGCGCGGCCGATCTGATTGATGGGCTCGAACACCACGTTGGCACCGGCTTGCTTAGCCAATTCTGCGGTTTTATCGGTTGAATTATTGTCAACCACGATGACCTCGTACGTAAAGCCAGGTTTCTGATTGGCGGCCATTGATTCGGAAATGGAATTCAGGCAATGCGTAATTAAGCGCTCTTCATTGAAGGCGGGAATGACGATGGAAAGATGCATAAGTGATGTAGATTTCTGATGGAAAACGCTATTATCCCGTAAACCTGAATAAAAGCGAGAAACACGATAATGCAAAATAACAAGAAAGCAGGGTTGCCATTGCCGCCGGGGCCACCGTTGTGGACGGGAATGCAGGACTATTGGCGCGGGCCACCGCAGTATTTTGAGAAGCTGACGCAAACCTATGGCGATGTGGTGCGCTGGCGCGGTATGTTCACGCTTTACATCATCAATAATCCGGATGGCGTGCGGCAAATCCTGACGCAGGATTATCCAAAGTTCATCAAGGATACCATCGACTACCGCGTACTTGCCCAATCGTTGGGTCAGGGGTTGGTGACCAGCGAAGGTGCGTTTTGGCAGCAGCAGCGCAGGCTGATGCAACCGATGTTTACCAATCGTACTGTGAACGGCTTTGACACGATCATCAATGCTATGACTGCGCAGATGTTGCAACGCTGGGAACAGCAATCTCCCAATGAAACAATCCGGTTGGATCGGGAAATGGGGCACGTGGCATTTCAGATTGTGAGTCGTGCGTTATTTGGTGCGGATATTGATCAATACTCGCAGCAGATCGTTGAGATACTCAAAGTCATCAACACCAATCCCCAAACATTGCGCGCAATGCTGACACTGCTGCCGTGGTTGCCGGTGCCGAGCAATCGTCATTTTCTGCGCATGAAAAAACAGCTCGACCAGATCGTACATGAGTTGATAGCGCGGCGGCGCAAGCAGGGAACGGGAGATAACGATATGCTGGATCGGCTGCTGGCGGTAAAGAGTGCGGAAACAGGAGAGGGAATGCGTGAAACGCAACTGCGCGATGAAATTGTGACCTTGCTGTTGGCCGGCCATGAAACCACGGGTACCGCCATCGCCTGGACGTTGTACTTGCTATCACAACACCCGCAAGTCGAAGCGCGACTGGTGGTAGAACTGAATAGCGTGCTATGCGGCGCACCGGCAACCAGCAGTAACTTGGCGCGGCTGCCTTACTTGAAGCAAGTCATGCAGGAATCCTTACGCCTGTATCCACCCATTTGGGCAATCGCGCGGCAAAATACCGAATCAATTGCGTTGGGCGGGTACCGCATTCCGGCTAAAAGCTATCTCGTCATTCCTATCTATTCCCTGCATCGACATCGAGATCATTGGTCAGATCCGGAAAAATTCGATCCGGATCGTTTCGCTTCGCAATGCGAAGCCTCGAGCCACTCGTATTGCTATTTGCCGTTCTCCGCGGGCCCTCGTACCTGCATCGGCGCCAATATGGCGATGCTCGAAATCCAACTGGTGCTCGCACAAGTGTTGCAACGCTTTCGTGTTATACCGGTAGCGGGGCATCCGGTGGAATCGGTGGCGGAGATTACGTTTAAACCGCGCTATGGGCTGGTGGTGCGAGTTGATGCACGTTAAAATCTCGTTTTCTATTTGATATTCTTGTCTTATTATTACTTGTTTATGGTACAGCTATTTGAGCGGCGACTTATTATGATGAAAGCGGACCGCATTATATTTGATCCAGGGTACATCTCCGTTTATCGAAGGAATAAAAATGTCAGAATTTGTCGTTTGTGCGCTGTATAAATTTGTAGACCTGCCTCAATACAAGGAAATACAGCGTCCGTTGCAAGCGAAGATGGTTGAGAGTCAGGTAAAAGGAACGCTGTTGCTGGCTGAGGAGGGTGTCAATGGCACCATTTCCGGTAGCCGAGCAGGCATCGATTCTGTTTTAGGGTGGATGAAGGCGATACCTGAGTTTGCTGGCATAACGGTCAAGGAATCTATGACGGATGAGATGCCATTCAAGCGCAGCAAGGTGAAATTGAAGAAAGAGATTGTCACCATGGGGGTTGAAGGAATTGATCCTAAGCAATCGGTCGGAACCTACGTGGCGCCGCGTGACTGGAATGATTTAATTAGTGACCCTGATGTTTTGTTGATCGATACGCGCAATCAGTATGAAGTCGCGGTCGGCGCTTTTGTTCATGCGGTAAACCCCCACACCACAACTTTTCGCGAATTTCCACACTATGTGTCTCAGCACTTGGATCCATCGGTGCATAAGAAAGTGGCGATGTATTGTACCGGCGGAATTCGTTGTGAGAAATCCACAGCGTATTTAAAGCAGCAGGGTTTTGAGGCGGTTTATCATTTGCAGGGCGGTATTCTGAAATATCTTGAAGAAATTCCAGAGGAGGAGTCCTTGTGGCAGGGCGAGTGCTTTGTGTTTGATGAACGGGTTACCGTGAATCATCAGCTTGAGAAAGGTAGCTATGACCAGTGTCACGCCTGTCGTCTGCCCATTTCAGAAGAAGATAAATTAAGTGAGTACTATCAACAGGGAATTAGTTGCCCGGCTTGCTATCATGATCGCTCGGATGAAGACAGAGCCAGATACCGGGAACGAGAAAAACAAGTGCAGTTAGCTGAAACCAGAGGTGAGATACATATCGGAGAGGCGAGCTGCAAAAGCAAGTGATTGATCAAGCGATGTGTGCGGCTAAAAAATAATGGGCGTAATTGCTGGCAGCACTCAAAACGAGGGACGATTGGTCCGGCAGAATTGGTCTGAACTGCAGAAGCAACCAATCTGATTGCAGAGATTGGTGATTGAATATTCAAGCAGGCAGTTGATTAGCAAAATAAGTGACTGGGTGAATCATTTAAGTGAACTTGGACGCAATGGACAAAGCATCATTGTGGAAATTACCGAGAACTCGCTGTTGGATACCCGCGAATTGGCGGTTGAGCAACTGCTAAATTCTCAGTATGTTAGTGTGCAGGTGGTCATTGATGTTTTCGGCACGGGCTATTCGTCGCTATCCTATCTGATAAAGTATCAATGAACTCATAAAATTATTCTTCATTAGCAATTCTGGAATTTATGTAAAGAGAGTCTGAAAATTTTTCCCCTTTAATAATTCCTAGGAAATCAGTATGCTATTCATTCAGTAGTATTGTTCAGCGTATTACAGTTGTTAAATTTTTGGGGGTTATATGAAAATATTTTTGTTTTTGGGGCTTATGTTAAGTGCTTACGGTTATGCCCAAAGTGGTCATGATAATCAAGGTAAAACGCCTGAGGGTGCCTCGCATGGTGGCACAATGCATGGCGGTGGTCAGCTGGATAAAGCCAGCTTAAAACTATTTTTTGAGCCTTTGCCTGCATCGATTATTGATGAGAAAAAAAACGCAGCTTTGATTGCACTGGGAAAAAAGCTTTACTTGGATCCTCGGCTTTCGGTCAACGATCGGATTGCTTGTAGCTCATGCCATCAATTGGATAATTTTGGTGTAGATAGCCAACCGACGTCACCAGGCCATGAAGGAAAGCGTGGCGGTAGAAATTCACCGACTACGATGAATGCGGCACTGCATATTGCTCAGTTCTGGGATGGGCGTGCAAAAGATGTTGAAGAGCAGGCGCTGGGTCCAATTTTGAATCCGATCGAAATGGGCATGCCGAGCGAAGCCGCCGTAGTCGATAAATTGAAAAAAATTGATGAATATAAGAGTATGTTTGCGGAAGCATTTAAGGATGAAAAAGATCCAATCCAATATAAAAATGTTGGCAAGGCAATCGGTGCTTTTGAGCGTACATTGTTAACGCCTTCACGGTTTGATGATTATCTCAAAGGTGATGAAAAAGCTTTGAATGACACTGAAAAAAGAGGCTTGCAAAAATTTGTCAATATGGGGTGTGCAACTTGTCACAATGGTGTGGCAGTTGGCGGAAACTCATATAAAAAAATGGGCATTGTGGAGCCCTATGACACAGCTGATGTGGGAAGATTTGATGTAACCGGACTTGAAACTGATAAGAAAGTATTCAAAGTACCGAGTCTGAGAAACATCACGAAAACAGCTCCCTATTTTCATGATGGCTCGGTTGCAACACTCGATGAAGCAATCAGTGAAATGGCAGAGCATCAACTTGGCCGTGAAGTCGGTCCTGAGTTTATCAGCGATGTAAAAGCATTTCTGAGCGCTTTAACCAGTAAAGGTAAAGAATAGCTGAGTTTACGAGAAAAGCTTAGGTTTTTTATAAATCTAGTCTGAAAAACGCTGCTGCAATAGTAGCGTTTTTTTCGCATGATTCTTAACAAATTATCACGTAGTACGCGCTTTTTTTCGGTACGGCCGGCATCAGCATATTGTCGCAGAATGATTGATGCAATTTTCTCTTCGTGATTGTGATTCTTCTCACAATACTTTCTGACGTATTTATTTAATAATCCTGCTTGTCTGCTAGATAATTTATTTCCCGAATAGAGCATTGCAGAAATATTCCGGCTATACTGATTTTGTTAGGAATGTTTGTGAAAAGAAAGGGAATTTCATGAAATTATTGTTGATATTGGCGGCGGGATTAATTGTGTTTGGGGTTTCGGCATGCTCCAGCACAAAACCGATTCTATATCCCAATTCTCATTTCCAATCTATGGGGAGGGAAGCTGCAGAGCAGGATATTGAAGCTTGTAAGCAAATGGCAGAATCATCCGGTGCTCAGGAAGGCAGTGGAAAGGGTGGTAATGTTGCGGCCAGTACAGCCGTGGGCGCCGGTGTCGGTGCCGCGAGCGGTGCAGTTGGGGGAGCCATTTACGGCTCGGCTGCTCAAGGCTCCATAGTGGGAGCGGTGAGCGGTGCTGTGGCAGGGCTACTCAGAGGGATTTTTTATGCGGCAAGGCCTGCACAACCCGATCAAGCTTACGCAAACTTCGTGTCGCGATGTTTGCAAGAGAAAGGCTATGAGGTTACCGGTTGGCAGTAGTGTATGGCGGCCTGGCAAACGCCGATGCGTTAAATGTACTTGAGAGTTAGGCACCGCTTGCCTATCTCGGCTATAGGCAATACCAATATGCCGGGTAGCAAGATGATGATCCATTGTAGATGGGATTTGTCTATCTAAAGTGGCTCGATCAAAGTACGGTTTTGTGTGATTGAGCAAATTTTTGAGTGCGAGGTGTGATTCATTTAATCAGTTTTTTTATTTGCTTTCTTAGTGATTTTTATATAGATCTCAGAATTGCTGGGGAAAACTGCGCGTAATCTTTAATTCTTGGGTCATGGCGACGTGATATCAATAAGCTTTCTTAGAAATGTTATATGGAGGTCGATTGTAATGAATAAAGAACTTTCCTTTAATGATGAAGATGGTATCTATTCCGCTGATGATGAGAATTATGAAGATGATGCTCTGATGGACAGCAAGATTCCGGTGGGCCGGTTTGCGAAAATAATCGATGAATTCGAAGCAACCAAAGATGATTTCGATGATGATGACGCAGATGATGTCGACCTTGACTCGTTAGGACTGCACTAATCTTTCAAGTGTATAGCTTTTATCTCTACTAGAGCGTCGGGATTCACGCTAGTATTAGGTTGCTTGATTCTGAGGGACTGAAAGTGACCAATGCCGATGTGGAGATTTTCGAAAAAACAATCTGTTTTGAAGGGTTTTTTCGTCTGGAGCGTTATTGTTTGCGCCATCGATTATTCAGCGGTGAATGGAGTCGCCCGCTGACACGAGAAATATTCGAGCGCGGCCATGCTGCGGCAGTTTTACCGTACGATCCTATCCGTGATGAAGTAGTATTGATTGAACAGTTTCGCGTCGGCGCGCTTGCTGCACCGAGTGGGCCATGGTTGCTGGAAATCGTAGCCGGCATGATTGACGCCGATGAAACAGTGCAAGAAGTGGTGATACGCGAAAGTTTAGAAGAGGCCGATTGTGTCATTACTGACCTGATTCCGCTGTATGATTTTCTGGTGAGTCCCGGCGGCACTACAGAACGTATTGCTTTATTTTGTGGTCGGATTGATGCGACACATGCAGGCGGCGTGCATGGTGTCAGTGAAGAAGGTGAAGATATCAAAGTGCATGTCATTAGACTAGATGCAGCACTCGCATTATTGCAATCAGGTAAAATCAATTCGGCCAGCGCGATTATTGCGCTGCAGTGGCTGGCTCTAAACCGGCATCACGTACAATCTCTTTGGCTGGCTTGAGCAGTAGCCGAAAAACCGTAGGTAAATACTCAGATTTAGCAGGCCGTTGAAAAACTATCTGCGTTGCCGCTACGGTGTTAAAGACAAGCCCAGGATGTTCACTTATTAAGCATAAATTGCGTTTTTGCGCCCGTTTTTGCGCGGCAATCGGCTGTCTCAAATACGTTTTTCAACGACCTGTTAGGGTTCGCGGATTATCTTTTCTTCTTTGAGTGAATTGTCGTTATAAGTCAGAATATTAAGTCAGTTTGTGCTGAGGTTTTCCGAGGTGCGTTTCCAAATTCTCAAATTATTAGTGGAAACTGTTTCTAATCCTTAATTTAACTTTGACAACAATATGCTTTACTGAGCACTACTCAACCAATGCCGCAAGGAGGTTTGCCATGGCGATGAAAAAATGCCCAGTTGAGCGTGCGAATGTTATCAGTCCTGTTGATGTCGATATTGATGATGAGAGTGTTTTAGCGGATGGTATGATCGCAGATAGCCGGATTGTTAAACTCATTGATGAGCTGGTGACTAATGATGATCTTGGCAATGATGGAGATCTTGAAAGTGCACTCGAGTTTCTAGGGTTGTGCTAACAGTCGGGGATTTTTGCTTGATCAATGATTACAAATAAAAGGCGGAGTGTATCCTTCCACATTGGTCTCGGTGTGTTATGTTGTTGAGAGATCCTGTCAATCAGAATAGATCTGCGCACACGTAATTACGCCCTTGCTTTTTTGCATTGTAAAGTTGTTGGTCAGCCAGACAAATTAATTCATCGAGTGATATATTGATATCATTCGTATGCGCTACGCCAAAGCTTGCAGTGAACGAGAGTTCTTCGCCTTGAGCGGTTGCTATCCGGATTGCGGAAATTTTTTTGCGTAGCCGGTCTGCTAGGATCACGGCATCTGTTAATTTGGTTTCAGGTAAGAAAATCAGAAATTCTTCACCACCCCAGCGTGCCAGGATATCTCCGCTGCGCGCTTCTTTTTGCAGAGTCTCTGCCAAATGGATCAGAGCCTGATCTCCCAGAGCATGACCATAATTGTCATTGAATAGTTTGAAATTGTCGATATCGATCATCATGATTGATGTATGGTTGTTATTTCGTAGACCCAATGCCCAGATCGGTTTAACAAATTTATAAAATGACCGGCGGTTATTCAGATTGGTTAGAGAATCAATCCCAGCCATTTTTTCAGCAACCAGTTTTTCGTTCTGGATGGCGTTAAGGCGTTCGGCGAGCGCAAGTGCAAGCAAAATGGCGTCGATCATCATGCCAATTTCAACAGCCCGATAGGTAAATACATTAAAAGGAATTAGTCCACATATGGCGGTTATTGTGACAATTACGCCGCATACGGCGGAAATTGATGCCAACAGAAAATATTTTGCACACTTGTTACCTGTTTGCAGAGAAATGGCACCCAATAGGATCATGAAGCTGGCAAAAAAGAAAATAAAGATGAGAGAGATGCATAACGCTGCTGCATGATGGTCGGTTAGCACTGCTGCTAGCAAAAGTGCACCAAACCCCAAACAGCTTGCGATGGCTATGCGATAGACGCTGGGTGAGCCTGTCTTTATATCTAGGAATCGTATTGCAAATATCAGCCCGCTGGCTGAATACATGATGACTAAAATAGGATTTGACCATAGTTGCCACCTAGGTGATTCAGGCCATAGCCATTGGTATCCGTGGCCTGTATAAGAAATATTCAGTATTAAAAAGAATGACAGATAAATGGAGTAAAACAGGTAGAGGCTGCTCTTTAGCCCGATATAGAGCATCAAGTTGTAAGCAACCAGCGCCAGTATAACGCCGTATACAAAGCCATAGCTGTAGCTATGCAAGGTCTTTCGATCAGCAATACTTTCGCTGCTCATGAAATAGATGGGTAGGACCATTGCGTCGATCGATTCTACCCGTATCAAGACGGTGGTTTCGCCGTGTTCAAATGGATGCTCTGTGACAAAAAATCGATGATTGATGGGGCGCTGGGAAAATAACGAATTGTCACCAACGTGGTAGCTATTGATTAATTGATTTTCCTGGAAAAAATAAACATCTATTTTGTCCAGCCATGAGGCTTCAAACAGAAGATTGCGGTGAATAATGCTATGACCTGCGTTTTTGACCTGAAATACAAGCCATACCGGTTTTGAGTCGATACCAAAATTAATGATGGTATGATTCGATGAAGCAAAATATCCATTTCTAAAAGCTTCTAAAGCGCTATTTAGGCTTAAGTGAGTATCTTTGCTTTGATAAACCTGGATGTATTCGCCAATTGCTTCTTGGTATTCCTTGGAAACATCTATTGTTTTGGCACTTGCAGGCAAAATCCAAAAGAACATCACGATGACGGTGACAGGTAATGCGTGGAGTTTCTTCATGCCATGCCGGTTACGATAGATTGGGAGAGAGATATGCAGCGGCTTGAAATCAGATAACTTGAGTTTCCAGAGTTGGAGATTTGGGCGTTTCTTGCACTATCATTAAATCGTATTCGGTGTCTTTCAGATAGCGGCGAGAAGCGCATGCTTAGGTGAATTCGTTGCAAGATTGCAAAGAGCATGGTGACCTGACCCTGGGAATGTATTGATGCCCTATTTGAAAATGGGATCAGGGTTATATTTTGTTTAATTTATTTTGTTACTTAGAGTGATATCAACCATGAATAAGTCATTTGATTTTACCGGCTGGAGTTTTAAGCTTTCGCTGTTTGCCGCGATCACGTCAGTTTTGGCTGTGCTGAGTTATCGATTGAGTATCATTGATTTTCAACCGGCTTTATTGGGGCTTGCGGGTGGCGCAGCTATCGGATTGCTGGCCATTGTTTTGGGATTGATCGGAACGGTGCGCGCCATCAAGGCAAGAAAGCCGAGCATTGCTTCAACGACGGCAGGGTCAACATTGAGTTTCTTAGTCGTAACGCCAGTACTGATGACTGTATTTGCGGGTACGGGGGCGCCGCTCATTCATGATATTACAACGGATCTGCAACACCCTCCTGAATTTGTGGCGATAAAGGCGCTGCGGATAGCGGCGGATAATTCACTGGATCGTCTCAAACCGGAGAATCTGGTTGCTTTGCAGGAAGCCGGTTATCCTGATCTTGGTCCATTATTGATAGATCGCCCATTCGATCAGGTGTTTGAGCAAGCGGTTGCATTGGTAAAAAAGCGGGGTTGGGATGTCGCTGTCATTTCTGCTGCAAGTGGCAGGATTGAGGCCACTGATGCTACGCCTATTATGGGTTTTAAGGATGATGTGGTGGTTCGGGTACAAACGATGGGGAACCAAACGCGCGTCGATATGCGCTCGGTCTCTCGCGTCGGGAAAGGTGATTTGGGTGTAAATGCCAAGCGTATCCGGCGGTTTATGGCTGATTTGGGAAATTTATAAAGTAGGAACAAAAGGCCGTGCGGTATCGCTCACGAGTAATGTTATGATTGCCAGTTTTTAAATATTTACTTTTATATCGTTAATGACAACTATGATGAATCCAACGTCCGTTCAGTTGATTGCTGCCATATTATTTGCATTGGCAGTGATCCATACATTTTCAACCAAGTATTTCGAACATCTTGCACACATTCAACCACGCCATGCAGGTGTTTGGCATCTATTGGGTGAAGTGGAGGTGGTGTTTGGCATCTGGGCTATGATTTTGATATTGTTTATATTTGCCATGAGTGGCGAACATGAAGCAGTTGCCTATCTGGAATCGCGCAATTTTACTGAACCGATGTTCGTATTTGTGATCATGGTCATTGCCGGGACACGCCCGATCCTGGATTTTGCCGCCGCGACTGTTCAGCGTGCAGCAGTTCTATTGCCAATCAATACCGGCATGGCAATGTATTTTTTATTGCTGGCATTCGTTCCGTTGTTGGGCTCATTTATTACGGAGCCGGCTGCAATGACGCTTGCGGCAATGATGTTGCGCGATACACTGTTCAGCAAAGAGATATCCACGCGTCTAAAATATGCCACGATCGGTGTGCTGTTTGTCAATATTTCCATCGGTGGCACGTTGACACCTTACGCCGCACCGCCGGTGTTGATGGTGGCGACAAAATGGAACTGGGATATCGGATTTATGTTGGCAAATTTTGGTTGGAAAGCTGCACTGGCGGTCGCGGTGAATGCGTTGGCAGTCACGTGGTTGTTTCGTCGCGAATTGGGGCATGTCGGCCAAAAGAATGATGTTGCCGTGTCAAAAACTCCATTGCTTGTGGTATTGATTCACCTCGCATTCCTAACCTTGGTTGTGCTATTTGCGCATCATTCCACGGTATTTATGGGAATATTCCTGTTCTTTCTGGGCTTTACCACTGCTTACCAACGATATCAGAATCCACTGATTTTACGCGAAGCGCTACTGGTGGCATTTTTCCTGGCGGGTTTGGTGGTGCTGGGCGGGCAGCAGCAATGGTGGTTACAACCGCTGTTAATGAATATGGATGATAACGCAGTCTTTTTTGGCGCCACCCTTTTAACTGCGGTTACAGATAATGCCGCACTGACCTATCTGGGTTCATTGGTCGAAGGATTAAGTGAGGAATTCAAAGTGGCGCTGGTTGCAGGTGCGGTTACAGGAGGAGGTTTGACGGTCATTGCCAATGCACCTAATCCTGCGGGCATCTCTATTTTGAAGGGCAAGTTTGATGAACAATCCATTCATCCATTGGGTTTATTGATTGCGGCACTGCCTCCGACACTGGTGGCGATTATCGCGTTTCGTGTGCTATAGCATATGTGAATCTGAACCAGAGTTGGAGTTTTTAAATTTCCAATTCTGGTTATTCGTGGTTCTAAATTTGTCTCCGAAGAAGACAATCAAGCATCTTTGATCGAGTTCTGAGCAGTACTCTGTGGTAGAGGCAACGATTCTGTAGGCTGTGTCGTTGGCGTTGTTTTTTCAGGCACATCATCAAACCAGCGGTATAGCATGGGCATGACAACCATAGTCATCATGGTTGCTGTCGTCAGCCCGCAAATAACCACGATAGCAAGTGGTTTCTGTACTTCGGAGCCAAGACCTGTAGCAACCAGGAATGGTGCTAGACCCAGCACGGTTGTAGCTGCTGTCATCATGACCGGCCTAAAGCGCTGTGCACAGGCGTTTCTGACGGATTCTTCAATGCTCATGCCCTTCTCGCGTAATTCCCGAACAAAGGAAATGAGTACCACACCATTCAATATTGAAGTCCCCCATACTGCAATGAAACCTACTGATGCCGGCACAGATAGGTATTCGCCCGTGACAAAAAGCCCGACGATACCACCTACCGATGCAAACGGTAATGCCAGATAAATGAGTATAGCCATCTTGACCGAATTAAACAGCATGAACAGTAGGAAGAAAATGGTTGCCAAGGTAACAGGCACAATCAAAGCAAGGGTTGACATGGCGCGTTCCATGTTTTCAAACTGTCCACCCCAGACGAAATAATAACCGGGGGGTAATTTGATTTCTTTCGCGGTGCGCTCTTGGAGTTCTGCCACGAAGCTCCCCATGTCACGTTCATGCACATTGGCGCCCACAACCACACGTCGCCTAGCGAATTCACGCGAAATGATGGCTGGACCATCGACGACTTTAATATCCGCTACCGCACTGAGAGGTACGACCACACCGCCTGTCGCCACGCCGCGCGATGCAGTATTGCTGGTCGCCGGTATTAATAAGAGCTCCTTGATAGCCTCGACATCATAGCGAAAGCCTTCTGGAAATCTCAAAAGTAACGTAAAACGTCGCTCACCTTCAAAAACTTGTGTAACTGCCTTGCCACCAACTGCTGTAGCAATCAATTCGTTGACATCAGAAACATTGATGCCATGGCGAGCGATCGCACGGCGATCAATATTAATGGTTAGCTCCTGCTGACCGGATAAACGTTCAATACGAATATCTCTGGCGCCGCGCGTCGACTTGACAATACGTGCCACCTGTTCGGATAGTTTGCGTAATTCTTCCAGATTGTCTCCGAAAATCTTGATGGCCACTTGCGAACGCACTCCGGTTACCATTTCGTCTACGCGTTGCGCAATCGGTTGAGATATGACGATGTTGACACCCGGCAGCACCGTGAGTGCATTACGAATATCCTCTTCAATTTCATCCTGGGTACGACCTGATCCGATCAGGTCCAAATCCGCGATCGGATCGGATTCATTCTGTGATGCCGGGTCCGCGGGTGACTCTCCTCGGCCTAACTTGGAAACCACGGATTTCACGCCAGGTATCGCAGCAATCAATTGCATTGCCTCTGTTTCCAGCTTGATGGCCTCTTCCAGGGAGATAGAAGGTGCGCGAATGATAACGGGGGTTGCCGCGCCTTCTTTCATGATGGGAATAAAGGACTTGCCCAGGAGTGGAAATAAGGCAAAGGCAACCATGAGCAAGCTGATTGCAATGATCATCGTTTTTTTCTGATTTCCCAGTGCCAGATTAAGCACGTATAAGTAACCCGACTTAAGGACAGCAATCACTTTCGTATCTTGCTCGCTGCCACCTTTTAGAAGGTAGGCGCTCAGCACGGGCGATAATAATATCGATACAAACAACGCTACAAACAGTGAAATCGCAATGGTGACGGCAAGTGGACTAAATGTTTTTCCTTCCATGCCTTCCAGTGTCATTAATGGCAGGAAAACCAGCACCGTGACAATGACACCAAAAATAACCGGTGTTCCAACTTCCGCTGTCGCTTGAATAATAATATCGAATTTGGATTGATTGGTATCGCGGGCTTCGCCCAATCGCTGATAAATATTCTCGACCACAACGACGGTCGGATCCACCATCATGCCCAGTGCAATCGTCAATCCCCCCAGAGACATTAAATTAGCGGGCATGCCGTAATGGTTCATCACCATAAAAGTAATCAGTGGCGTGATGATGAGGGTGAAGCACACAACGATGCTGGTTCGAATGTTGCCCAGGAAGACGGATAGCACTACGATGACCAGAATCAACGATTCGATCAGCGTGGTTTGCACTGTCGATAGCGCCCCATCTACCAAATCCGTCCGGTCGTAAAACGGTATAATTTGCAGACCGTCCGGCAATATTTCGCGTTCATTGATTTCAGCGACCTTTTCCTTGATTCGACCGACAATTTCCTTAGCATTGCCGCCACGCAACATCATCACGATACCAGCAACCGATTCGGTGTAACCATTCTTGATACTGGCGCCCTGACGGACTTCGCCACCAAAGGTCACTTCGGCGACATCGCGCACATAAACTGGAACACCATTCATTTCCCTGAGCACAATGTTGCGAATATCTTCCAATGAGGCAATCAAGCCTACGCCGCGGACTAGGTACTGCTCATACTGCAATGCCAGTATATTACCGCTGGCGTTAGCATTATTACTGGCCAATGCACGGTCAACTTCCGCCAGTGTGAGATCGTAGTGCCGCAACTTATTCGGGTCGACATAGACTTGGTATTCCTTGACATGTCCACCGATGGAGTTGATTTCCGCTACACCCCGGATCGAGCGTAGCATGGGACGCACTACCCAATCCTGCACTGTACGTCGCTCCATGAGTTCTTCAACTGACAGGGCGCGTTTGCCATCATCCGGATGCTCGATCGTATATTGATAAACTTCACCCAGGCCTGTTGAAACCGGTCCAAGCACCGGTGTGATGCCGGGTATCAATCGGGGAGTCACATCAATGATGCGTTCCATCACCAGTTGGCGCGCAAAGAACACATCGGTTTTGTCAGTAAAAACCAATGTAATGAGCGACAATCCGCTCTTATTCATCGAGCGCATTTCTACCAATCCCGGCAGGCCAGTCATGGCAATTTCAACCGGTACGGTAACCAGTCGCTCCATTTCTTCCGGGCTGCGGCCAATGGCAACCGTGGCTACTTGTACCTGAATATTGGTGACATCTGGAAACGCATCCACAGAAAGATTTTTTGCGGCAAATCCTCCTGCGACGCATAACGCCAGCCCGATGACCAAGACCAGCAGGCGTTGGTTAATCATTGCACGAACTATCGCAGCCATGATGGGTTACTCCAGCTCGGCAAGCTTACGCTCGCTATCTAAATGAAAAGCACCTTCCACCACAATTTGCTGATCAGCCTTGAGACCATTCAGCACGGGGCGGAAACCAGCTACTTCGGGACCCAATTCAACAGGCACGCGCTGGAAACGATCGTGACCGATTACTACGAAGAGATAATCCTTGTTTAATTCACGCACTATAGCGCCTTCCGGGACAACCATTACTTTATGCTGCGGGTCGGTAATATGCATATTAGCCAGCATATCGGGCTTAAGCTTGCGATCTAGATTTTCTACCATGACCCGGGTCATCACGGTGCGAGTTAAACGATTGACTATGTCCGAGACGAATATGATCACGCCATCAAGACTAACATCTCCCATAGCAGGTATATTAATTTCCACGTGCTGTCCAAGCCGGACATCGCGAGCAATTTGTTCGGGTACATCCCCTACCACCCAGACATGAGAAAGATCCACAACTTGGAAGAGTGGATCAGAAGGTTGCACAACCTGTCCCACGATCACGTTACGTGCAATAACATACCCCTCGCGGGTTGCCCTGATATCAAGCCATGGTAGAATTTTCCCTTTTTTAGCGAGTGTTGCCAATTCAGCATCGCTCATCCCAAACAGCCTGAGTTGGTCTGCTGCTGCACTTAGTTCGGCTTGAGCAATTTCCAACTCGGACTGCCGTCGCTCCACCTCTGCCAGCGGTATGACATCGGCAGTCAGCAAATGGCGCGCACGATCCGATGATTTCTGGGTTACTACGACGCGTGATGAAGCACGTAAGTAGGCCAGCTGAGCTTGGGTTAAATCCGGACTGGTAATGCGTGCCAATGGAGCGCCTACTTTAACGTAATCGCCCAGTATGACAAACATATTGATGATGCGTCCTGTTACATAAGAGCCAATTTGCGCGGTTCTCTCTTCATCCACTTGAACTCGGCTGGGTACTTGTATCTTGTCAGCAAGATCAACCAAAGATGGTGGTCCAATTTTCAACCGATCCGTTAGCTCTGGTCGAACTGTAATGGTGTTAAAGTCTCTTTCGTTTTCCGGTACTTGCGGCGCAGCTTCTTTTTGAGGGCTATCAGTGGGCTCGCTCCTGTCGCATCCGCCCAGCAACAATGCAAGAAGAACGAAGTTTATGAGGGGTGATTTAATATTCATTCTGCAATTAACTCCTTGGGATAATGTGCGCGCAGGCGGTCGATTTCGGCAGCAGCCGATTGCAGATCAAAACGTGCCAGCAAGGAATCGCCCAGAATTCCTCGGAGTATACGTTGCGTATCTAAAAACTCGAGTAAGCTGCGTTCACCAAACCGGTGCCCAGCTCTGGCAACTTCTACCGCATTTTCTGCCTCTTTCAGCAGTCCGTTTTCAAACATGTCTACGCGGCGTTGCGCAATCTGCAACATTTGCCATGCCGATTCGAATAGTTGACTAATTTCATAGCGACGATATTCGAGTGTGTCGCGGATTCGAGCGGAATCGTAAATAGCGGTATCAATTTCACCGCGTCGACGATACCATAATGGGATTCTGACGCTGACGCCCGCAATATTGGAGTTAAACTGCGCATCTTGATAGTTGGTGTATAACACGTTGAGTTGCGGCAATACGGAAGCTTTTTCCTGGCTGATTCGTTGGTTGGCGCGTTCTTGCTCAGCTTGTAGTCGAACCACATCCGGATTAACCTGAGGAACTTGATTACGTAGTTCTTCCAACGGCGGTAAGTTAATCGCATCTTTTAATGACGCTTTGATTTCAAAGTCAACAGGGATTGCTCCAGCTGTGAACTGCATGAGCGCTATGCGCGCACGCTCTACGCCTAATCTGGCTGCTTCCTTGCGATTCTCGGCATTTTGCACTTCAGTGTCAGCACGAATCAGCTCGAAGCGTGCGATTTCGCCTCGCTCAACATTGATTTTGATACGATGACGCACATCGGAAACCAGATCATAGATACTTTTCTCCATCGCGAACTGCTCTTGGCGCAGCAATAATTCATAAGAACGTACTCGCAATTGCGCGGCTAAATCGGCGCGCATCTGATCAAAGCTGGCGCGACTGGCATCTACGACAGCTTCAGATGCATTAATCCGTGCGCTGCGCATGTAGGGATTTTCAATCGGTTGATTGACTGTTAACGAGCGTTGCATTGTAGCTGGTCCAGTAAGGTCGAATGGGAGGCGCCTGCTATCCGGGCCCACCAATACAGTAACCTCTGGGTTAAGGAACGCCGACGCGGCGACCACTCCCGCCTTAGCCATATCTACCTGCGAACGGGCAGCCAGTACAAGACCATTGGCTTGTAAACCAAGTCGTTGCACTTCTTCGATGGTGAGTTTAACTGGCTGTTGAGCAAATACGGGCAGGGGAAATACAAAGCTTAAACTAAGCAATAAGTACCAGAATGAAGAGATCTGCATAGTGCCTTTTAGTTATTTCAAAAGTATTCTTCACAAATTATTGACATAAAATGAGTTGCCAATAATAAACGAATTTTAAGATTCAGTAATATTAATAACGCGGATAATCAGGTTTTAATTGTGGCTTTTGGTAATATCAGTACTATTCAAGCTACTATTGACTAGCAATTTGGGAATGTAATGGAGGCATCCTGAATGATTGCTGAACGGTGGTATTAATATTGGGGGTATCTATGGCCTTTTATTATTGTTTTGCAGCGATTTCGAAGTGAATCATTAGTGATAGCTAACAGGATGAGTGAACGGCAGATCATCTTTATTCCGGGGAAAAACCCTAAGCCTCCGGCTGATCAGCATCAGAAACTATTATGGCGCATCCTTTTGGAAGGTGTGCGCCGTGCTGATCCTGAAATTGTTGGTAAGCTGGGTCAGCATGCGGAGAGTTTTAAACTGATCGCATGGAATTATCTTTATTACTGTGAAAATAAAGACATGAGTAGTGAGCTAACGTGGATTGATGTGTTAATCAATCAACACGGTCCTACCGAACAGGATATTCGAGAAGCCGATGCCTGGCATCGCAAGTTAGACCGTGTCCTTTATACGATTGTTGATCATTTTCCCTTTTTACTTCGTTTTACACCAAAGCCTATTCAGTCGACTGCCGAAGAGACAGCACGGTATTTTCAGAATAGAAATAATATCGCTTGCGAGATTCGTGAACCATTGAAACAGGCATTGCGCCCTGTGTTGGCGAATAATGGCAAAGTATTATTGATCGGTCATAGCCTGGGTTCAGTCATTGCTTACGACACATTGTGGGAGCTGTCACATCTGGAGCGCTTACCGGGTAAGATCGATGTGTTTTTAACTATCGGGAGCCCGTTGGGCATGAATTATATACAACGCCGATTAATGGGTCATCATCGAACAGGAAAGCAAAGGTATCCCACCAATATCCGGCGCTGGGTGAATATTTCTTCCGTGGGCGATATCACTGCATTGGATAGAGTTTTTGCAGATGATTTTGCGCCGATGCGATCGCTGGGGATTATTGAAGCTATCGAGGATCACTGTGATGGTATCTATAATTTTTATCGTAACGAGAAAGGATTGAACTGCCATCGTTCGTATGGATATCTGGTTAATCCTGCGGTGGGTAAAGTTATTGCGGATTGGTGGCAGCAATCCCCATGAATCTCCGGAATTCAAATCGTTATCTGCGCTGGATCAAGAGATTGACACTGATTTTCTTGGGTGGCGTGGCGATCTGGATAGCTGTTGGTGTATTTTCCTGGATGTATGAGTTTCGTGACGACGATCCCGATCGTGGTGCCGTTATCATGGATTTCAATAAATTTGGCGATCATTTTTCCCAAATTACCTATTTGTCACAGGGTTGGTCGCCTGCCGATAGTTTGTGGTTCTACAATACGACGCAAGGTTCTAATCTATTGCCATACAGTTTCTTTTTGGTATTGGAACAAGCGGATTCGCCCGCTTTATTTCGCAATGATGAAAACATCGATCGTTATGGCTACTTGCCGCAACGTCCGACAGTGAGTAATCCGGACGGGCTGCCTGTCGGCATGGTACGTGACGAGTATCAAGGCAAGGCATATATGGGGTTTACCTGTGCCGCTTGCCACACGACTCAAATCAATTACAACGATATCGGGATTCGTATCGATGGTGCTCCGGCGAATTCAGATATGGAAACATTCATGATCGATTTGGCGCAGGCGCTCTATGTTGCTTTAGAGAATCCGGAAAAACGCAGTCGCTTTATTGTCAATGTATTGAAACAAGGCCACTATAAAAACGCTGATGATGTATTAGCTGACTTGAAGAAATATACGCAGCGTATCAAGACGTATACCATCGTCAACACGCCACGGGACACCAAGCATCCGCTGACTCATTACGGTTACGCGCGGTTAGACGCATTTGGGCGAATTTATAACCGTGTGCTTGAACATATTATGAGTGCGCAGCAAATACGTAAGGTGCTGACAGAGATACTGCCCCCGGTTGAATTGGCTGAAGTGATGGCAGACGTGGAGCCGGTTCTGAGAAGCGGTGATCGTGACCATATTGTTGAACGAATCCAGAAATACCTGACTGACAAGCAGATGATCAAGTTGCGCAATAGAATCTATAATCCGGCGGATGCACCAGTGAGTTATCCATTCCTGTGGGATGTACCCCGGCATGATTATGTGCAGTGGAACGGCAGGGTAGATAACAGTGGGCTGGGGCCTATGGCGCGCAATGCGGGGCAATTGATCGGTGTGTTTGGCACGCTGGATTGGCAGGAAAAAGATGGTTTCACGCTATCTTCGGTTCTGGGAGGGCAAGGTTTTAGTAGCAAGCATATCGATTTCCAATCTTCAATTGATATTCGGAATTTGCGACGGGTGGAGAAGCATTTGCGCAGATTAACATCGCCAGCTTGGCCTGAGCATATTCTGCCCAAGCTCGATAAGACGCGATTGACCAGCGGCGCAGAACTATACGAACAATATTGCGCATCATGTCACGGACACATCAATCATACCGATCCGGATCGCCGGGTCGTGGCCAAGATGATTGCCGTTTCTTCAGTAGGAACGGATACTAAAATGGCCGAAAACAGTGTCACATTTATGGGCTATAGCGGTATTTTGCGCGGTCAATATGTCAATGTCGGTGTAGGCAATATCTTATTAGATTATCAAGCGCCGGCGGTTGCTCTTTTGACATCCGCCACGCGTAATGTGGTTTTGACACCCGATCCAGACAAATGGCTGGTACGGCGGTGGGTTGAGCGGTCGCTTGATTTTGCGTATACATTTTTTGATAACGAAGTGCAGCCCTCCATTAAAAATGGCAATTACATGCCTGATACGACGGCTAAACCGTTTGCTTCGGTCGCGGCTTATAAAGCCCGTCCGCTCAATGGTATCTGGGCAACTGCACCGTATTTGCATAACGGCTCGGTGCCTACACTATATGATTTATTGCTGCCTAAAAGACAAGCGAACGATCCGCCAGAAGGTGAGTACCGACCGGATGATTTTATGGTGGGTTCACGTGAATTTGATCCGGAAAAGATTGGTTTTAAATCGAGTGGTTATGATGGTTTCTTGTTTCGTACCAGTATTTGGGGTAATGGTAATGGCGGCCATGAGTACGCTGCTGGCCGGACGCCGCAACTTGATGGAACATTTCTTCCCGCGTTGACCAGAGAGCAGCGCTTGGACCTACTGGAATATCTCAAGTCTTTGTAAAAGACTGCGCTAGCAGTTTAAAGCCCAAGGTATTTAAATAGAAATCGTGTTTTCCATTGGTGTATCAATAGTGCAAGTGTTATTTTTTGTACTGACTGGGTAATTTCTGTCACTGCTACTGATTCATCCGGGTGCATGATGGCTTCTTCGGACACGATTTTGAGTTGATTGCGATAGGCAAAATTCATAATGAACTCGTAGGCACCCGGATTGATGGTTTGCAGTGTCGTTTTTACCCTTACTCCGATCTGGCCCTCATGTATGATAGGTTGAGCATACTCCGAATATACCCAACGTCTCTTGCTATCATAACCGGCCAGTACTCCGCAGAGCCGCTCCGCCCAATCGCTTGGTCGAAATGGTCGACCCGCTGGGGTAATGCCGAGGATTAGGCACTCGTCAGATTTGATTTTCATAGGTGCGCTAGCCATGGGAGGACAAGCTGAATTTCCAAGAACAGCAATGGAGTGAGGCCACTATTTTTTTGCGATCATTTAGCATAAAGATATTCTTTCTTTATAAATTCATGATCTTGTATCGGCAAAATTTGAAAAAAATGAAGAGTCTCATCATTGAAATGAGATGCAAAAGCGTTGACCTGAATTAGTCAGGAAAAATAGAATCTTATGAAAACAATTTATTTTGAATTAAGCTTGATAGAACTAAATTTTTTGAAAAAAATAAAAAAAGATCAGTATGATGCTTAGGTCATTGCAAGTAATTTTCCTATCTCAGTGTTTACCGCTATCAGGAGCCAGGGTGGCTTTGCAAATACCACGCGCTTTCAGATTTGCCATGATTGTGGGGCAGGTGACGTGGCTCAGCGCCTGCACTAATCTGTCTTATTATGCGCAAGCGGTGGGTGGACACTTCGAAGTTGTGCATCGTGCGCAACCGATTAGCAGGATTGTTGCCAATCCTGCTACCGATCCAAAATTAAAGCATTCCCTGAGTAAGGTTGTGCAAATGCGCGAATTTGCCAGTCGTGAGCTTAAGCTGCCGGATAACCTGAGTTACACAAGTTATGCGGATTTGGAGCGTCCTTATGTGGTATGGAATGTTTTTGCATCACCGGAGCTCTCCCTTAAGCTTAAAAAATGGTGTTTTGTGCAAGTCGGTTGCGTCAATTACCGGGGATTCTTTTCTCAGGCTGATGCAGAGCGTCATGCAGAAGAACTCAGAAAGGAGGGGTACGATGTGTATGTCGGTGGCATCCGTGCCTATTCTACGTTGGGCTGGTTCAGCGATCCGGTATTGAATACCTTTATTGGCTACTCGGAGATGAACCTTGCGCGCCTGATATTTCATGAACTGGCGCATCAGGTGGTATATGTGCCTGGAGACAGTGTTTTTAATGAATCGTTTGCTACCGCTGTTGAACAGGAAGGTGTGCAGCGCTGGTTTGAGAGTAATGGTAGTACTTTGGAACAAACTGCATTGACTGCGCGGCAGGAGAGGGAAGCTGTTTTTGTCGAGCTGATATTCAGTCATCGCAAGCGTTTACAAGCATTGTTTCAATCAGATGTCAGCGACACTGAGAAGCGTATCCGGAAAGCACGTATTTTTGAGGAATTGCGCGAGGAATTCTCGCATCTGAAAACTGAGAGAGCCGAATTCAGCAGCTATGATCAATGGTTTGCACAACCTTTAAACAATGCATTGCTGGCGACCGTTTCGATTTACACGCTGCTGGTGCCTGCATTTCAGGCAATACTCCAACATCATGACAGAGATATGGCGCGCTTCTTCGATACCGTTGCAAGGATAAGTAAGCTGCCGGAACATGAACGTAACTTAATATTGCAGAAGGCGGTGGAAGGTGATCAGCAATGGATGGTGGTCGAGCGTTAACTGTCAGAAAATCAACCTTTGAAGGCCGCTGTAAAGTGTTTTCGAGGCAGTCGATGCCGGACAAAAACAGGCGAGAGAGCGCGGTTTATGCTTAATCAATGGGCATGATATCGCCATCAACATAAAACCATAGTTCATATTCTTGGATAAACCGACTGATTTCATGTAAGCGATAAGCGCGTCCATTGATTTTGTAGCGCGCGACAAATTCGACGATCGCACGATCCGCGCATAATCGTTCGTGGCGTTTTACTGTCAGACCCAGCCATTGACTCGGTGACTGATGTGCTAATTCGAGTGAGGCTGGGCGGGTGCTGTGATGCCAAGTCGCCAGCAAATAGTCTTCGCGGTTCAGTGTGTATGCCGTGTAACGTGAGCGCATGAGTATTTCTGCCGTAGCGGCAGTTTCGCCGTGATCCAGATAACGGCCGCAGCAGTTGATGTAGTGTGTGCTGCCGCATGGACAGTGGGCCATTCTGATGGCTACCATGCTGTATGTATTATATTCATGCGATATTGTGCATTTTTCCAAAACCATGCGCTTGGATTCGATCGTCGAATTGGTTGTGTGCCAGTGTAAGGATTTTCATGCGTATATTTCATATAGGTTACTCAACACATTCTTTTCCGATTTTTGCACGGAATCTTTTTCTTTACACTGATGAATGCGGCGGGATCGAGCGCACTGCAATATCAAATACAGCCAGCAGTACATCGTACTACAAATAACTTGAGAGATAACAGCCATGATGTTTGATCGGGATAATGTCTATCGCATCGCACCTTGTGGTGCCTATGTTTTTTTATGCTGTTGGAAGATGTATTGTTGAAGTTTGGCTGGGACACCAATGAGTTGCGCTTGCTTTACGTGGTGAAGATTACTGTTGTTGTCGGTTTGCTGTGGTTGATGCGGCGTGCTTATGGTAAGTTGCGGTGGCCTGCGGGGGTGAATTTTCGCACCTGGATTGTGGCGACCGTTGCGGGCATCGTGGTGTTCGTTGCCTGGATTAATCTGGCGGCAGATTGGATGGTGATGGGCGAGTCCGTTGGTTTCGATCCACGTGATGACGCTGAAATTGATTGGTTTCTGGTGACGATGCGGTTGGTTGGCGCCGCACTGGTGGTTCCTGTCATGGAAGAATTATTCTGGCGATCATTTCTGATGCGCTGGATCACTCACCCAAATTTTTTGACTGTCAGTCCGGCACAAGTCGGGTTCAAAGCATTTTGCATTACGGCCATACTTTTTGCGGTTGCGCATAGTTTATGGCTGGCTGGACTTTTCGCTGGGATTGTTTATAACCTTCTGTATATGCGTACGGGACGTGGTGATCGCCGATTCTTGCGCATGCGATAACCAATGGCATTTTGGGCATATGGATAGTATCGACAGGTAATTGGGGCTTTTGGTAAGATCAAGTCGCATGATACGGATTTCGTCTAATAAATAAGACTTCGTAAGAAGCAAGCCTGGTTCGATTCTAATTCGGCGAATTCAATGCCGAAGCATGATGTTTTCTGATCACTCTCGTTGAACTGCTTAATAGATCATTTACAAGATCTGATGGTACTTTTTATGGATAACGGTACCGCTTTGTTCAAATCTGAATGGCAAAGGATAGCATTATCGTTGTGCCCGATTCTCCTAAGAGAAAGGCGACCTTATTCTGCACCTGTAGTACTGATGTCGGTGATGGTCAGTGGTATGAGATTGTTAGCAACTGAGGTTGGAATGTTGCATTGTAAGAATTTTTAACGTTGCTTACAGAATTTCGGTGCGTCTTGACTGACTCGGATCGCAACACTTGTACTATTTTTTGGATTATTGAACAACTGTTTGCGTTGACCCTTGCGGTGATTCAATGATAGAGTCTGTCCATGTAAGAACTAGGGTTTTATTGTAGTCTTTTTCGTATTAGTACCTTTCTTGTAATTTTATTAGGGGGAGTAATGAAATATAAGTCATTATATAAGAACCGGATGACACATGCCGTGACAGGCGGGTTGCTGCTGATCGGCATGAGTTCATCCAATGTTCTTGCAAATGCCGTGATGAATGCCGGCAGCAACTTCGCAAATGTATTGAAAGAAAGTGGTATTAGAGTAGGCGGGTGGATTAACGGTGGTGCGACTTTTAATCCGAGTCAAACCGATGGCTTTAACGGCCCGGTCACTTTTGCGGATCAGGCGAATAGAGTTCAGATGAATCAGTTGAACTTTTTTATAGAGCGTGCAGTTAGAACGGAAGGTAAAGGTTGGGATTTTGGTTTCCGTGGTGATTTTATGTTCGGTACCGATGCTATTTTTACCCAAGCCTACGGTAACCCGGCATTTGATCCCAACACGGGCAGAGCCCTGCCTGACCGGGGTAACTGGGACCTTGGAATATGTTGTAATTCCAGCCGCACCTATGGCATCGCTATTCCGCAGGCTTTCGCAGAGATTTATGCGCCGGTTGGTAATGGCTTGAATATCAAAGTAGGGCATTTTTATACGCCGATAGGCTATGAAACAGTACCGGCACCCAATAATTTCTTCTATACCCATGCGTATACCATGCAATATGGTGAACCTTTTACCCATACCGGTGTGCTGACTAATTATACGATTAATAAGAATTTTGTCGCGATGGCTGGCGCAATTGGTGGTAGTGGAACCGGCGGTTGGGATGGTAATTTTGATCGGCAAATGGGAAATTGGGGGGGGATTGGCGGTGTTACCTGGACCAGTGATAATCACAAAACTTCATTGAATGTCAGCGGTACTGGTAGTACGACTTCCACACGCAGTAATAATTTCTGGGGTATGTACAGCATCGTCCTGAAGCATATGTTTACGGACAAGACGCATTTTGTCTTGCAACATGACCATGGTTTTGCGGATGGTGTCTTAACATCGAGAGGATTAAAGAATGCAACGTGGTATGGTGTTAATTCGCATGCGTATTATGATCTGACGCCGGCTTTGTCGATCGGTGTGCGTGCCGAGTGGTTCCGTGATCGGGATGGTTTTCGCGTTTTCTCACCAGGACGGGTAAGTGCGGCAACCAATGACCTTGGACATAGTTATGCACTGGGTGGCTCAACTTCACTTGCTACTAGTACTCCGGCAGATTATTACGCAGTAACCATAGGTGCAAACTGGAAAGCGGTTAGAGCATTGAATCTTGGTTGGAAGGGATTGAAACAGTTGAATATTCGTCCTAATATTCGTTACGATAGAGTGGATGCGATTGATGTCGCCGCTTATCGGCCATTTGGCGGCAATAAGGATCAAATCTTGTTCTCGCTGGATGCCATTCTTCCGTTCTGAGTTTAGTATTTGATATATGAGCTGGCTTATGAGATATGAAGATAAAAAAAATGCGCCTGCGGGCGCATTTTTTTATCTTGAATTTATTAAATCAGTATGTTGGGAAATATTATGACTCTTCTCCGCTGTGGTATCTGAGTTCCTGCAGTAAATTTCCCATATCATCGGGTACGCTGGCTTCCCATGCTAGGATTTGTTCGGTGTGCGGATGAGTCAGTGCAAGCTTTTGCGCATGTAATGCTTGTCTGGGAAAATTAATTAATAGCTTCCCAATGACCTGCCCAGTATTCCGGGGTTTGCCGCGATAGACAGGATCGCCTGCTAAGGGATGTCCGATAGCGCTCATATGTACGCGTATTTGATGCGTGCGGCCTGTTTCAAGACTGCATTGCAACAGCGTACAGCCTTCAAGAATCTCGATAACTCGATAGTGCGTGCGCGCAGATTTACCATGGGTAGTAACGGCCATTTTCGTACGATGAATGGGATGTCGGCCTATCGGCGCATCGACACTGCCGCTTTGTTCGACTTCTCCTAAAACTAATGCGAGATAGTCACGCTTAACAGTGTGTTGTTGCAGTTGGCGCACCAGACTTGTTTGCGCTTCTATGGTTTTCGCAACGACTAACAAACCACTGGTGTCCTTATCCAGCCGGTGGACGATACCGGCGCGCGGTACGTTCTCTAATTGCGGCGCATGGTGCAGTAGTGCATTGAGCAGAGTGCCTTGCCAGTTGCCATTGCCGGGATGAGTGACTAAGCCGGCAGGTTTGTTGATAACAATCAGCGATTCATCTTCATGGATAATGTCTAGATGGATATTTTCAGCTGTGTACGCAGATTCAGCGACAGTGTCCTGAGGTGAGATCCGGACATGCTCGTTGCCCCATACTTTTTGCCTCACAGTAGCGATCCGGCTATCCACCGTAACTCGATTTTCAACAATCCAGGACTGCAATCGGCTGCGTGACCAGTGGGGTAAGAGTTTTGCCAAAGCTTGATCAAGGCGCAGTCCTGCACAATCTGCAGGAACCGTTAAATCGATATCGGTGTGCGTCGGCTCGTTACACACTTGGGACGGTGGCTTTACGCTATAATCCGCAGTTGTATTCTTGTTTTTTACGGAATTTGTCATGTTACGTAGTTTAGCTTTAATTCTGGTGTTATGGCTATCAGCCTGCAATTTATTGCCGGATCGTACAGAAGATCAGCAGGATTGGTCTGCCAATAAATTTTATTCTGAAGCGAAAGAAAAATTGAATGATGGCAATTATGCGGGAGCTATCAAGCTGTATGAGGCATTAGAAGCACGTTATCCTTATGGTCGCATAGCGCAACAAGCACAACTTGAGACGGCTTACGCACATTATAAAAATGAAGAACCGGCTTCAGCAATTACTGCAGCAGATCGGTTTATCAAATTGCATCCTAATCATGTCAATGTGGATTATGCATACTATATCAAGGGATTATCAAGTTTTAATGACAATTGGGGAATGATGGGGTTCTTGCTGAAAGGCCCGTTCAGGCAAGATATGAGCGAGCGTGATTCAAAGGCTTCGCGAGAATCATTCGAAAATTTTAAGGAATTAGTGGCGCGTTTTCCGGATAGTAAGTATGCAGCAGATGCCCGGCAGCGGATGGCCTACTTGATCAATGCCGTTGCTATGAGCGAGATCCATGCCGCGCGCTACTATATGAAACGCAAAGCGTATGTTGCTGCAGCCAATCGGGCTCAGGATGCGGTCGCAGAATATCCCCGTACACCCGCGACCGAAGAAGCACTGTATATCATGATTAAAGCTTATGAAGAACTGGAGATGTACGATCTGCGCGATGATGCGGAACGCGTTATGCGAATTAACTTTCCAAACAGTCATTTCCTTGCGGAATTACCGGAAGTTGGTGCCAAACCATGGTGGGAATTTTGGCGGTAACCGGACATTTTATTTTCTAGCGCTCTTTTAAGTGAATGGCCAGTACATCACAATCGGCGTGATACAAAATTTCCTTGGCGGTTGAGCCCATCAACACAGCAAGTCCGTGGCGCCCGTGTGAACCCACGACGATGAGATCGATATGTTGCTGTGTCGCAAGCTGGGTAATCTCCTGTTGTGGTTCGCCCCAAACCATCCAACGACGTGTCGGTGCAATATCCAATTGGTCGCTGATCTGTTTGAATTTGTTTTTTTCCGCTTCCAACAAATCATAGGACGAGTCTTCATCCAACGGAATGACCAAGCCGTAAGGCGTGTCAGGCATAGGAATATTGTCCAATACATGGATGATGTGAAGGTGTGCGCTGAATTGATTCGCCAACTGTTTTGCTCTCTGCGCGACATGGTGACCATAATCAGAGAAATCGATGGCAAGCAGAATGTTTTGATAGTGATTCATGACGAATTCCTTGATGTTAAATCGATGAGCGGGCGCGTGGATTTTACGATAAGACCAAACTTTATCATATCCGCATCATTGTATCGTCGATGATGACTGGCTTAGTCAATGCGTTGTGATTTGTCATCAATGCGACGTAGATAGCGAGATAAAAAGGCGGTAATGCGCTGTTCATATTCTTTACCGGCATACGAATGCATATTGAAATGCCGGGCGCCGGTAACAATCCATAATTCTTTGGGTGTTCGGGCGGCAGCATAGAGACGTTCGGTTTCCGATTGCGTCGTATGCGCATCGCTGGTGCCGGAAATGAGTAATACCGGCGAATTCAAATCGTTGATTCGAGTGATTGGATTTAATTTATCCATGGAAGTATCCAAATAAAAGGACAGTTGCGACAGCATGATGGGTAGAAGCACAGATCCATAGCTGCCGAAGTGTAATTTTAGGCGATTATCGACGGCTTCTTCGATGGTCGGATGCAACGATTCAAGAATAACCGCATCCAGTTTTAAATCCGGTTTGGCCAGTACAATGGCTGCAGCGCCCAAAGAAGTACCAATGGCACCGATTCGTTCCTGTGGAAAAGTGTCACGAAGAAAAGCCACCGATGCCACGATACTTTCGGATTCCCGCAAGCCGAAGGTGATCCTTTCTCCAGTAGTTTCGCCATGTGCATGCAGATCAATCAACAGCACGCTATAGCCTTGATCTCTCAGAAATCGGGCCCGGCTCAGCATTTCCAGTCGATTGCTGCGCATTGAATGCGCCAATAGCACGACACTACCGCCAGGTTTTCCATAAGACAACCAGCCGTGTACAGTAGACCCGTTGGTGCCAGGAATTTGTATGGATTCCACTGGAAAATCTGCTGACAGTGTACCGACTGCACTGGGTGCCGGTCCGGTCAACAACGCACCGATTGCAAAGGCGCCGAGTGTGATGACAATGATGAGAGCCAGAATTTGAATAGTTATTTTATGCAACATGATTGCTATCTGGTTTGAGGAAGCGATGAAATGGAAAACAGCTACTTACAAAATAGCCGCTGGCAATAAAATAGGTGGTAAATGTGTAATTAACAGGCGCTATCATGATAATTTTTGTGTCATGGTTTCAATATCGCAGGCTATAATGGAAATTTCACCAATAAATCGGTTAAAAAATCGATTTTTAAGTCTTAAATTATCAGATTGAGTGGCTATTTTTTTATACAATGGTTACATGCGAAAGAAAGTAGGTTAGGGAAAGCATACAACTGTATTCATATTTTCGCTATGGCTGTTACTGTACAATTAAATGAAATCGCGTCATGTATGAATTTTGGAACGACGGCGGGCTTATCACAAAACTTCGATCTCGTGCGACTAACCGCTGAGATTGTATAGAATCGGGCACACTATATGCACATTAAAGAGCACAAAGAGTTTCGGGAAAGAATGCGTTCGTTGCTGGCTTCATTTGCACAAGAGCTACCGGACAGAATTGATGAGATTGAAGCCTTATGGAATAAGTTGCAAACAGAATGGGACAGTAAGGCACTACAGGAGCTGCATCGTTCTGTGCACAATTTAGTCGGTAATGGTAAAACGTTTGGTTACCCGCAGCTGAGTATTGAGGCTCGTGCATTGGAACAAGTTCTCAAGAGCCTTATGCACAAAGAAGTTGCTATAGATACGTTGCAATCTGCCAGAATTTTGCAGCAAGTACTTGAACTGAAGCGAATCTCCGCTGAACAAGCTGCTGCGTCGTCAAAAAATACGATTGCGGGAGGTACCGATGAACATGCGCTTCCGCCCAATCCTCACGCATCTAATCTGATATTTGTGGTGGAAGATGATGTCGAGGCGGCGCAGGAGCTTGCGCTGCAGTTGCGCTATTACGGTTATGAAGTCGAGGTATTCAATCATTTAGATAAGTTCCGCGCCGCTGTTCAGCATAAACCCCATGCGATCATCCTGATGGATGTTGAGTTTCCTGAAGATGAAATGGGCGGTATTCAGATCATGGAAGAAATTCAGCAAAACTTGATTTGTCCGGCGCGGGTGATTTTTATTTCGGCTCACGATGAGATGGCTTTTAGACTCGGGGCGGTGCGTGCCGGTAGCGTTGCCTACTTCACAAAGCCCATTAATTCTACGGAACTGATCGATCAGCTTGACTTGATCACCGCGTCGCAAATTCAAGAGCCATTTCGTGTATTGATTGTCGATGATAGTCCAATGGTGCTGGCTTACCATACGGCGATATTGGAACAGGCTGAAGTGACCGTGAAGGCAATTTCGGAGCCGATGCAGTTGCTGGAAGTATTGAGCGACTTTAATCCTGACCTCATTCTGATGGACTTGTATATGCCCGAATGCAGCGGGATTGAATTGGCCAAAGTCATTCGTCAAACGGATGGTTTTCTGAATACTCCGATTGTTTATCTTTCTACTGAAAATGATTTTAATACGCAGCCTGAGGCGCTAAATTTGCGCGGTGACGATTTTCTGGTTAAACCGATTGATCCTGCGCACTTGGTTTCAGCCATTACATCGCGTGTGACGCGAGCACGTTCTTTACGCTCCCTGATGATTCATGACGGTTTGACCGGCTTGTTGAATCATACTGCGATAAAAGAAGAGCTGGCGCGCGAAGTGGTGCGTTCTGGCCGGTTGAGTACACCGTTATCGCTTGCCATGGTGGATATCGATTTCTTTAAGAAAGTCAACGACACCTATGGTCATGCCGCAGGTGACCGCGTGCTTAAGAGCTTGGCGCGATTGCTCAAACAACGTTTGCGGGAAACGGACATTGTCGGGCGTTATGGCGGAGAAGAATTTGCTGTCATTATGAACGATACCGACGCAACCTCTGCGGCAAAAGTCATCGATGAGATACGCACAGTTTTCTCACGTCTGTTACACCTGAGCCACGATGAAGAGTTTTATGTCAATTTCAGTTGCGGTATCGCGGATCTTGCACATTTCTCGGATGCTGCTAGTATCAGTGAGGCTGCTGATAAAGCGCTGTATCAAGCGAAGCAGCGGGGACGCAATAAAGTAGTGGTGAATTCAGGTGATTGATGATGTTTTTGAGCGGACAGTGAATGTGGCGGTTTAGCGGGCCGCGCTGCTAAGGATCGAGATCGTCGGATCGCGTATGTTGCTGTCGAGTCGGGTGGGGATCCGCTGAAAAATCGACCGAGAACTGTTTTTTGCTGAATGCTGCGCGTATTTGCGGATCCGGATCGACAGTTTTGAGTGCTTCTATGACGGCAACCCGCGGTGCCAGGCCGGCGTAATTGGCTACTTGAATGGAGAGTCCGGGGCGCGCATTGAGCTCGATGATCATCGGACCCTGGTCTCTATCCAACACCAGATCTGCGCCTAAATATCCCAAGCCGGTCATCTCATAACAGGCAGCAGCCAATTGTAATAATTTGTCCCAATGCGGAATGACTAATTCCGAGAAAGTTTTTCGTGTATCCGGGTGGTGCAGAACCGTTTCACCGTACTGTACCGCGTGTAACGCGCTACCAGTTCCGATATCGATGCCGACACCTACCGCACCCTGATGCAGATTGGCCTTGCCATCGGAAGCATGCGTTGTGAGCCGCAACATTGCCATGATGGGATAGCCACGGAAAACAATAATACGGATATCGGGAATGCCTTCATAGCTATAGTCGGAGAAAACCGGATCGAGCTGTATCAGCGACTCAATCATGACGGTGTCGGGCTTGCCGCCCAAGCTGTGGAGTCCGCTCAGGATATTGGAAACATGGCGCTCGATATCCGGCAGCTGTATGGCGTCGCCGCTGGGTTTGAAGTAGAAATTATGATCATGCTCGGTAATTACCAGGATGCCTTTGCCGCCGCTGCCCTTGACCGGTTTTATGACAAACTGGTCATACGGGCGGAGTATTTCTTTAAGCAGTTTGACATCATGCTGGTATTGTACTGTCCCGAGCAGTTTGGGAACCGTGATCCCGGCCTGCTGTGCCAGTAATTTGGTTTTTAGTTTGTTATCGACGAGTGGGTATAGATGACGCGGGTTATAGCGCGAGATCAAACCAAAGTTTCTTTGATTCATCCCGATGATGCCAAGGCTTCTGAGTTTCTTAGCGCTTGCCAGAAACATTGCGTCTTTCCAGAGAGTGGAAGCGATACAGCTCGGATAACCGGTAGCCGGTATATTGTCCGAGGATCAGAATGAGCGCCAGATTAATCAGCATCAATTCAGGAAAATTAAACGTCAGATATTCAATCGTCCGGTTGGTCATGAACAAATAGGCGATCACCGCTGTCAACAAGCTGCCGCCACCTTGAATAAAGACCTCTCTGGGGCCGTCTTCTTCCCACAGTACCGACATGCGTTCAATGGTCCATGACAAAATGATCATGGGGAAGAAAGTCACCGTCATCGCTTGATCGAGCCCCAGCTTGTTACTGATGATACTAATGCCTGCCATGATCGCAATCACCACAATGATCACGGCTGAAATGCGTGCGACAAATAGTAAGTTGAGGCGTGATAGGTAAGAGCGGATCAATAATCCTGTTCCGACGACGGTCAGAAAAATGACGATGCCGGTCAGCAAAGTGGTTTGTATCAGCGCTAAGGCAATCAAAATGGGCATGAAGGTGCCGGAAGTTCGTAGACCGACCAGCAGGCGCATGATGACCACAATCAATGCGCCGATCGGTAATAACAGAATCATTTTGAAAGCACTTTGTTGCTCAATCGGAAGACTGTAGATAGAAAAATCGATGATGCCGGCCTGCTTGTTCATGCTGTCGCGCACCACCAGATTTCTGGTCGACTGGAAATTCTTAATGATGGAAAACGATATCTGTGATTTCTTGCCGCCGACCACATCCAATAACGATTGGTCACCGCGCTGCCACACTAGGAAATCGTCGGGCTTTCCGCTCACTCCGGAGTTTTGGTTGAATAAGCGCCATTGACCACCCAGATAGACTTCCACGAAATTAGTCAACGACTGCCTGCGCCGGCTATCTTCCAAATACAGTCCGCGGACGATGCGCGCGCTGATGCCCTCCAACGCCAGTAAATTGATAATCAGGTGGGTTTTGTAGTCCTCGCCGGATTGCTCATTGAGCAATAGGCTTTGACTCTGACTGGGAGTGTTGGAATTTAATGTCGCGATCAATTCGCGCGTAAATATTTCAGTATTGGATGATTTGCTGCGCACTTGATCGAGCAATGCCGTTGCAGCGGTTTTTAGAACTTCGTCAAATTCAGGTTTTTCCGGTTCCGCGGGAAGATCTGCGGCAACGGTAGGGAGGGTGACTGGGTCGACTTCATAAATGCGTGCGCGATAATAGGCTGTCTGTGGGCCGGTTGCGGAGCGCTTGCTCCACTGCGCACGACGTCCTGTCGGGGATGGTAACTGACTAAAACCGTAGTCAGGCGACGCAAAATCTTCTTCGATGAAAACGATATCGAGAGTTTGGGGAGGTAGTGCAAAAGAAACAGTAACCGGCTCTCCCCTTGCGACAAAATCGATCTTGGCTTCAATGGTCCAGACAGGCTTCTTGTCATCCGGTAATAATGGAAATCCCAGTGCGAAGTGCTTGTACAAAATTAAACCTATTCCAAGCCCCATGATCAGGATGACTAGAAAATACAGTCTAAGTTTTGCGTGCATTATTTCTTACCAGCCGTTTCCGGGTTATCAGTTTTGACGATTGTAGGTTTTTTGCTCACATCCACAACTGCGAGATCTTGTAACAAGTTGCGGCCTATCAGCACTTGATGTTTAAACCGGCTGCGATTTTCCAGCGTGAAATTAATTTGTTCGTCCAGATCAGCGAGCACAACACGCATCCGCACTACCGGGCGTCGTTTCGATTCTTTATTGCCAAGCTCCTTGATGCGAGCATAACGACGCAAACGCCGGGTCAATTCGATTTTTTCCTTAGTTTTCGGGTGAATGATACTAAATCTCACGAATGGTTTGCCATCGCGCTCAAATTCAACAATATCCAGAGCATTCAACGAAGAGGTCTGTGCTCCAGTATCGATGCGCGCACTGAGTTCCAGGCCAGGCGGATCAAGATATACAGACTCTACCCCACCCAATAGTGTTTTAGTGTTCGTTTTTGCGGGCGTTCCCCCTTGCTTAGACGTACTAGTACTGTCGGCGTTGCATGGGCAGGCATTGCGTTTGTCGGCGTCTGAATTTTCCTGTGCCCGGGGAAATTTATCAGATGCATGCTTTTCCAAGGATTTTCTTTGCTCAACCAGATCGGCAAACAAGGTAACCAGCTCGGATTCCCTGGCGTTGATGCGTGCTTCACGTTCCGACAACTTGCCTGCTTGCGGATTGCATGCCGATAGCATAAGAAATGTAAGCATGATGACCAAGCAGCTGTAGACAATCTTAGTAGGCGATGAATGAGTAATTCGCATATTGGTTTTATTGTTAATTCCTGGTGGCGATGAAATCATTGCAACGTTGTCAGTGAGCTGATTTTCTTTATGGATATGTGCGTAAAAGTTGTTCAACAATTCCATGCATTCATAGTCATGCTAGGGGTTATCTAAGTGTATAGATAGTGTTTGATTTTTGTAAGTGCAAGCGTACCGATGAATTTCCAGGCAGTGCGATGTAATGGTGGCTCGATAGCTGCCCGGTTTTTCATGCTGGGTATCAAACTTCAAGTCAAAACGACCGCTGGCATCACTCGAGTAAGATTGGTCAACAGCGACGGTGCCATCTGGGCGGGTCAGCTTAAAATTGAGCAGAACATCGGGGGCCGGCTGAGCATTGTATTCAACCCATCCCTGCAGCACGATGGTTTCCCCAACGATATAGTGTGTTTTAGGGTTTTCAACAATAGGCTGTGAAATATGTGTTGCCAGTGCATCGTCGATGAAGTCGACTGAGGCTATCAACCATACGAATGCGAACAAACAGGTTTTTGGGAAGGTCATCATGGGTTCTGTCAGAAATGAGTCATTGTTTTATTTGAAATGGATAGGCTATTTCTTGGGTAGAAAAAGATCGGTGATAGTTCCTTCAGCCATTTCGGCAGCAAATAAAACCGTTTCCGATAATGTCGGGTGCGGGTGGATGGTTAGACTGATATCTTCCATATCCGCACCCATCTCCAGCGCCAGTACCGTTTCGGCTATCAACTCGCCCGCGTTAATGCCCACGATACCGGCGCCCAATATACGACGGGTATTTTTATCCAGCAGCAATTGCGTCATGCCTTCTTCGCGTGCCATGGATATCGCGCGGCCACTGGCAGCCCAAGGGAAGCTGGTTTTTTCAAAATCGATGCCTTGTTTGATCGCTTCTTTCTCGGTTAATCCCATCCAGGCGATTTCAGGGTCGGTGTAAGCGACTGAAGGAATGGTGCGTGCATCGAAAATGGCTTTATGTCCGGCAATCACCTCGGCGGCTAGTTTGCCTTCATACGTCGCTTTATGTGCCAGCATGGGTTCACCCACGATATCGCCGATCGCAAAAATATGCGATAAATTGGTACGCATCTGCTGGTCTACCGAAATAAAGCCGCGCTCGTTGACTTGGATACCGATTTCTTCAGCTCCGATCGTGTGTCCATTCGGGCGGCGCCCAACGGCCATGAGAATGCGGTCGTAAGTCTGCGGTTGCGGCGCGTTGTCGCCTTCAAACGTCACGGTAAGTCCGGATTTTCCGGCTTTAATCCGAGTCACCTTGGTTTTTAGATAAATCGCTTGGTAGCGTTTCTTGATACGCTGCTGCAATGGTTTGACCAGATCCGCGTCAGCGCCGGGGATTAGCTGATCCATCCACTCTACCACGCTGATTTTGCTGCCCAGCGCCGAGTAAACCGTCGCCATTTCCAGACCGATAATGCCGCCGCCGATAATCAGTATATGTTGCGGCACATCCTGTAGTTCAAGTGCTCCGGTGGAGTCGATCAAACGCGGATCGTCATAGGGAAAGCCGGGAATGCGGGTGACGCTGGAGCCGGCTGCGATGATACAGTTGTCAAAGGAAATCGTTTTGACTTCCTTGGCTGTTTCTACCTGAATCAGGTGCGGCGTGAGAAATTTTCCGATACCGTGAACGATTTCCACTTTGCGCTGCTTGGCCAGCGCCTTTAGTCCCTTGGTCAGCTTGCTGATGACGGATTCCTTCCAAGTGCGCAGTTTATTGATATCGACCTGCGGTTTGCCAAAAACAATGCCTTGTGTTTCAATCTCTTCCGTTTCCGTGATGACTTTGGCCGCATGCAGCAAAGCCTTGGATGGAATACAGCCAACGTTCAGGCACACGCCGCCGAGCGTGGTATAGCGTTCGATCAAAATCACTTTTTTGCCCAGGTCAGCGGCACGGAAAGCTGCGGTATATCCGCCGGGCCCCGCGCCGAGCACCACTACATCGGCGTGAATATCGCCTGAGGCAACAGGTTGCGATGGTGCTGGTGCAGGTGCCAGCGTTGATGGTGTGGTGGCGGTTGTTGTGGTTGCTTTTTTGTCGGCCTCGGTTGCTATCTCAGTGCTTGCCGATGCTGCAGATTGCTCGGTCAGTGCCAGAGTGAGAACGACTGAGCCCTCGGAGACTTTATCGCCCACTTTGACCTTGATCGCTTTGATCACGCCGGCTTGTGGCGATGGTACCTCTATCGAAGCTTTGTCGGTTTCCAGCGTGATCAGCGAAGTTTCCTTCGCAACGGTATCGCCGGGAGCAACCAGTACTTCGATGACAGGAACATCTTTGAAATCACCAATGTCGGGAATTTTTACTTCAATCACTTGCGTCATAGCAGTTTTCTCGGCGGGTAGAGTGTCGAGCACTCGTTCGTATCAATAAAATGTGCAACTTATTGTCTCAGTTGGCCATCGCCCAGCACGATAAATTTCTGGCTGGTCAATCCTTCCAGACCGACCGGACCACGTGCATGGATTTTATCCGTGGAAATGCCGATTTCGGCACCCAGCCCATATTCAAATCCATCTGCAAAGCGGGTGGTGGTATTGACCATGACCGAGCTGGAATCCACTTCGCGCAGGAAACGGCGGGCACGTGAGTAGTTTTCGGTGACAATCGCATCGGTATGTTGCGAGCTGTATTGGGTAATGTGGTCGATCGCCTGATCCAGTCCAGCGACAATGCGGATGCTTAGAATCGGCGCCAGATATTCTTCATGCCAATCCTGCTCGGTGGCTTCATGCATCTGCGGAATAATGCTGCGGGCTATCGCATCTCCACGTAATTCAACGCCTTTATCGAAATAAATCTTGCAAAGCGGGGGCAGAATCCTTTGAGCAATACCTTCATGGATCAACAAGGTTTCCATTGTGTTGCAAGTGCCGTAACGCTGGGTTTTGGCATTGTCGGCAATTTTGACTGCCTTATCGAAATCCGCCTGGTCGTCAATGTACACATGGCATACGCCGTCCAGATGCTTAATCACCGGAATGCGTGCTTCATTGGCGATGCGTTCGGTCAGACCTTTGCCGCCGCGGGGCACAATCACATCGACGAAATCCTTCATGGTGATCAATTCACCGACTGCCGCGCGATCGGTGGTTTCAATCACTTGTACCGCTGTTTCCGGCAGGCCAGCCAGCAGCAACCCCTCCTTTACACATGCGGCAATTGCCTGATTGCTGTAAATTGCTTCCGAGCCGCCGCGCAAAATGGCCGCATTGCCCGCTTTCAGGCACAAACCTGCGGCATCAGCCGTTACATTCGGGCGCGCTTCATAAATAATGCCAATGACACCCAAAGGTACGCGCATTTTTCCCACCTGGATGCCGGATGGACGATAACTCAATTCGCTGATCTCGCCCACCGGATCCGCTAGTGCAGCGATCTGCAACAAACCTTCCACCATCGTCACGATACCTTTCGCTGATAATGTCAGGCGGTCGATCATCGAAGCTTCCAGACCTTTGGCGCGCGCATTCTCCAGATCTTTGGCGTTGGCGGCTAACAATAATGACTCATCGCGCCGGATAGCATTTGCCATCGAAGTCAGCGCATGGTTCTTGGCCACCGTATCCGCTTTCGCAACCAAGCGCGACGCCGTACGCGCTTTCTGACCGACGGATTGCATATAACTTTTAATATCTGTGATGTCCATAGATTGGGTTTTATTTGGGAATCGGTATTAATCTAAGAATAGGCTGGAATTATAGTACATGATAAGAAATTTTATTGCATGCAGCAGGTATGATGAATTGCAAGATTTTTTATAGCTTGAATCCATTCGGTATGCGTCCTCTCAAAGAGAAATTTTTTAGTACAACGATGCTGCATAAAAAAACGCGACCGGTTGGGTAAGAAATAGCTGTTATTACTTGCTTTGATTCTTAAATTATGGCCGATGCCCTTAGCGTAACCTGCAAGCTGTGGATGTGAACCCGATTTGGGTTAAATCAAGCGAAGGGGGATAATATGGAAAAAAGCGCATTACTGAGCGTCCTGGCTGGCGAAGTGGAGCAAGGAAGATTGGTTTTTCCTGCTTCGGTCAAGGCAGCAATCAATATCAAAGAGAAATTAGAAGATCCCGATTGCAATCTCGATTTCGTGATTCTACTGATTCAAGACGAACCGCAGTTGTCGAAAAAGGTGGTGGCAGTAGCCAATTCCGTTGTGTTTAATCGCTCAGGAAGGAGAGTCACCAATGTACGCGCAGCGATCACGCTGATCGGCATGCAGACAGTGCGAAATTTGGTTGCAGCTATGGTGGTACAGCAGCTGGCGGAGTTGCAATCAAAAAACGAACGAATCGCTCAATCATGAAAGCGCGCCGCATACGTGGCGTGCATTTGTGCGTAGTGGCGGAAGGTTGTGAGTTTCGCAGCATGTTACGTCTTTCAAGAAACAGTATTCGCCTAGCTTCATAGTTTGATCTCGGAACTGGTGCTGAATGTTGAGACCAGCTTAAATCTACTGGATACCATTTCAGCGCGATGGCGGAGTGAATAAAAGCCGTGGTGGTAGAGGTCATGGCATCTTATGATTCAAATTGAAAAACCTAATTTCAGTATGGTCGCACTAGCGTTATTGAGACTTGAAATTGGCATTTTGTTGATCTAAATCAATGAAGATGATGCTGATTGGGTTCATAATTTCTCCCGCTACATCACAAAGGAGAAAACATGGATATGAGTTCATCAGAAAAGATACACGATTCCGGAATACTTAAAAGTATGGGTATCAACATCGTAGTCATATTTGCCGTGCTAGCGGGTTTGATTATTGTATCGTCGTACTTTGCAGGCACTTAGAGCTGATTTGTCGGTGTGAGTAACATAGCAGGTCGTTGAAAAGCTATCTGCGTTGCCGTTGCAGTGTTAAAAACAGGCTAAAAATGTTCATTTATTAAACACAAACTGCGCTTTTTCGCCCGTTTTTGCACGGCAATCGGCTGTCCGAATACGTTTTTCAACGACCTGCTAGAGAAGGATCTACGGTCGATGGGTTCGAAGGGCGCATACGTGAGTCTGAAAAAATGCTCCCATGGCAGGGCTAGCAAGAGTAGCTTTACCTGCAGAAGAGATCAATCGACTGTAGACAATTATTGAGTTTGATTGCTATTGCGAGCACAGGAAGAGAAGGTGATCGCAATAGCGGACAAAGTGCAGCCGTGAATAGTTTCCGCTCTAGTTGAAATCAAGCTTCCGCAATGCGTATTTTGCGCGCTTCCACTTGAAACGGGTATTTAGAAAACCATTACATGGTCAACCCAATATTTGCCGTTCTGATGTACCAGCACCATTTCTGCAACAAATTCTCCCGGTGCTTTCGTGAACGATTGTTTCCACACCACGGCCACTGAGTTAGGGCGTCTGAAAACAGCGACGGGGACACGGCTGGAGAAATAGCCTTTTTCGGACTGGTACTGCTGGCAAATACGTTGAAGATATGCCGGAGTAACGATGGCTTTCATTCGATCAGTAAAATCCCGAGTATGCCGCGCGTGATCGATTTGGGTTGAAGCATCCATCAAGTTGTCCATGATGGGATTCGCTATGTCCCAAATTTGCTGATCGCTCATTTTCTCAAAGCTGACGGTGGTTGTCATTTTTGCTCGTTTCCGGTGGTGGATTGCTTTTTGTACGCTTCATACGAAGTGCTTGCATTCGCCAGGCAGCGATTGCGCTCGTGCTGATCTATAATCTGGTTGCACTGATTTCGCTGCCACGATTGCCCGGTATTATAGAGTTGTTGGGTTGAGCAGCCTGACTGACCTGTTGCCGATACGGTCAATAGGATTCCTATGGTCATAACGCGATGATTTATATTACGCATGGATATGAACCGCTCAAACCGCGACATTGATCATCCAACTGATACCAAAACGATCGGTGAGCATACCGAAGCGTGGTGACCAGAATGTTTTTTCTAATGGCATTTGCACTTGGCCACCATCGGAGAGTGCGGCGAAAAACCGATCCGCTTCAGCTTCCGTCGCAACCGCCAGTGAGAGCGAAAAACCGCTGAAACGCTGACCTTCTTCGCAACCGTCCGATGCCATGATTACGCTGCTTCCGATGCGAAAACTGGTGTGCATCACTCTATTTTCAAACCCTGGTGGCAGCATGCCCGGCGGTGGTGGCTCCGGACTGTCTTTGAAGCGCATCATCATGTCAATTTGTGCGCCGAGCGCGGTGCGATAGAATTCGAGTGCTTCCTCGCAACGACCGTCAAACATCAGATAAGGTTGAATCAGTGTTTCTGCCATGTCGGCTCCCTAAACTTAGAATGAGTTTGTACTGTTGGTCAGTGTTTTTATTGTAATTGAATGGCGAGCAGATAGGTATAGGATTTTTAAAGGGGAATTTTATAGATGAATTGGCAGCGCGGCATATTTAAAAAAGCGAAATGTCCAGACAATCGTATGAAAGTGTATTTACTCTTGAGAATTACAGGGTTGTGCAATTTACTGATCGAAACACGATCGCTCAACGAAGCCGAAGTGCAAGCAGCAGCGCTTGCTTGCACCCATTCTTCCGCAGAGCTTGTATGCAAGCTTCTCAGCAACGACGTTATTTCGCTTCAAATCAGCCTACCCAGTCGCGCAGCGCTGGAATTGCAGCTCAATTTCTGGTGAAGTGTTATGCGGTTTTCAGGGAGAAGCTGTCTGTGAATTGGAAGAACGACATATTCAAGAAAACGAAATGTGCACATGATAGTAGCGCGATGCCTTATTTTTCCCGCTTCGTTGCATGACATTTGTCACAGCGTTCATTGTATTTTATTTCTGAGTTGCCAATTTTCATGGATAGTAAAGTGCAAACCCAATTGCAACAGCTCTTCCCAGGCATCACCTTGAGCGACGCCTTTGATAATCCGGTCTATTTTTGCGGCGTGTGATAATCCCTGCATCAACGCTGGTAAGCGGATGCGATTAGCTGCAGCGATGACGGATTTCTGCCGGTCGCCCCAGATTCTGGCTGCTTGTAGTAGTTGTGCGGGTGACTGGCCACTGTTGAGTCCTTTACGAATGATGAGCAGTTGGCGGATTTGTTCGGCCAGTGTGACAAGGATCAGCAGCGGGGCGGTACCTTCGCCTTGCAATCCGCTCAGGATGCGGGTGTAGCGCGGGGTGTCGGCTGTGATCATGGCGTCTGATAATTGATAAACATCGTAGCGTGCTACGTTTAGCACCACATCCTTTACTTGATCGAATGTCAGGTTGCCGGTGGGATAGAGCAGCGCGAGTTTTTGGATTTCCTGGTGCGCGGCGAGCAGATTGCCTTCTACTTGGTCGGCGAGAAATTGCAGTGTGGCGGAATCGGTTTTTTGTTGCTGCTGAGCGAGGCGCTGACCGATCCAGCCGGGCAATTGGTTGCGTTCGATGGGATAGACCGGAATGAGGGTGCCGGTAATTTCAAGTGTTTTAAACCATTTGGTTGCTTGTCCCTGTTTATCGATGCGCGGCAGGGTGATGAGCGTAAGCGTGTCGGGCGGTAACGCGTTGCAATAGGTTTCAATGGCTTTGCCGCCTTCTTTACCGGGTTTGCCGGAGGGAATGCGGATATCGATGATTTTGCGATCACCAAACAAGGATAAGTTATTGCCTACGGTAAGCAAATCCGACCAGTCGAAATGCTGATCCACGGTGAACAGTTCGCGTTCGGTATAACCTTGCTGGCGCGCATGCGTGCGGATTAAATCCGCAGCTTCCAAAATCAGCAGCGGCTCGCTACCCAATAACGTATAGAGCGGAGCCGTCTGTTTTTGCAGGTGCTGGGGAAGTTGCTCGAGTTTTATTCGCATGCTGACGAGAGATTTCTTGAGGAAATAGCAAGGCCAGCGCGGGTTCTAAGCGGGTATTTTGACTGCAGACAAACGCCAGAGTATTTGCTGAATTGCGTCGGCTTGCATATCTTTTCGCAGTAATTGTTCCTCTGCTTCCTTGGCCAGAATTTGCGCATCCAGGAAAGGCAGGACGCGCGTGATGGCGATTTCAGTGTTCGGCACGATTTCAATGCCTTGTGTGTCGATCACGCGATACACGACTCGATAGATCAAATTAAAGTCACGTACCCGGCCGCCTCCGGATAGAGACAGAATCACTCTTTCATTGACAGCGCTGACTATTTCCAAAATCGCTTCGGCCTTTGCTATATCGGTAACCACTTTGGTGGTGGATGAGGCGCCTACCGCACGTTCCAGATCCATGCCGATGGTATATCCGTCTGGCGCTAAGATATAGAGAGACTTGAACGGCAATGCGGAAATCTGTCCACGCAGCTTAAATCCACAGGCTGCTAACAGGGATACGATTATCAGGATGAGAATTGTTTGTTTATTCAGTTTCATCGTTTGAATGGGGGCACTTATTTTCATACCACAATATTAATCAGCCTGCCGGGAACGATAATGATTTTTTTGATCGTTTGTCCTTCAACAAATTTCTGTATATGCTCATTGCTCAAGGCGGCATTTTCAATGACATCCTTTTCGGCATCTTTAGCGATATTGATTTGTCCACGTAGTTTACCATTGACCTGCACAATCAGTTTGATTTCATCCTGTGCCATCGCAGTGTTATCAGCCTGCGGCCAGGGTTGGTCAAAAAGCTCGGTGCCTGGCTTGAGTTCACGCCATAATTCATGGCAGATATGCGGGACGATCGGGGAAAGCAACAGTACGATATTTTCCAGTGCTTCCTGCATCAGATTACGGCTGGCTGGGTCGGTGTTCTGAATTTTCGCCAAGCCGTTCATCAGTTCCATCACCGCCGCGATGGCAGTATTGAATGTGTGGCGCCGTTCCAGATCGTCGCTGACTTTGGCAATGGTTTGGTGTAATTGCATACGTAGGGCTTTGAGCTCTGGCGCCAATGTCTGATGTAATGCCGGATCGATCCTGACAACGTCATGCTGCAGGTGCGTATACGCTTGTTTCCACAGGCGTTTGAGAAAGCGATAGGCACCATCGACACCGGCATCTGCCCATTCCAGCGTTTGCGTTGGCGGGCTGGCAAACATCATGAACAGGCGCGCGGTATCGGCGCCGTATTCTTCCACCAGTTTTTGCGGGTCAACGCCATTATTTTTGGATTTCGACATGGTACCGATGCCGCCGGATTCCACCGGCTGATTGTCGCTTTGCAGGATTGCGCCGCAACGCTTGCCTTGTTCATCGTATTGAATGTTGACTTCCGACGGGTTGAAATAAATGATGCGGCCGCTGTCTGGTTTGCGATAAAAAATTTCATTCAGCACCATGCCTTGGGTCAGCAAGTTGGTAAACGGCTCATCCAGAGTCAGCAAACCAAGATCGCGCATGATCTTGCTCCAGAAGCGTGAATATAACAAATGCAGGATGGCATGTTCGATACCGCCGATGTACTGGTCGGCCGGCAACCAGTAATTAGCGCGTGCATCGGTCATGGCCTGGTTCTGATCCGGGCAGGTGTAGCGGGCGTAGTACCACGACGAATCGACAAACGTATCCATGGTGTCGGTTTCACGGCGCGCAGCTTTACCGCATTTCGGGCAGGAACATTCATAAAAGGATGGTGTTTTTGCCAGCGGATTTCCAGCCCCATCAGGTACTAGATCCTGCGGCAGCACCACCGGCAATTGATCATCCGGAACCGGTACCACGCCGCAGTCGGCGCAATGAATCAACGGAATCGGACAACCCCAATAACGTTGGCGCGAAATACCCCAATCACGTAGGCGGTATTGCACGCGTTTGTTGCCTAGGCTTTTTGCGGAGAGATCCGCAGCAATGGCATCTACTGCAGCACTATGACCGAGACCATCGTATTTGCCCGAATTGATGCAAACGCCAATCTCTTTGCGTCCATACCATTCTTGCCAGGAAGAAGTAGAAAAAGGTGCGTCTGTTCCACTGTTGCCATATCCGCTACCATCCCCAGAACCTGCTCCAGAGCCTGTTCCACCTCCGTATCCACTTCCATCACCAAAGCCATCTTCTCGGCCTTTTGTGATCACTTGTTTGATTGGAAGTCCATATTTCTTTGCAAACTCAAAATCACGCTCGTCATGTGCAGGCACTGCCATCACCGCGCCTTCGCCATAGCCCATCAACACATAATTGGCGACCCATACCGGTAATTTGTTGCCATTCAGTGGATGGATCACGGATAAACCGGTGTCCATGCCTTTTTTCTCTTGCGTAGCCAGATCGGCTTCTTTGGCGGAGCCGAGTTTGCATTCCTGGATAAAGGCTTGCAGCGGCAGGTTGTTTTTGGCGGCGTGCAACGTCAGTGGATGTTCGGCGGCGACAGCGACATACGTGGCACCCATTAGCGTGTCTGCACGGGTAGTAAATACTTTCAGGTTTTGCGGCGTACCTGACTCGGCGTCGGCAGGGAATGTGATGTCGACGCCATAACTCTTGCCGATCCAGTTGGCCTGCATGGTTCTCACTCGTTCTGGCCAACCGTCCAGCGTATCCAATGCGTTCAACAATTCATCGGCGTATTGCGTGATTTTCATGTAATACATCGGGATTTCGCGTTTTTCCACCGGTGCGCCAGTTCGCCAGCCGCAGCCGTCAATTACCTGCTCATTGGCCAATACCGTTTGATCAATCGGATCCCAATTGACCGTGCCGGTGGTTTGATACGCCAAGCCCTTTTCCAGCATGCGCAGAAACAGCCATTGGTTCCAATGGTAATAACTCGGGTCGCAGGTGGCGATCTCGCGCTCCCAGTCGATACTCAGTCCCAGGCTTTTGAGTTGCTTGCGCATGTAGGCAATATTGTCGTATGTCCATTTTGCCGGAGAGACATTGTTTTGCATCGCTGCATTTTCAGCCGGCAAGCCGAATGCATCCCAGCCCATCGGTTGCAATACGTTGTAACCCCGCATGCGGCGGTAACGCGACAGCACGTCGCCGATGGTGTAATTGCGTACATGTCCCATGTGCAGTTTGCCAGAGGGATAGGGAAACATCGACAAGCAGTAGTATTTCGGTTTGTTGGGGACTTCTATTGCTTTGAATGCCGCGGTGTGTTCCCAATAGTGCTGGGCGTTTTTTTCGATTTCCTGGGGGTGATATTTCTCTTGCATGGAATTTAGCTGTTTACTTTAAATAGCTAATTATACCGCGAAGTATTTGCAGGAATTATGCCGATTGTCGGGTGGACTTTGATTTGCGTCACCCGAAACGGTATTTGCTTTGTTCTCGTATCAGACAGATTAGTCCATACGAAAGCCGATTTTTAGTTTTACTTGATAATGCGCAACTTTGGCATCAGCGATATGCCCGCGCATTTCCACTACTTCAAACCAATCCAAGTTGCGTAGGGTTGAACTGGCTTTGGCAATCGCTTGTTGAATCGCATCATCGCTACTTTTGGTGGATGAACCGACGATTTCAATAATTTTATAGATATGATCGCTCATTTTGAAAATCCCCTTTATTTTGTTCAAAAAAGCGTTATATCATACTTCAAGCCATTCGCGGCACTAAACCTTTGTTGCGGTAATCCCGGATGAATATTTGTTCGATTGATAGCAATGCAAAAAACAAATCAAATGATGAATGGCGATATAAAAAATTCAGTGATTGATTTTAACGGAGCTTTTCACCATGAAGTCCAGATTGATACTTGCCTTGTTGATGATAACTCTTCTCGCTGCTTGTGCGACTACGCCAACGGGTAGAAGTCAATTGGTTTTCATGCCGGATAATGAGCTGGATGCCATGGGGTTGCAAGCTTTTTCAAGCATGAAAAACGAAAAGGAGATCAACCTGAATGCGCGTGAAAACCAGTTTGTGCGCTGTGTCGCAAATGCTATTACGCGCGAAGTCGGTGGAAACTGGGAAGTTGTTGTTTTTGAGGATAGTACGTTGAATGCATTCGCTTTGCCGGGCAGCAAAATCGGTGTGTATACCGGATTGGTTGATCTGGTGGATAACCAGGATCAGTTGGCCTCTGTCATTGGTCATGAAGTCGGTCATGTGCTGGCCAGACACAGTAATGAGCGGATGTCGCAGAAACTGGGTGCGCAGATGGGCGTTTCACTCATCACGGCGGTAGCTGCGCCGCAAACATCCATGGGTCAAACTGCGCTAGGTCTGTTAGGTCTTGGCACGCAGTATGGTTTGATCATGCCATTCAGTCGCTTGCATGAAAGCGAGGCGGATACCATTGGTATCGAGTTAATGGCAAAAGCTGGATTCAATCCTGCTGAGAGCATTACGCTATGGCAGAAAATGGCGCAAGCCAGTCAAGGTGCGCAACCCGTAGAATTCTTGTCGACTCATCCATCGCATGAAACCCGCATTGACGACTTGCGGAAACACCTGCCAGAAGCGACAAAACTGATGCAGCAGGCGCGTGCCGCAGGTAAGAAGCCGAATTGTATGAAGTAGTTTATTGTTCGCTGGGTTCCGGTTCATTCGCCGGGAAATTCAATTCAATTTTTGCGCCATCCGGGTCGTGAAAAAATAACTGCCAAATTTCCAGGCCTTTCAAACGATGTAATTCATAGTGAATACCTTGTTGTTTTAAGGTGTTGACTACCGCCTGCAGATTGGATGCGGTAAAGGCCATATGGTCAATTACACCCGCCGCGTTTTTTGGCATTGGCTTGCCCGCCATAATATGCAGTATTGCCTGATTCCCGGCATAAAACCATGCACCCGGGAAAGTAAAAGGCGGGCGATAGCCTTCTGTTAGTCCAAGCACATTGATATAAAAAAATTTGCTTCTTTCGAGATCACTGCTCAATACAGTGAAATGGTTCATACCTGCGATCGCCATTTTTGCTGTTTTCCTGTTGAAAATTATTTTATAGCATGATTCTTTGATGATGCGGCAATTCTCCTCGCAATAAATAAAAGTATTCACAGTTGAGTGTAGAAAGATGTCGGCATGGTTGAACTTGCGATTCCCCGTGGTCTTGCCACGGGGTTGTTTATTGAGGATTGGCTAAGAGTTTTATTAAAATTTTAAATATCTGTTAAAGAAAATATTTCCATTTGCCGTAAAAAACCTACCTGCCATATGGGTAAAACAGATAATAAGCGTAAGTCAATTAGTGATCCGTTAACGATGAATATGTCGGTTCGATCAATTCTTTAAGGTGCTAATAAGCGTTTTGTCAGACTGCCGTAAATTAGTAGATAACACACAGATAATTGGATTCTGATAGCAAACGAGGGATGCAAAACTATGTTACAGAAGCATGCAGCAAATAAGATTAATGAGAAGATTGCCGAGTCACCCAGCTCAGTAATCAGCCGTATGGCTAACCAATTTTTAACTTTTCGTCTAGGCGAGGAAGAATACGGAATCGAAATACTTAAAGTACAAGAGATTCGCGGCTATGACACCGTTACCCAAATTGCCAATGCGCCGGAATTTATTAAGGGGGTTGTGAATCTGCGGGGAACTATCGTGCCGATTATTGATATGAGAATCAAATTCAAACTGGGTAACGCGGATTACGACCAATTTACCGTGGTAATTATTTTAAATGTAGCTGGGCGAGTCATGGGGATAGTGGTAGATGGCGTATCTGATGTGATTAGTCTGGAAGCGGAACAAATGCGTCCTACACCGGAATTTGGGGCAGTCATCGATACACAATACATCATGGGACTTGGGGCAGTCGGTGAGCGGATGCTGATATTAATCGATATCGAAAAGCTGATGGGCAGCAGCGATATGAGGTTCATTGATTAGAGCGCGAACTAGCAAGAGCGATTATTTCTAGATAAGAAATATGAAAGGAGATTCTAATGTTTAATAATTTATCAATAAAATCGAGATTGGTATTCGTGATTGGTTTTTTATCTGTATTGTTGATAGGTATTGGTAGTTTAGGGCTATATGGTATTCATCAGTCCAATGCTGGATTAAAGACAATTTATGAAGATCGCTTGGTTCCAGCGGTGCAACTGGGATCGATTCTGGATGTTTGGTATCAAGTTCGCGAGAATGCCAGAAATGGAGCTGAATCGAATAATACTGCGACTGCAAAGGCACTGGGAGAAGCAGCGAATAAGTTGGTGAAGCAGAATGAAAGTGTTTGGGCGGAATATCTGCGAACCAAATTAACGCCCGAAGAAGAGAGACTGAGTAAAATTAAAGGTGAGCAGCACGTACAGTATATAAGCTCAATGAATCGAACCTTCCAATTAGCATCAGTGGGGGAATTTGAAGCTGCACAGCAAAATCTCTCGACAGACACCGTACCGAAGTTTAACGTACTGCGTGATACTGTGTTCGCTTTATTAGATTTGCAAGGAGCGGTTGCGGCTAAGGAAAACACCATTGCCCAGAGTCATTACGAAAGTATTTTTATGATTTCAATGATCACCATAACGCTGGGTGTTTTGCTGGCAGTTGTTGTTGGATTTTTACTAGTACGGGCGATTGTTGCGCCACTGAGCGAAGCGATTGTTGTGGCCAACGCAGTAGCATCGGGTGATTTGACCAGTCGGATTGAAGTCAATTCAACCAATGAAACAGGGTGTTTACTCCAAGCGCTGAAAACAATGAACGATAACCTGGTGGATCTGGTGGGTAAAGTGCGCGTGGGTACAGACTCTATTACAACTTCGTCGAGTGAAATCGCTTCGGGCAATATGGATTTGAGTCAGCGGACTGAAGAGCAGGCATCTAGCCTGGAAGAAACGGCTTCTTCCATGGAAGAGCTGACTTCTACAGTGAAGCAAAATGCAGATAACGCTCGCCAAGCCAATCAGTTAGCAGCGAGTGCCTCTGAAGTTGCAGTGAAAGGTGGCGCGGTGGTTGATCAAGTGGTGCAAACCATGGGCTCCATCAACGAAAGCTCCAAGAAGATTGTTGATATTATCAGTGTCATTGATGGAATTGCATTCCAGACCAATATTCTGGCATTAAATGCAGCTGTGGAAGCCGCACGTGCAGGTGAACAGGGGCGTGGTTTTGCGGTAGTGGCAACCGAGGTACGCACATTGGCGCAGCGCTCTGCAGCGGCAGCGAAAGAAATTAAAGAATTGATCAGTGATTCCGTGAGCAAAGTGGAAAATGGTACGAAACTGGTTGACGAAGCGGGTGCTACCATGGATGAGATTGTCAGTGCTGTGAAACGCGTGACAGACATTATGAGTGAAATATCTGCAGCTTCACAAGAACAAAGCTCAGGTATCGAGCAGGTTAATCAAGCTGTGACACAGATGGATGTAGTTACTCAACAAAATGCATCGTTGGTGGAAGAAGCGGCAGCAGCAGCCGAATCCATGCAGGAGCAAGCACAGGCGTTAACTCACGCAGTGAGTGCATTTAGGCTGTCGGGTGGCGGCAGTAATGTCATCGCAACGCCCGTTAAAAGAAGCAATCGTTCTGCAACAGTTGCCAAGCTACCTACTCGTGGGTCTGTCGCTAAGAGAAATGTGGTGACTGCAAGTCAGGATTCTCCATCTGCACCGGCGCAATCTCGAAAAATTTCCGCTGGCGGCGGTGATTGGGAAGAATTTTAAATTATAGTAGTCGCGAACCCGCGAGGGTGTCCTAGATTTTGTGTAAACGGTGTTTAGTAAAGTTGTGGCATTCTTTCTTTAAATTGAATAGTAAACCTGTTTAGAGCGGGCTTCCAATCTTTTAGCGGCATAGGCCATTTTTTGGCGATAT
>CAZYHY010000010.1:0-80731 GCA_964647635.1 uncultured Nitrosomonas sp.
AATTCAGCTGATGCTGACGACAATAGGCCACCTGCGATAATCCACTCGACTGCCAAGGCCGCTATATGTTTATACTGATGTGTCGGTAATGCCATTGGTTATCCTCTCAAAAAATATTTGAGGATAATTGTGGGCATTAAAAATTGTTAGATGGTGGCGTTGGACGCTTACGTTAGGTCGTGCATTGTCTTAGGATAGTACATACGATACTTTATTGTTATTGAGCACGATAAGGCCTTTGGTTTGAAGTTCAGCGAGCAGAGAAGCCAGTTCATTTTCCCCGAGCTGTTTCTGGAATAATGAACTGATAGTGCTGGACAGCGTTTTTACCGTACTGGGTTTAGATGCTCCGCGCTGCTTGAGATTTGCTACAATAGCAGCTATCTTCTCTGGAGCTGACTTTGAATTGGCTGCCTTGAATAAGAGAATGTCTTCCACTGTTTTCAATCTTGCTACTGCGACCTTCTTACTTTTGAGATGTTGGATTAAAGGATCAAAGCCAGTGTCTTTGGAGATGATGTGAAAGTACCCTCCAGAATCCTGAGCGGCTAAGTGCCCGACATAGAAAGCAATGTGGAAATCAAGCGCATTGGAGCCGTTGCCACCGATCTTTACGTATTCAGCGCGCGCTCCGAGCTTTTGTATCGAAGATGCGAGTTCGTATGGAAGCTTGTTCTGATTCGCACCGACAAATAGAATTATCTTGAAGTGATCTGCCTCCAGTCCCAGTAGGGTTTCGGGCTGGATATTTTCATAATCAATGAGAACGTAGTTTGTGCGCAAAATCCCCTCCTAATTGCGAGGTTTAACGATTCAGATAGTGTGACAGCCGAGGATACAAGATCGATGTAACCAATCCAGCAGCCTGATTTTATAAATGATCACGCATAAGTGTTGACCATACCATTGTGTCTGCTAGAAGAGACAGCTGTTTCAACTTGACTGATAGCCTCCGTTCTTGTGTCGGTGGAATGAGAGGTATTCTTTGCTGGGCTATGCGCTTGCTGTTGTTTATTGTCTTGTTGGAATGATTCGGCGCCTACCATGACATTACCCAACTGAATGCCATTCTCAGCCATCATTTCTCTTAATCTTGGCAAGGCTGCCTCGATGGCTTCACGGACTGCTAGATGCGGAGATAGAAATTGTGCAGTGGCCTGATCTTGCGTAATACTGAGCATCACTTCAACAGGACCTAGGTGAGCTGGGTTCAAATGGATCTCGGCTACCTGGTTTTGTTGCGAAGTTAACCAGATAATTTTTTGTGCAAACTCGCTACCCCATTTGGGTTGACCTACTGGGAGATCGACTTGAACATTCTGTGGTGTTGTATTGAGGAGAGCGTTGGAAGTGGTGGCAGTGGTACTGCTCAAGCTCAATGGCTGTGTCGAAACAGACTCATTGGATACTGAAAATATAGTTTCTCCTGTGGTGGCTTGGATAGCATCGCTCATTTCTGAAGAAAATGGTAAAAGTTTGCCGTCAATGGCAGAATCTGCCGTTCCCATCGATTGCAAGAAATTGTCTAGTGAGTAAGTAAGATTACTTTCAGCTGCAGTAGCTTGCATCAGTTTTTGTTGCAGCATTTGACCAGCGAGAGGTGCCGGGCCTGTTGCGAGTTTGCTATCTTGCAGAATGAATGCGCTTTGAGGTGGTGTGGATAATGCCATTGGTATGATCGGTATGATCGGTATGATTGGTATGTCCGGTATGTCCGGTATGTCCGATATGTCTGATATGTCTGATATGTCTGATATGTCCGATACGACCGGTATGATCGGTGTTGTCGTCAATATTTCCAGGTTTGTTGGGTCAGTCAATACTTCCGAGTTTGTTGGATCAAATGGGGGTAACAATTGATTTGCTGCATAGGTACTATTTGTAGCCTCAAAAAATAACCTGCTGATTAGGTCGCTTGTGTCGGATGTGTCCGTTGTGTCCGTTGTCGCAATCGCAGCTGTAGCGCCATTTTTCGGTAAGGTTGTTTTTTCTGAAGGCTCTGATGTTATGGTAGTGCTATTCGCTTCCTGTTTGTTGGCTGCTTCAGATGCTTCACGTTTCAATACTTTAGCAAACTCTTTAGAAAATTCTTCTGTCGCAGGTTCTTGTGTATTACTGAATTCAGCGCTGTTAGCCAGTATTGGATTGTCAGTGGGTGATGGTGATTTGATTTGAGGTGCGGCAGATATATTTAGCATAAGTTTCTGATCTCAGATAAGTGTGATAGCGTTAACAGTAAGTACGCAATCTCTATGCCAGTTCCGGCTATTGTGAGAAGTTGCTAGCCATCATTCTTAGGGAATGAGTGACGGTTGAAAGCATTCGAGGCAAATTCATCTTGCAATTTTTGTTCATACTTTGATTGCCGCAGATTCTCTGCGGCTTGCTGGCGCTGTGACAGCGTGTCGTACGATTTTAGTTTGCGCTGATGAAGCAAAAATTCATTGCTTCCGGCAATCTGCTTATTCTGGGCATGCAAAACCGCTTGGCGTTGTTCAGTGATAGCAGCGTCGAGCTTATTCATGAATGTGATGAAATTAAGCCACTCCATGTGATCAATTCCCGTTGCTATAGAATTCTGCAGGTGTGCTTGGTAACTATGGCGATATTGCAATAGCAAGTTTAATTTCTTTTCTGCTTCCTGTTTTTGAGAATTCAATTTTCCCAGTTTTTTGGATGACGCATCTGTTTGTTGCTGAGCTAATTCCAGAAGTAGTTTTAGCGATGACGATGTAGACATAGTAGCGCTGGCTCTTGATTATTAGGTTGCGTTGCTATTAAATAAATAACCTGGTCAATTTCTCAAGGCTATTGGCAAAATTTTCTTGTTGAGACATGTTTTGATTTAAAAACTTTTCAAATGCGGGATACAGCTTAATGGCCCGATCCAGTTCCGGGTCTGTACCAGCGACATAGGCGCCCACGTTGATCAAATCATGGCTGCGCTGATAGCGTGAATAGAGGCTCTTGAATTGTCTGGCCATGTCAATTTGTTTTTGTGGTACTACGCTGGTCATGATGCGGCTGATCGAAGCCTCGATATCAATTGCCGGGTAATGCCCGGCTTCAGCTAATCGGCGCGATAGCACGATATGTCCATCGAGAATGGCGCGCGCGCTATCGGCGATGGGATCGTTCTGATCATCCCCTTCAGTCAATACCGTATAAAAGGCTGTAATCGATCCATTCTCTTGGTTGCTGTTGCCAGCACGCTCCACCAGTTGCGGTAGTTTGGCAAATACGGAGGGCGGATAGCCTTTGGTCGCAGGGGGTTCGCCGATAGCCAAGGATATTTCCCGTTGCGCCATGGCATAGCGGGTCAATGAATCCATAATCAGTAGAACATGCTTGCCGCTATCGCGAAAATATTCGGCGATGGCTGTTGCATACGCTGCACCTTGCAAACGTAATAACGGTGAAGTGTCCGCTGGTGCTGCGACAACGACAGAACGTGCAAGCCCCTCTTCGCCAAGAATATGCTCTATGAATTCTTTAACCTCGCGTCCCCGTTCACCGATGAGTCCCACAACAATTACATCGGCGGTGGTATAACGCGCCATCATGCCGAGCAACACACTTTTGCCCACACCGCTGCCGGCAAACAATCCCATGCGTTGTCCCCGCCCCACAGTCAACAGCGTGTTGATTGCACGTACCCCAACGTCAAGCGGTTGAGTGACGGGAGTTCTTTCCAATGGATTATAAGGGCGACTATATAACGGTACACTGTGTTCCGAGCGCGTGGGGCCGAGGCGATCCAGCGGCTCGCCCAGTCCGTTTATCACGCGCCCCAGTAGCTCTGGGCCAACGCTGATATGCTTGGCGCGATCTGCGGCGCGTCTGCGGGGATGCTGCAAATTACCGATCTTGATGGGATCGGCAGCATATTCCGTAGGGACTACTTTGGCGCCCGGAGATAATCCATACACATCGCTGGATGGCATTAAAAATAGGCGATCCCCAGAGAATCCAACGACTTCTGCCGAGACGCTATAGCCATTCGATAGTAAGATAGTACAACTACTGCCAACGGCCAGCCGGAGCCCTATCGCTTCCATCACTAACCCGGCAACGCGTGTAATTGTGCCGCTTGATAACAGTGGATTGACGGGGGTAATCAGTTGGATGCAATTTTCCAAGAAATTGCCCCATTGTTCATGGCGACTCATATCAGTCATTTTTTTCCAACCAGCTGTCATTCTGGCCGATGGCTGATAATACCCTTTGCCAGCGCATCTCCAGACTTGCGTCGATTTCGCCTCCATTGACTTCGATGCGGCAGCCGCCTTTGGATAATTGTTCATCTTCACGGATAGACCAGCTATCTTGTGCTAACTGGCTATCCAAGTGCATATGAACTATTTTGGCATCATCGGGATGCAGATAAAGTCGCGGATGTTGCATCGTGTTGGGCAGATTTCGAATCGCCTCCTGTACGATGGGTATGATGAATTCGGGCTTCAGTTGTAATGCCTGGGCAATCATTTTCTTGGTAAGCGCTATGGCGAGAGCCAATAAATCATCGGCAACGTGCTGATCCATTGTATGCAGATCGTGGTCGAGATTGGATAACAGTGCTTGGAGGCGGGTTACTTCGGCGGTAACTTCTATTTCGGCTGCTTTCCTACCTGCTGCGTATCCTGCCGTATTTCCTTCTTGATAGCCTGCCGCATAACCTTCTGTTTTGGCTTGCTGGAGAATTGCTGCAATTTCTTCTGCAGTTGGCAAGGTGACCTTACCTTGCTCGTCTACCAGGGCGCTGTCTTCGGTGTTGAACGGTTGATCTTGTTCTTCTCGAACTGGATCGAGCGCATCCAAAGAATTCATTTCCCATCGCTGATAGGCACTGAGTTCTGCTTTGGGGATGAAGCTGCTTGTTGCCATTTGTAACCTTTATTAACCTATTTATTCAAGCGGATTGAATGAGTTTAATAGGGGATATGGATATATATTAAACAAAGTTATCTTCGCCTTTTCCGCCGAGTACGATTTGTCCATCATCAGCCAGCTGACGGAGCACCTTAAGAATTTCTTTTTGTTCCGCCTCGACTTCGGATACACGTACCGGACCTTTGCTTTCAAGATCTTCTCTTAATGCTTCAGCAGCACGTTGCGACATATTTTTGAAAATTTTCTTGCGCAGTTCTTCTTGCGCGCCCTTCAAAGCGATAATCAGAGATTCCGACTGGACTTCTCTGAGGAGTAATTGGATGCCATGATCGTCGATATCAATCAGATTATCGAACACGAACATTTCATCCATGATTTTCTGCGCCAGTTCTTCGTCGTACTGTTTGATGTTATCAATGACGCTGGTTTCTTGAGCAGTTGGGACGAAATTGAGAATTTCCGCTGCAGTGCGTACTCCGCCCATAGCCGCTTTGCGGACATTATTGCTACCCGATAGCAATTTTGTCAGCACATCATTGAGTTCGCGCAGCGCATCCGGCTGAATACTGTCCAAGGTGGCAATGCGTAATAAGGTATCGTTGCGCAGTCGCTCAGTGAATAAGCTTAATATTTCGCTGGCTTGATCGCGTTCCAAGTGGACTAAGATGGTTGCGATAATTTGTGGATGTTCATTCTTGATGAGTTCGGCCACCGATGGCGCATCCATCCATTTCAATCCTTCAATACCGCTGGTGTCGCCACCATGCAGAATACGATCAATGAGATTGGCGGCTTTCTCGTCACCCAGTGCGCTGGTCAGGACCTTGCGGATATAGTCGGCTGAATCCTGACCCAATGTGGTTCTTCCTTGCGCTTCATCGCAGAATTCTTTGAGTATGTTTTCAATCTCGGCGCGCGAGATATTCTGCAAACTGGACATTGTTTCACCCAGCTTCTGCACTTCCTTAGGGCCTAATAGTTTAATGACTGATGCCGCTTCTTGTTCGCCCAACGTCATCAGTAAGATGGCGCTCTTTTTGATTCCTTCGTCAGCCATTTTTGGATACCCATTCCTTCACAACACTGGCGACAATGGCCGGCTCGTCCATGGCCAGCTGTTTGGCTTTTTTAAGATTTTCCTCAAATACGGATTTCTCAATTGTCTGGATGGTTGTTCCATCCATCTGTTCTGGCAATTGATTTAATGTTGCTTCGCCACCCAATTTCGCAGGTAGTGCAGGGGGAGGAAGTTGCGTTAAGCTTTTTAAGAATGGTCGTAGGATTTTTAATAGGAAAAACAGAACAATGGTTGCAATTAACAGCTGTTTGCCAATGTCTTTTGCCAGCATCATGATATCTGGGTCTTTCCAGAATGCAGCATCCAATATCGTTTCGCTTTCGACAGTGAACAAACTATTGGTTACGGTCAGCGAGTCTCCGCGTTTTTCACTGTAACCCATGGCTTCTCTGACAAGGCCATTGATTTCCTTGATTTCTTCGGCAGTCAGTGGCTCATGGGTAGTCTCACCGTTTTCATCAATTTTTTTGCGATAATTCACGACAACTGCTGCAGTGAGTCGTTTGATGCCACCAGTGGACTGCTGCGTATGCTGTACTGTTTTGTCCACTTCATAATTGATCGTAGATTCTTTTTTCTTATCGGTCGGTAGCGGTGGTGCTTTATCACCTGCTTCTTTGTTTTCTCCACCTGCTTCAATAGGCGCAGCAGCAGGTTCAGGTGGGCGGTTCGTCAGCGCTCCGGGAATGCCGCCATCAATTTTTGAGCCTGTGGAAGTTGCTTCGAGGGTTTGTTGGCTGCGAATAGTAGCTGCGTCCGTTTCAGTATTGTTGGGTCGATAGATTTCCTCGGCACGTTCGATACGGGAAAAATCCAGATCTGCAGTGACCTGAGCGCGTACATTGGCGACACCTGTAATTGGTGCCAGTATGGTTTCAATGCGACGGATATAGTTTTCTTCAAGTTCCTGGATGTACTGCAATTGCTTGGCGTCAAATCCTTTATCTTGCTTGTTTTCATGCTGCGTGCTGAGTAGGTTGCCGTTTTGATCAACCACGGTTACATTTTTTGTCGGTAGGCCGGGTACGCTGCTCGACATCAAGTGTACGATTGCACTGATTTGCTCGACGCTCAATACCCTGCCTGGATACAAATTGAGTAGCACAGAAACGCTGGGTTGTTGTTTGTCTCTTGAAAATACGGAGGGTTTGGCAATTGCCAAGTGTACGCGTGCATTTTGCACCGCTGATAATGATTGAACTGAGCGTGCTAGTTCACCTTCCAGCGCGCGTTGATAATTGACCTGTTCGAGAAATTGACTGGAACCAAACTTCTGATTCTCCATTAATTCGAATCCTGGCAGATCCCCTTTGGGCAATCCTTGACCCGCTAAGCGTAAGCGTACTTCATGGATTTGTTTTTCAGGAATTAGGATGGAGCCACTACTGTCGGAAAACTTGTAGGGTACGTTCATCTGTTGCAGGGAGCTGATGATGGCGGCGCCGTCCTGATTCGATACGTTACTATAGAGAACACGATAATCCGGCGTCTGGCTCCACATCAAAGCGCCAGCCAGTAAGGCGATGACGGCTGCAGCAGCCAGGATCAGCCCCAATTTTTTTTGATTGGATAGTTGGCTAAGTTGCTCCAGTTTAAACGTTTTAGCTGGTGGTGCCGTATTGGATTCACTTGGTACTGTTGCCACGTACTATTCTCCTGCTGAGATCCCACGAATTAAATGCATCAACGTTTGGGATGTACTCGTTTTAAACAAAATAAAATTTTATTGATGCGATGATTATCGATAAATTTATGCAATATGAATGCTTAAATAGAATTGCTTTGTCCGTCTTATTCAGATCATGAAGAGGACTGGTATAAATGTAAGCTACAGGCAACTCTTAACAACTGTCATTTAACCCAGTGCAAGCAAATAAAATCAGCGAAATCAGAGCAATTCCGCCAGAGCAGGAGCAACTTCAGCTTGCGTTTGCCGCGTTTAATGAAGCATCTGAACAGCTCTCAGGTGTGTATCAAGAATTACAGCACCAGGTAACGCAGCTAACCCGGGAGCTTGCACTTGCCAATGGCGAATTGCACAGACAGCTGATTGCAAAAGAGGATCTGTCAAGGCAATTAAGCTTCTTGTTAAACGCGTTGCCTGGTGGCGTTTTGGCGCTTAATGGAGACGAATGTATAGAACAAGTGAATCCGGCTGCACTTACTATGCTTGGAGAGCCGTTACTCGGGCTGACCTGGCATCAGGTTGCTCAAGAACGCTTATCACCGACTGCGGTTATTAACGAGTGGTATGTGATACAACAGAAAGCAGCGGAGCAGCGTCACATCCGTATCGAAAGTAGTGCGTTGGATTCAACCGGCAGGCGGATTTTGCTGGTTAATGACATTACTGAAGCTTATGTGGTTCAGGAAAAGATAAGACGGAATCAGCGTCTGGCTGCAATGGGAGAAATGGCGGCGAATCTTGCGCATCAGTTGCGTACACCGCTTGCAACTGCACTGCTCTACGCGAATCACCTCGGCAGCGACGCACTGACTCCCGATGAGCGTCAAAAATTTGCCACCAAGACCATCGAGCGCTTGCATCATTTGGAGCATTTAACAAAGGATATGCTGCGTTTTGTCAAAGGAGAAACAACGCAGCTTGAAAGAGTTTTAGTCAGTGATTTGTTAACGGAATTGCAACAAGTCATTGAACCTCAGTTGATTCCGCTTAACTTGCGGCTAATCGTGCGCGATCATAGCCAGGCAGAATGTCTGATGACGAATCATCAAGCGCTGTGTGGGGCGATGATTAATTTACTTGAGAATGCAATGCAGGTGTCTGCACCCAATGACCGGATCATTTTAACGGGGCGTGTGGAAGGAGACAACATCGTGTTAAGTGTTCACGATGACGGGCCCGGTATTGATGCCGCGTTGCAAGAGCGATTATTTGAGCCATTTTTTACCACACGTGTAGAGGGTACTGGCCTAGGTTTGGCCATTGTTCGGGGGGTGATTCAGTCAATGGGCGGTACCGTGCAGATTAATTCATTGCCTGATACGGGGAGTGAGTTTGTAGTGCGTTTGCCCAGGAGCAAAGGAGATTGATGCGATGAAAGCATTACCTGTTTTGGTGGTGGAAGATGATCAGGATTTATTGGAGGCAATTTGCGCCACCATGAAATTAGCCGGCTATCAAGCATTGGCTGCATCGAGTGGCAGTGATGCCATGGCGATATTACAGGAGCGTCAGGTAGGTATTGTCGTGAGCGATGTGCAGATGAAACCCATGGACGGCTTGATGCTATTAAAGAAAATCAAAGCGTTTAATCCGGAATTACCCGTGTTATTAATGACAGCTTATCGAGAAATCGACAAAGCGGTGACTGCAATGCGCATTGGAGCGTGCGATTATTTGCTGAAGCCATTTGATCCGGATAGCCTACTGGCCCACATTAGACAATATGCGGTGTCCGAGTCCGAGCAGGATGATCAGGTCATTGCTAAGGATCCGCGAACACGCGCATTATTGTCGCTCGCCAAACGGGTTGCGAAATCTCCTGCAACGGTGATGCTGACAGGCGAAAGCGGATGCGGTAAGGAAGTGATTGCGCGCTATATTCATCGCCATTCATTGCGTTCTTCCAAGCCATTTGTTGCCATTAATTGTGCCGCTATTCCCGAGAATTTACTGGAGGCCACTCTGTTTGGTTACGAGAAAGGCGCTTTTACTGGCGCGGTTCAAGCTCAGCCGGGAAAGTTTGAGCAAGCGGAAGGCGGTACATTGTTACTGGATGAGATTTCGGAAATGCCTTTGGAGTTACAGGCAAAATTGTTGCGGGTGTTGCAGGAAAGGGAAGTTGAAAGAGTTGGTGGACACAAGACCATCAAACTGGATATTCGTGTGCTGGCAACTTCTAATCGCGACATGATGGCGATGGTTAAGCATAATCAATTCCGTGAAGATCTGTATTATCGGCTCAATGTATTTCCAATAGAAATTCCGTCGCTGCGTGAGCGCTTATTGGATATTGAACCCCTGGCGCAGCGTGTGCTCGAAACAGCCGCCACCGGATCAGGGCAGTCGCTGTGCAAAATGACTCGGGCCGCAATCGATAAATTGACTCAGTATGCCTGGCCGGGTAATGTCAGAGAGCTGGAAAATGTGATGCAGCGTGCCATGATCCTGGCAGCCGATAATATTATCGAAGCCGAGCACATTAGCTTGCCGGAAGTGATTTCTGACCAGGGGGTTGACGAGAGAAATCTGGAATCATCGACAACCGATATGAAAACGCTCGAACGTAAGCATATTCTAGAAACGCTTGCAGCCGTTAATGGTTCCCGAAAATTGGCCGTAAAAAAGCTAGGAATCTCTGAACGAACTTTGCGTTATAAGTTGCAACAATATCGTATGATGAGTTAGTGAGTGTTTATCATGCTTATATAGACTTGATTTATAAGAATGATTTGAAGTTTCTGAGTGATGCTTGAAAACTAATTATGTGGGAGTAGGTGATGGATAAGTCCGGAATTGACAATATTCTGCAGCAACTGCAAGCAACCTCGGCGCTTGCTTCTGGTGTCAAAAAACAATCGGGCGCTGATGAAATTGCGGGTGTGGATTTCAGCGAAAAACTGAAAGCCGCAGTAGATCAGGTCAATAATGTACAGCAAACAGCAGATAAACTAAGCATGCAATTTGTTGGCGGTGAATCCAATGTCGATTTGCATGAAGTAATGATTTCATTGCAAAAGGCCAATGTATCATTTCAATCGATGATACAGGTTCGAAATAAGCTAGTAACAGCCTATCAAGAAATTATGAACATGCAAGTTTAAGAAGACTGCTGAATGGTACTAACTCAAATTCGATCAAATCAATTGACCCGGACCATATTTTTTTACTCCTCCAGTGCCATTTCCAATTCCAGCCAATCTTCCTCCAGGTCGGCCACTTTTTTCTCGAGTGTTGCGTGAATTGTACTCAGTTGATCAATTTCATCGCGGGAACACTTTGCATAAGTAGCCGGATCGGCTAATCGGCGGTTTGCTTCCGTTAATTCTCTCTGTGCAATCGTTAAGGCAGCTTCAAGTTTTGCTTGCTTGGAAAGCAGTACTTTTTTGTTCGGTTTGGCAGATGCGCTAGGTTGCGCTTTTTGTGAGGGTGGTCGTGATGGAGCAACTTCATTAGAGCGGCGGGCTTCTATCCAATTTTTATAATCTTCCAGGTCACCATCCAGCAATTGTGCTTTACCATCAGCTACCAGCCACAATTCATCGGCTACGGCGCGTATCAGGCTACGATCGTGTGATACCAGTACCACCGCTCCGCTATAAGCTTCCAACGCCAAAGTCAATGCGTCGCGCATATCCAGATCCAAATGGTTGGTCGGTTCATCCAACAACAGTAAATGCGGCTTTTTCCATGCCAGCAAGGCAAGCGCCAGGCGACTTTTCTCGCCTCCGGAAAAACTGGCCACCGGACGATCTTCGCTATCACCACCCAGACCGAACCGCCCCAGGAATTTGCGCAAATCCAGTTCTGTTTGTGTAGGTGCCAGTCGCACCATATGTTGCAGAGGCGTTGCATGGCCATCCAAGTTTTCCAGCTGATGTTGTGCAAAGTAGCCGATACGGATATTCGGTGCCCATTCCATTGTACCTGAGGTGGGCTCGATTTCTCCGACCAGAAGTTTTATCAATGTGGATTTTCCCGCGCCATTGGGGCCCAGCAGGGCAATTCGAGCGCCTGCTTGTAAAGTGAGATGAACATGTTGGAACAGCGGGTGACTGTCATAGCCAAAGCCCATGTTTTTTACGCGTAACAAAACATCAGGGCTGCGCTCAGGTGCTTCAATCTGCAATTCAAAATGCCCGTCTTCGGTATGCATCGGCGCAAGACGCGTCAAGCGCTCCAAAGCCTTGATGCGGCTTTGTGCCTGCTTGGCTTTGGTCGCCTTGGCGCGAAAACGTCGCACAAAATCTTCCATGTGCGCAATCTTTTTCTGTTGCTGCTGGAAAGCCTGGGCGTGTTGCATAAGGCGTTCAGTGCGCGCACGTTCGAAATCGTCATAATTGCCACTATAGTCATCAATTTGCCGATTATTGATATGCGCGATACGGTTAACGCAAGCATTGAGAAACTCCCTATCGTGTGAAACTATTATCAGGCTGCCCGGGTAGCGTGCCAGATATTGTTCCAGCCAGAGAATGGCTTCCAGATCCAAGTGATTGGTCGGTTCGTCCAGCAACAACAAATCAGCACGATGCATCAGGGCGCGAGCCAAATTTAAGCGCATGCGCCAGCCACCGGAAAAATGACTGACGGGTTGTGCCAATGCATGATTGGCAAAACCCAATCCATTCAATAGCTGCGCCGCCCGTGCTCGAGCCGTATAACCATGGATGGTTTCGTAACGTTGCTGCGCTTCAAACCAGGCGGCATCATGCTCGGCCTGCGCCAAGATCTTCTCCAGTTGCCGTAACTCAACATCGCCATCTAGCACAAACTCAATGGCAAGTTGGTTTGAATTAATGATCTCTTGTTCAACGAAAGCAATGGTTTTTCTAGGTTGTAAGCTGACTTCTCCGCTGTCTGGTTTGATCACGTTGCGAATCAAGCGAAATAAGGTGGATTTGCCACAGCCATTCTTGCCAACCAGGCCAACGCGCTGATTGGCAAAAATCTGCAGATTGCTATTTTCAAGTAATGGGGTGCCGCCCTGTAGAAAGGTCAGGGATTGAATTTTTAACATGACGTATTGGGTTTTCTGGGGTCGAAATCGGCGTAAGAATGTCTTTCAAATAGGCTATCGAGTACAATTTGGCTTTTACTAGGAAGACTGGGAATAGTTCAGTAAAGCGATTGTTGTTTTTGTGCAACACCAATTTAATATTGCCTTGACAGGGAAAAGTACCTTATATAAGCTGCGTTGTGGTCAAATATGACACACTTATATTTATTAAGCAATGTCAGCGGTAAGCGTTTGAATGAAAATTTTCCAGCCAACAAAAAATGCGTTATTACAGATTAATAATCAGAGTTGGCACGCTCAACCAGAATTACTTGCTCAGCAGAGTAAGATGACAAGTACTATTACTTCGAGGGGAAGATCTTGAGTTCGACAATAACCAAGTTGAACGCTCCGCTAACGCAAGCGTTTGATTCTCAACCTTCAAGCGAATTACAATTAACACCGACACCGACACCGACGCTCAACACACTGGATCAGCGGTTGGCAGGTTTTGATACCCTAACGAGCGCTTTGGAATATGCGGCGGAGGGGACGACAGGGTATAACTTTTATGATGCGAGAGGTAACTTGCGTTCGATTCTGCCTTACAGCATGCTTAGGCAGAACGCTCGTACATTAGCTCAGCGCTTATCTGGTTTTGATTTGCCCCGTGGAAGTAGAGTAGCAATCATTGCTGATACTTCCCCAGAATTTGTCGAGCTGTTTTTTGCATGTCGCTATGCTGGTTTAGTGCCTTTTGCGATGCCGATTCCGGTCAATCTTGGCAGTCATGCAATATATGTTCAGCAGCTAAGAGGTATGCTTGAAAGCAGTCAGGCGAGTATTGCGCTGGCGAACATTGATTATATTAATTTCCTGGAAGAAGCTGTGGAAGGGGCAACCGGTATACAGTGGGTGGGAACGCCAGGGAAATTAAGTGAGCTATCTGCTAGAGATATAGAATTACAGCCTAATCATCCTGACGAGACCGCTTATTTGCAGTTTACATCGGGTAGTACGCGTACTCCGAGAGGGGTAGTAATTACTGAACGAGCCTTGATGTGTAATTTGCAAGGTATTGTAAGGAATGGATTGGAGATAAGACCTGGTGATCGCTCTGCATCATGGTTGCCTTTTTATCATGATATGGGGTTGGTTGGCTTGGTCTTGGCGCCGATGGTTACACAAATCTCTGTTGATTATTTGGCAACACGGGATTTTGCAATTCGGCCTTTGCAATGGCTGCGCTTGATTAGTCGCAACCGTTGTACCGTGGCATTTAGCCAGCCGTTTGGTCTTAAGCTTTGTACTTTACGTGTCAGGGAATCTGATCTCAAAGAATTGGATCTCAGTTGCTGGCGGGCTGCTGGTATTGGGGCCGAAATGATTCGGCCGGAAACTTTGAGAAACTTCGCAGAAAAATTTGCATCAGCCGGCTTCGATGAGAATGCTTTCTTGCCATGCTATGGTCTTGCAGAGTCAACGTTGGCAGTCACTTTTTCAAAAATTGGCGAAGGATGCAAAAGCATACAAGTAGATAGCAAGACGCTGATTGATAAGAGAATGGCCGTCAGATTGCAGGCTGCGGGACGTAAGCAAAATGAATTTGTAAATTGTGGACGTCCATTGCCTGGGCATATTGTTAAGATAGTCGATGAGGATGGCCAGCAATTATCAGAAATGATGGTCGGCAGTGTTCTGGTTCATGGCGACAGTGTGATGACGGGTTACTATAATAATCCCGAAGAAACTAACAAAGCACTTAAATCCGGCAACTGGTTAGATACTGGCGATATTGGATTCCTGCTTGAGGGTGATCTATTTATCACCGGCCGCCGTACCGATGTCATTATTGTTAATGGTCGCAATATCCGTGCACAAGATATCGAAGAGCTGGCTGAGCAGCAACCTGAAGTTAGGTCGCGCGAGGCTTCTGCATTCGGCGTCAATGATGAAGATGGAACAACGACTATTGTACTCGTTATCGAGTGCAGGTTGACGGCTGTGGCGGAGCGGCAATCATTAACGGTTAGATTGCAACAGCTTGTATATATGGCGTTTGGAGTTAATTGCGCTGTTGAATTGGTTCCACCGCATACCTTGCCGCGGACTTCTTCTGGGAAACTTTCACGTTTTGCAGCGCGACAAGGTTATATTCAAAGAGCAAGTTTGGCAGCGAGTCAATTGTCTTTTGTAGAATCAGGTGACAGATAAAGCGCATGCCAAAATTAGTAGCCGTAACAGGTGCTACTGGCTTCATTGGCAATGTGCTGATACAGAAATTGATTCAGAATGGATGGACAGTTCGTGCACTTGCACGAACTGTCCATTATTCAACAAATGAATCTATTCAATGGATTCAAGGCGATCTCAATAACTTAGCAGCGTTGCGTCATTTAGTTGATGGTGTGGCGTCCGTTATCCACTGCGCAGCAACGGTAAGAGGGAGTTCCTTTCAAGAATTTGCGCATACAAATATTGAAGGTACTAGAAATATTTTATGCGCGCTTGCTCAGACCAAGCAAACACAGTCCCCACGTTTCTTGTTAATTTCATCCTTAGCAGCGCGGCAGCCAGAGCTATCATGGTATGCGCAAAGCAAATATTTGGCTGAGCAAGCGCTCATTGAATATTCAGGGCAGTTGCAATGGACAATATTCCGGCCTACGGCTGTTTATGGTCCGGGCGATAAGGAATTGAAGCCACTTTTTCAAGCGATGCGCCGCGGAATATTGCCGGTCGTTGGAAAAATTCATAATCGATTCGGGTTAATACATGTGTATGATCTGGTTGCGGCTATTCAGGCCTGGCTTGAGTCTGACAAAGTTATCAATGGGATCTTTGAGCTTGATGACGGTATACCAGGCGGATACAGTTATCAGAGCCTGGTTACCTTGGCGCAGCAAGTGTGGAAGAGTCCTGTTCATTGCGTTGCAATACCGAATCTGCTTATCCGGGGCATCGCTTCATCAAATCTTTGGCTTGCTCGCCTACTTCGTTATTCTCCCATGCTGACCCCAGGAAAAGTTAATGAGTTACAACATAACGACTGGGTATGTGATAATGCTCCCTTAATCCATGCGCTTCCCGTGTGGCAACCGAGTATCCGTTTACAAGATGTATTATCTGAAGTAATCTAGCTCTAAAATTTAACCACGCTGAATTAACCTATGACTGAAAGTAATTACGATGAGATCATGACGTTGCTCTGTGATCGCCTAAGTAGTTTAACGAACTCTACTGTTCAGATTACTTCCGAAACAAACCTGATTAGTCAATTGTCGATCGACTCCATTAAGCTACTCAATCTAATCATGGAAATTGAAGATACTTTCGATGTTTCAATTCCTATTAATGCATTAACAGACATTCAGACTGTTCGCGAACTGGCCGACTTAGTACACAAAATTAAATCAGCATCATAATGAACTTACTTGAAAAACTAAATGCGGCTGGGGCTGCAAGAAAAGCGCTTTTACCCGGTGGCGTGGGTGCTTTTGGTATCCCGATAGAAGAAGTTTATTCGGCCACAGAAGCGCGGATCGGCGATCGCCGCGTACTGCTGCTTGGCACTAACAACTACTTGGGATTGACCTTCGCACCTGAATGTATTCGCGCAGCACATGAAGCAATTGATAAAGAAGGTACCGGTACTACAGGATCCCGGATGGCAAATGGCAGTTATTTTGGCCATCGTGCATTAGAAAGAGAATTCGCCGACTTTTATCAATGTAGTTCCGGTATTGTTTTTACTACGGGTTACCAAGCTAACTTAGGTACTATTTCAGGCCTGGTAGGTCCTGGCGATACCGTATTGATCGATGGCGATTCTCATGCAAGCATCTATGACGGTTGTATTTTAAGTGGCGCAGATATCATTCGCTTCAAGCACAACGATATGGCTGATATGGAGAAGCGCTTGCGCCGATTAGGTGATCGTGTTGAAACGACGCTGATTATTGCTGAAGGCATATACAGCATGTTGGGCGATCAGGCGCCGCTAGCAGAGATCGTCAAATTAAAGAATACCTATGGCGGTACTTTGCTTATCGATGAAGCTCATTCACTGGGGGTGCTGGGTGAAACTGGACAAGGTCTGGTAGAGAAAACCGGATTATTGCAAGAAGTCGATTTTATTACGGGCACATTCAGCAAAAGCCTGTGCAGTATCGGCGGGTATTGTGTCAGCAATCATCCGCAACTTGAACAATTACGTTATGTCAGCCACCCTTATATTTTCACTGCATCACCATCGCCTGCAACGATCGCCTCAACCCGTGCAGCATTGGAATTATTGCGCAAGGGAAGCCATTTGCGTAAGCAATTATGGCGTAATTGTACTCAACTTTATGCGCAGCTTAGAGAAGCCGGTTATACGCTCGGACCGGACCCTGGGCCGGTCATTGCCGCCATGCTCGACACACCGCAACAAGCGCTCCTACTTTGGCAAAATTTGCTTGAACATAATATTTATGTCAATCTAATATTGCCTCCGGCTGCTCCCGAGGGTAAGTCACTCGTGCGATGCAGCGTAAACGCCGCCCACACGACAGAACAGATCCAATATGTTGGCGATACCTTTGCCAAGCTGCACAGTTTGGCATGTAAATGACAAATGGTGAATCAATGAATATGTTGCGGATATTGGTGCTCTCAGTATTATCTCTCCTGTTTCAGGGCAATGTCTTTGGAACCTCTATTGCATACAGTGGATTTATATGCTCGAATAAAATAGATATTAATGACACTACATCAAGCGGTATTCCAATCGAAAGTAGATTTGAGGTGATCGAAAATGTTGGTGGTGGGATGTTTCGATTGCGTCTAACCGGTGGTATTCCTCGCATTGTCAGCGATGATAGTAATGTGTGTATTGATAAGGCGACGGCTATTGGATTTTCTGGTGGGGGTCTGCAAGTAGGTGACCTGCCTAGGCCACTAGAGTCAATTGATGCAACAGCTTATTTTAGCGGGCAAGAATTGGTGATTGTAGTCAATTCGATGTTTACTGACTTGAGTGCCAGAAGAGGGGCGTTTTCGTCCTTCAGCACCAGTAAAATATTAGCCATTACAAATACCCTAATTTTTGGATTTGATTCTCAAGCATCGTCATTCAGCCTAAAGAAAGTGATACGCAACGCGGGGTTTACCCATACCGAAACCAAATCGGAAAGTTCAATTCCATTTCAGGAGATAGTGCTGCCATCATTCAATGGGGTTTCGCCAGACAGACCCCTGATACAGACGCCAATATCTAGTATTGTGTATAGTTTGCAATAGCAGTATTTGTAATATTAACAATCAGTTAAAACATTTCTTCTGTACTGTTGTCGCGTTATTTGCTTCTAATGGATGCTTGGAAATCATTTTACTTATCGTCGACTTTGGCGAAAGTGTGCCATAAACGTACGATCAATATAATTTTTCCACCACCAGACCCACTTTCCATATCCAAATAGCGGGCCCCATGAAGCGACGGCATGGCGGTCGCCTGTCGTTAATAAGCTCAGAAAGCGTTTTTGCGGTTTGAAAGCCAGCAGCGGGTGCTTGTTAAGCGTAGCGGCTATATTATTTGTCAGTACCGGTCCTTGGCGAACTGCATAAACACCGGCTTTAGGTAGGGGAGTCGGCTTGAAAGCAGCGGCATCGCCCACAGCAAATATGTCCGGATGTGAGACGCTGCGGAGATATTGGTCAATCTGAATAAACCCTTTGTCATCGCACATTAATTTACTTTGCGCCGGCCAGGATTGCGCGCTGGCATGAGTAGCCCAGGCAGAAAAATCATAACCCAAGATCATGCCATCATCCAACGTCAGTTGATGCTGGTCGATGGAAATGACATGTTTTCCGTTGATGATGGCGATGTCGAGTGTTTTTAGGCGGCGCTTAAAAAATGCCTGTACGTGTTCATTATATGAACTTAGGATATTTTGATTGGCGCAAACTAAAGTAAAGCTTGCGTGAATAGAAGTGGTGTGGCGAAGTTTATAATGCATTGCCAGCAATATCTCAATACTGGCCGCTCCGCCTCCAATCATGACAATTCGCTGTAATGCACCGGTATTCATGGTCTGGGTTGTTTTAAGCCAATGCTGCCAATGATTAAGAAATTGCTGAAATGGTTTAATGGGGTAGCCATATTCATTGGCGCCTTCAATACCATTCAATGCTGGCTGAGAACCGATATTAATCGACAGCACATCGTACTGTAGCGATGGATGTTGATGGCAGTGGATTTTCTTGGTCAGCGGATCAATGCGCTGAACTTTACTGTGAATAAACTGAACACCGGCTCGCTGACAAAATTTCTGTAAATCGATATGGCAGTCCTCAAAAGTATAGTGACCGGCAATTAACCCTGGCAGCATTCCAGAATAAAGTATGAATGCATCAGTACTGATGAGTGTGATTTTGGTGTCTGGAAGAGGACGCATGCCCAGCTTCTTGATAATGGAAATGTGGCCGTGACCGCAACCAATTAGAAATAAATATTTTTTATGAGACGCTGGGGCGATCATTAACTTATTCAGATTGCGTTATTTTCAGAAAAGTGTGATAGTTCATATCGCAACATCATGAGTTAGTCCATGCTATTACAAATAAAATCAAATGTATTTCTATGGTTTCTGGGGCTAATTGGGTAGGGTATTGAAAGTATTTCATTTTATCATTGCGGTGTATTTTTCACGATTAATGATTTTTAAATTTATTTACTCACGGAGGGGAATAATGGAATCTAGTAAGATCAGTAAGTTAACAGCTTATGCTATTCTTTTATTAGTAACGGGGCTGTTATTCGCATGTAAGCCGATTTTCGACAAAAAGCCGATACCCGGTAAGGAAGGAAGCAAAGAAGTGGCAGCAGCGCCTGCGGCACCAGAGCCAGCACCGGCACCTGTAGCAAGTGCGCCTGCACCCGCTGAGCAAGTTGTCGAAATTGAAGAAGTTGAAAGTATACAGAGTTTAGAACTCGTCGCTGAGATGCCAGATACAGCCAGTAAAGGTGCTCAAGCTCCCGTCCAAGTACAGGTGGCTGATGATGGGAATGATGTTGTAAAAATCACACCTGCAATTATGCGTAAAGTACAGCAGGCGCTTGTGAATGTAGGGCTTAATCCTGGCCCGGTGGATGGTGTCAGTGGCGCTAAAACAGTTTCTGCTATTGAGAGCTTCCAAAAACAAAATAACATTCCGGCAGGTAAGCTGAATAAAAGAACGCTGCGTGCATTGGGTGTTGATTTCTAAGAATAAAAAATATATTTGTCAGTATTCAAATACACCAAGAGCTTACAGTTCTTGGTGTATTTATTTGTACATAAGAATTTCTTGAGTAAGTAACATGATGTATTTGATTTGTCGGGTGGTTATAAGTATTAAGGTGATTTAAAAAAATTTGCTATAGAAGAAGTCATGTTCTATAGTTGAGCGCACAAATAAAAATCGGTTTCAGGGTTTATTCAGGTAATTATGGAAATATGCAAAGGTTAGCAATCTTGGATATTGTTTGTTGTGAGCTTTTGTTTTCTTAGTATTTGAATTTATTAGGATTTTTTATTTATCCATATGAGCTTTTAGTTAGTTTCAATATTGCAGGCTCTATTTATATAATTCTTAGTAGTGTAAGTCGTAAGTCATTACTTGCTTTTGAAGTACTTTTGGAGGTTTTTTCATGGGAGTTCCTTTACGTCAGCAGATCGCAGTTGGTAGCTATCTAATCAAACAAAAACTGAAGGGAGTAAAAAAATACCCTTTAGTGCTCATGCTGGAGCCTTTGTTTCGATGTAATCTCGCATGTGCGGGGTGTGGAAAAATTGCACATCCAGAAGACGTTCTCGATCAACGTCTCTCATATGAAGAATGCATGCAGGCAGTCGATGAGTGCGGTGCTCCGATGGTGTCAATTCCAGGGGGTGAGCCACTGCTACATAAAGAGATGCCGCAAATTGTTGCGGGCATCATTCAGCGCAGAAAGTATGTTTACCTGTGTACCAATGCATTATTGTTAAAGAAAAGGATTGATGACTATACCCCATCACCTTATTTAACATTTTCAATCCATTTGGATGGCATGAAAGAACGTCATGATGCATCGGTTTGTCAGGATGGTGTTTTTGATCGTGCGATTGAGGCGATTAAACTGGCTCTGGATAAAGGTTTCAGAGTTACTGTGAATTGTACCTTGTTTCAAGGCGAAACACCGAAGGATGTCGCTGAGTTTCTGGATTATGCAATGGAATTGGGTGTTGAGGCAGCAACGATTGCCCCTGGGTTTAGCTATGAAAAGGCACCTCAGCAAGATGTTTTTATTAAAAGCCAAGATACAAAAATACTATTTCGTGGCATTTTTGAATTAGGTAAGCAACTGAAGCGGAAATGGAGACTGAATCACTCCGCGCTGTATTTAGATTATCTGGCGGGAAATCAGGATTATGAATGTACACCATGGGGTAATCCGACGCGCAACGTGTTTGGTTGGCAAAAGCCTTGCTACTTGTTATCGGATGAAGGCTATGCAAAAACCTTCAAAGAGCTTCTCGATGATACACCGTGGGAGAAGTATGGTACCGCAAATAATCCAAAATGTGCTCAGTGTATGGCGCATTGTGGATATGAGGCAACCGCGGTTGAAGATACACTCCAACACCCATGGAAGGCACTGATTGCATCGCTAAAAGGGCCGAGAACGACGGGCCCGATGGTGGCTGAGCCCGCTCCAAAATGGACAGCGGAAGAGAGCAAAAAGCCGAAGAAGCTTTCTGATATACCGGTAACACTGGTTAACAAATAAGCGGATGCACGGTATCGGCACTGGTTGATAGCATTTGCTGTAAATAAGAATGATGATGATGGAATTCGTATTATATCTGTCTATTTTCGGTGTCTTATGTTGGTGGTCATTAATACTGTTTCCGTGGTGCCCTTGGAGCACCCGCGAAAAAGTAGAAGTTGGGGTTTCTGAAAATGCTGATACCTTGCTAAATGATATTACAATACTGATTCCTGCGCGCAATGAAGGCCCCTATATTCAGCATACGCTGAATGGAGCGAAAGCGCAGGGGGAAGGGGCGTGCATCATCGTAATAGATGACCAATCTGATGATGACACGGCGCGACAAGCTAAACAGTGTGGTGCGCAGGTCATATCCGGTAGTGCGCCGCCCGCGGGATGGAGTGGAAAGCTATGGGCGCTTGAACAGGGACTTAAGACAGTTAGGACGCCTTATACGTTGTTGCTGGATGCTGATATTGAGTTGGCGCCTGGGATTGTTACGGAGTTGCGGCGAAAAGCGCAAAATGAGAATCTCGCGTTCATTTCGTTAATGGCTAAACCTTCCATGAAGAATTTCATAGAGCGCTTACTCATGCCGGCGTTCATTTTTTTCTTCAAACTGTTATATCCTTTTGGGCTAGCAAATAGGCCAACTTCACGAGTTGCCGCAGCCGCCGGAGGATGTATTTTGGTGGAAACACAAGTATTGCGTACAGTAGGTGCTTTTGCCAATTTGCATGATGCATTGATCGATGATTGCACGCTAGCGGCGCATATTAAACGTGCAGGTTATCGTACTTGGATAGGGTTAAGTCATGCAGCACATAGCCATCGCAGCTACCACGCACTTAAGCCTGTTTGGGAAATGGTGGCTCGCACGGCTTATACGCAGTTAAGGTATTCGTTTATTTTACTTACTGTCTGTACATTGATCATGGTATCGATGTTTTGGGCGGCACCGCTGGTCTTTTTGTTGCAATCCGCGCAAGAAGAAATTTATCTGGTGAGTTTACTAGCATGGATGGCTATGTTGATTACCTATATGCCAACTTTAATTTATTATAAACGTTCTCCACTTTGGGGATTCGCGTTGCCTATCATCGGTACGCTGTACCTTGCTATGACTTGGACATCCGCGCTACGATACTGGCGTGGAGAACGTGCTTGTTGGAAAGATCGTCGATATGAAAGTAAAATTAACAATTAAATTAATGGCGTGGTGCCTAATAGCGACATGGCTGTTGTTAGCTACTAGCGCCGCGGTATTCAGTGCATCCGATTCAGCATCCGAGAGTCCGGAGCAGGTGATACAAAAACTACAATCTTCCTTACTTCAAGTAATGCGTGAAAGTGAGCAACTGGGTTATGAAGGGCGATTTAAATTCTTGGAGCCTGTCATTGAGCAATCGCATGACCTTGAATTGATCATTAAAACAATACTGGGCGCAACTTACTGGGCGCAATTGGATAAAGACCAAAAGAACCTGGTTATTAATACCTTCCGCCAACTGAGTATCGCGACCTACGCGGGACGATTCAATCAATATGAAGGGGAACAATTCGAAGTGATTGAGCAACGGGCTTTGCCGCACGAACAAACACTGGTGCGAAGCCAACTGACTAAATCGGATGGCGGTACAGTGAATTTTGATTATGTTCTACAGCAAACCGAAGGACGCTGGCGTATTGTCAATATCTTATTTGATGGCGTGAGCGATCTTGCCATCAAACGCGGAGAGTATCGCGCAATTATGCAACGGGACGGTTTTCAGGCGTTGATTGAGTTGCTGAAAGAAAAAATCAGCTTGGCCCGGCAGAATTGACAGCAGGATGACTGTATCTTCCCCTAAAGGATTTCTTTGAGCGTAATAAACGCACATAGCCGTAGCTATCGAATTTTTGCACGGTGGGCCGAATTTTGCTATCGGAATGCTGTTGGAGTCATTCTGTTCGTATTGGTACTGACTGTATTGAGTACAGTGTATACGATCAATAACCTTGGAGTGCACACCGATACGACAGACATGCTCTCTGAGGATGTCCCTTTTCGTGCCAATCATATCCGCTATAAACAATCATTTTCCCAATACGAAGATACATTATTGCTGGTACTGGATGCACCCACGCCGGAGCAGGCGCACGCTGCAGCAAAACGTATCACGACCTATTTGCAAGAAAATAGCACTCAGTTTCCAAATACTTATTATTTGAGCGGAGATCCTTTCTTTGAGCAAAATGGCTTACTTTTTAAGAGTATATCCGAACTAGGCCGCATTACCGATCATTTGGCGACAGCGCAACCCTTGGTTGCGCGCATCGCGGAAAATCCCACGCTGTATACTTTTTCTAACATACTCACTGAAGCCGTCGATGAGTTGAGGGCTGGTCGCACGTTAGAGCTCGGACCGGTAATGAATGGAGTCAGTGCAACGATTGATGCGCAATTGGCTGGTAAATCCCGCGCGTTGTCATGGCAGGAACTATTGGGCGGTGAGGCGCAAAAAGCAAGCTACCAGGAATTCGTTGTGGTCAAACCAAAGCTTGATTATTCTCAAATATTTGCTGCTGAAGAACCGATCAAATTAATTCGTGCAGCTGCTCAAGATATGGGTTTGACTGCGGATGCCGCGGTGAAATTGCGTATAACCGGCGAGGTGGCGCTAGCTTACGACGAACTGGATAGTGCCATGCGTGGTGCGCAGGATGCCGGATTACTGGCGTTAGTCATGGTGGCCGGTGTGTTGTTCATTGCATTGCGTTCTGCCGGGGCGATGTTAACAGTAATACTGAGTCTGATTCTTGGTTTATTGTTGACAGCAGCATTTGCTACTGTTGCTGTGGGATATTTGAATCTGATTTCCATCGCGTTTGCTGTGCTATACATCGGTCTCGGGGTTGATTATGCCATTCATTTTTTGCTGCGATATGAAGAATTAAGGAAGTATAGTCAATCCGTTGCGGAGACTTTGTATAAGACTGGCGGAGATATGGGGCAATCATTGTTGATTTGTGCAATCACCACCGCAATCGGTTTTTATGCATTCATGCCAACGACTTACAGAGGTGTTGCGGAACTGGGGCTGATATCGGGTACAGGAATGATGATCAGCTTTTTGATTACAATGACACTGATTCCTGCTTTGCAAAGATTTCTCCCAATGCGCGTCGGAAGTTCACCCACTTCCGCTACATCAATCAACCATATTCTGGATTTGCCCAGGCACTTTCGTAAATCAGTATACGCGCTTACAACAATTGCTATTCTGGCTTCTGTCGTGACATTACCGTACATCAGGTTTGATTATAATTTGCTGAATCTGAATAATCCGCATGCGGAGTCGGTACTGACCTTTCAGGAATTATTACGCAACACGGAAGACTCACCTTGGCATATCGATATACTCGTTGATCAATTTCAGGAAACGGAATCCGTAGTGCAACGCCTTAAGGCTTTGCCGGAAGTTGATAAAGTGATCAGTATTCTTGATCTGGTGCCACAGGAACAAGCAGCAAAAAGTCTTTTAATTGAAGAAATGGCGCTCACACTTGGGCCGATTTCTTTTTCCTCGGCAGCACTGCAGCAGGCGGATCGCCATACGGTTGCGCAGCAACGTGCGGCATTGGAAAAATTGAATCACGCATTAACCCAATTCATAGCCGAGCAGCCAGATCATTCCGCAATAGCTTCTGCTCGCATGTTGCGTTCTTCATTGCTGGATTTGCTGGCACGGTTGGATAAAGGTGCGCTAGAAAATGTTCCGGCAGAGGAGCAATTATTAAGTACGCTCAGCAAAGATCTGATCGGCCTGTTACCTGATTCTATTGAGCGTCTGCAACGGGCGCTCGAGGCAAAGCCCTTTACGCAAGAAACATTGCCAACAACGATCAGCCCACACTGGCATAGTCACGATGGTGCTTATCGTATCGCGGTCTATCCATCGGAAAATATTAATGACAACGATGCGCTACGTAGATTTGTGCATGCGGTGCAGCGCGTAGCGCCCAGTGCAACCGGTGCGCCGGTTATTAGTCTGGAAGCCGGTGAAGCGGTGGTGGATGCATTTATACATGCTTTTTCATTGGCGCTGCTGGGTGTCATTCTGACGTTATGGATAATGCTCAGAAGTATCACGGCTACTGCGCTGGTACTAGTACCACTTTTACTGGCGACTTTATTCACGGGTGCATGCACCGTTTTACTTGGCCTGCCGTTCAATTTCGCCAATATTATCGCCTTACCACTATTACTGGGTATCGGCATCGACAGCAGCCTGCATATGGTGCACAGGAGCCGTAATGCCGGCGTGGTGTACGAGAATTTATTACACACCAGTACAGCACGTGCAATTTACTACAGTGCATTAACAACATTGGTGGGGTTTGGCAGTCTGGTATTCTCCACACACCAAGGCACCGCCGGTATGGGGCTGTTGTTGACAGTCGGATTATTTCTGACGCTGGTTTGTGTGTTGATTATTCTGCCGGCGTTATTACAATCGACCAGTAAAAAGAAGGTGATTGCTGCTTAACGGTCGTTAATTCCTTATTCCGATTGCTGTGTGACAACGGTACGCGTTAAAGCTGCAGCAAAGAAACCATCAGTTTGGTGCAATTTAGGGGATAGTTGCAAAAACTCACCGGTATCTAGCGGTATTTTCTGTTGTGACAATAATTCTGCGCAGTTTGACAAGGTAAACTGAGGGTGTGCAGCCAGAAAATCATGAATAATGGTTTGGTTTTCTTCTGGTAGGAAGCTGCACGTCGCGTACACCAGTCGGCCGCCTGGCTTGAGCAAGCCGGCTGCTGCTGCAAGAATAGCGGCTTGTTTTGTTTTGAGTTCTTCGATGCTTTGTGGGGATTGGCGCCATTTCAAATCCGGATTGCGCCGCAATGTTCCAAGTCCGCTGCAAGGCGCATCTACCAGTACCCGGTCTATTTTCCCGGCCAATCGCTTGATCTTAATATCATTCTCATTTGCAATGCGCTGCGCATGTAAATTTGATAAGCCTGAACGCTTAAAGCGCGGCTTTAGATTACTTAAGCGTTTTTCAGAAATATCAAACGCATAAAGACGCCCTTTGGAGTTCATCAAGGCGCCCAGCAACAGTGATTTTCCGCCTGCGCCGGCGCAGAAATCGACAACCATTTCACCCCGCTTGGGGGCTAGCAAGTATCCGAGTATTTGACTGCCTTCGTCTTGCACTTCTATTTTTCCGGACAAAAAAAGTGCATGACGATTAATTGCGGGCTTGCCGGTAAGACGAATGCCGCATGGAGAATAAGGTGTTTCCAATGCTTCGATGCCTTCCTGCTTGAGCGTATCAAGCACTTCGGAACGTTTGGCGAGGATTGTGTTAACCCGGAGATCAAGGGACGCGGATTTTTGTAACGAAAATCCTAGATCAAGAATATCTGTATCCGGCATAAACTGCTGTAATTTTGCTACCAGCCATTCAGGAAATTCTGCCTGAACAGGAAGCGGTAATGCGTCGATTTGAATCGCCTTAATTTCCGACAGCCATTTGGTTTCCGCTTCACTGATCAGCGTAGCTAATTCCCGTAAATTCATGCCATGAAATTTAACCAGGTACGCTAAAACCAGCGCGCGCGGTGTGATGAGTTTTGTCAGGTTTTCGAGAAAAAAACGGTGGCGCAATATGCCAAAGACTGTTTCTGCAATCAATGCGCGGTCTTGTGCGCCGAGCATAGGATTTTCACGAAAGAAATTGCGCAAGATTGCGTCGGCGGGATATTCCAAGGGCAATATCGTGCGTAGTGCAACTACCACTGCGTCCAGCTGAAAAGGGGTTAATTGCATGGGTTTCCTGATGTGTGTTTGATCCGCTGATGCATCGGATTAATGACTGTCGGCTTTGTAGCTAATGTTAATTCCGGTAACCATTTTATCAATTTCACGACCATTGTCTTCTACCGAAACGATGCGAACAGGCAACATGTGATTGCTCGGTGCAAGCCACAGCTTCCTTTTAAGTTTGGAATTTTTATCTTCCTGGCGAGTTAATACGACCGTTGCCATTTCTCCGATTGGCGTGCTGATTATTTCTTGAGTCACTTTATAACGCGACAACTGTAAACCATGGCCGTTGGTGACGTGTCGCTCCACGTAATGTCTGGGTAGCGGAGCAAACATGAAGTTGTACGATAAGCTTAGGCGATCCAAAGTACCTTCCGGTAATTTTTCCTGCACCTGGTGTTCTTCATGATTCAAGGTGATGGTGTGATTATCCCAGTCAAACACGGCCAAGCTGGGTTCTTTTTTTCCGCGTTTTTCATAGGCGCGAGAAGGTCGCAATCCCTGTTTGGTGATGACTCCTTCGCTGTGACGCGTAATGCGATTGGGTTCTATGATTTTAAAGACGCCAGTGGCTTGCGCTTCGCTGTTAATACGATAGCTATGCCCACCGTGCGCATGCGTGATTTCCATCACTTCCGTGATTTCCCCTTGACCGATATCCGTTGTCACGGCGTAACTGATTTCAATGCGCGACGGTATATCTGTCGCAGATACTGAAAAACTAAATACCCATAGTAGAAAAATCGATGAGAAAAATTTCATTCAGGTAATTCCGGTGAATAAAGTGCTATCTCACTGACACGTGAACCTATCACTTCAACATGGTTTTCGCCCAATCTGATCCGGTCTTCCATAAACCAGCGTATCGCCTGAGGGTAGATGCGGTGTTCCTGTTGTAATACACGGGCTGCCAGTATTTCTTCGGTATCGTCGGGTAGTACGGGGATGGCGGCCTGAATCACAATGGGGCCATGATCCAGTTGTGGCGTGACAAAGTGAACAGTACAACCATGAATTTTGATACCTTCCTGCAGCGCGCGTGCATGTGTTCCCAAACCAGGAAACGCGGGCAATAGTGACGGATGAATATTCATTAACCGACCTTGATAACGATGCACAAAGCGATCGCTGAGTATGCGCATGAAGCCCGCAAGCGCAATCAGTTTCGGCTGGCAGGCATCGATTCTTTCCGCCAGTGCGGTATCGAATGCTTCGCGATTTGGAAAAGCGCGGTGATCCAGAATAATGGTTTCGATATCATACTTTTTGGCAATGGCTAAGCCTTTTGCACTGGGATTGTTACTGATGACCGTGATGCGATCCATTTCAAACTCAGCTTCCAGCAGTGCCTGCATATTACTACCGCGACCTGATATCAGAATAACCAATGATTTCATAATGTTGTTGTCTAAGTAGTCACTTACACCAAAATAGTGGCCGGCTGATTGGGGGTGCGCTGTCTGATTTCGCCAATTTGCCAGACGGTTTCACCTGAAGTGTGCAAGCTGTGCATGGCGTTTTCGGCATGATCGCGCTCAACAACGATCACCATGCCAATGCCGCAATTAAATACGCGTGCCATTTCATGATCAGCGACATTGCCTTGCTGTTGCAGCCAGTGAAATAGCATCGGCATTTCCCATGTATTTTTATGCAAAACTGCCATAACTTGATCCGGCAGAATACGCGGCACATTCTCGACCAATCCGCCGCCGGTAATGTGCGCTAAGCCCTTAATAGGCAGTCGCTTAAGCAACTCAAGCACGGGTTTGACATAAATGCGCGTCGGCGCCATGATGGTGTCGGCAAGTGTCTTACCATTAAGATCGCTGGATAAATCAATGCGGTTATTTTCAATAATCTTGCGGATCAGTGAATATCCATTGGAATGTGCGCCACTGGAGGCAAGCCCCAGCACAACATCGCCTTCCTGTATGGTGGCGCCATTGATGATCCGGTCTTTTTCGACGACACCGACAGCAAATCCGGCCAGATCATATTCATCGTGCGGATACATGCCGGGCATTTCGGCCGTTTCACCGCCAATCAACGCACAACCTGCCAGCTCACACCCTTTGGCAATACCGCTGATCACCGCAGTAGCCGTTTCCACATTGAGTTTGCCACAAGCGAAGTAATCCAGGAAAAATAGCGGTTCTGCGCCTTGCACCAGAATATCGTTGACGCTCATTGCGACCAGGTCGATACCAATGCTGCCGTGTCGATTGAGCTGAAAAGCCAATTTAAGCTTGGTACCCACGCCATCGGTACCGGAGACCAGAACAGGGTTTTGATATTGTTTGGAAATTTCAAACAATGCGCCAAAGCCACCGATGCCGTTGAGCACCTCAGGACGTAAAGTGCGCTTGGCAAACGGTTTAATATTTTCAACCAAGCGATCCCCAGCATCGATGTCTACGCCGGCATCGCGATAGGAAAGTTGTGTTGCATCAGGATGATCGGAGTGAGATGAAGTCAAGTTGAGTTCTCGCGTGTTTACTAGTCAGTGTTGCTGAAAGGTTGTGATTTTACCGCAAATGAATGATGCGCACGCTGCGGATGTGTAAAATCATCTGAATTTCCATTTTAACACCCTCTGGTTGGGGGCGGCATGGGACGGCTAACGCATTGGATTGGCAGTGCAATTTTGGGCGGGCGATGCTAGATGGCGAGTCGAATGCGTTAGTTTTTCTATATTAGAGATTTCAATTTTATCAACGTAAGCTTCCTTGGCGTTTGTTTCAACAGATTGTTGTGAAAAGAATCTGTATTCAATAGCAGCCTTTCGGTTCAGTCTAGCGGTTTCGCACTGTTATGCACGTTGAATTTACCTTTCATTTACGTCAGAATCTCTCTCAAAGTATTTGTGTCATTGTAAATAGTGCCATCATTGTGCGTTTCCAGCAGCAATAAAAAGCCGTTGAGTGGTATGATCAATGTTATTTCATTGGTAGTGATACCGCCGTTACGCGGTATTCGTTTTTCTCTTTTCAGGAACCCGTAGATTCCAGCTTCTATTTTTGCTGACGGTTTTTCAAATGCAGAGGTCGTTCATGTCTTTCAGTATCGCTAACTTGCTATCACAACATCGCACGGATAAATTTGACTTGCACGATCGCTATCTGAATGCTCAGATGGTCAGAGTTCTGAAAACAATCGGTTATGACCGAAACTATGAACGCGCTGTCGGGCAGTATCTGTATGACGAACACGGTAACGAATATCTTGATCTGCTGAGTGGTTTCGGTGTTTATGCGTTTGGCCGCAACCATCCGACCATCGTCAATGCGCTGAAAGAGGTATTGTCACTCGAGATGCCCGATTTGGTACAGATGGATGTATCGGTTTTGAGCGGCTTATTAGCCAAGGAGATTTTGCTCACGACGCCAGACAATCTGGAAAGGGCTTTCTTTTGTAATTCGGGTACGGAAGCAGTTGAAGCGGCGATAAAGTTTGCGCGCTACGTGACCAAACGCAATCGGATTGTTTGTTGTGATCATGCTTATCATGGTTTGACGATGGGGGCTTTATCGCTGAACGGCGAGCAGATTTTTAAGGATGGTTTCGGTCCGTTGTTGCAGGATTGCGGTTCGGTGCCATTTAATGATCTGGCCGCATTGGAAAGAGCCTTAAGCAATCGTGATGTGGCGGCCTTTATTGTCGAGCCGATTCAGGGCAAGGGCGTCAACATTCCGGATGACAATTATTTGCCTGAGGTCGAGAAATTATGCAAGAAATATGGCACATTATTTGTTGCAGATGAAATCCAAACCGGCCTTGGACGCACCGGTAAATTCTGGGCGATTGAGCATTGGGGCGTAAAACCGGACATGATTTGCATGGCTAAGGCGCTTTCCGGCGGTTTTGTTCCGATCGGTGCGGTAGCCATGACGCAGCCGATTATGGACAAGGTGTTTAACCGTATGGATCGCGCGGTCGTGCATGGCTCCACCTTTTCCAAGAATAATATGGCGATGGCTGCTGGTCTGGCCGGCCTGGAAGTGATCAAGGCAGAGAATCTGGTTGAGAACAGCGCGAAAATCGGTGCTGAAATAATCGGCAGATTAAATGCACTGACCGGTCAATTTGAATTCTTGAAAGAAGTGCGCGGCAAAGGCGCCATGATAGCGGTGGAGTTCCAATCGCCCAGCAGTCTGTCGCTCAAAGCCGCATGGATGATGCTGGAAGCGGCCAACAAAGGATTATTCTGCCAGATGATTACCATCCCGCTATTCAAAGAACACAGAATTCTGACGCAAGTGGCAGGGCATGGCATGAATGTAGTCAAGCTATTGCCGCCGCTGATACTGACGCAAAAAGACCTGGATTACATCATCAGCGCACTTACCAAAACCATTGCGGATACCCATCAAGTACCCGGTTCTATTTGGGAGCTCGGTAAGAATCTTGCTAGTCATGCGTTAAAAACCAAGGCTGGCTAAGCATACGACATGAATACTGAGCACGCTGACGATATGCATTATCTGTGGTGGTTAATATTAGCTTGCGTGACTGGCGGATTGATTTATCTGCTCAGTCCGATCCTGACACCCTTTTTGCTGGCAGCAGTGATTGCTTATATTTGCAATCCGATGGTGGCGCGTATGACCGATAAAGGGATACCACGGACAGCGGGTGCGATATTGGTGATGTTTTTATTGATTGGGGTGTTTGCGGCTTTGATTCTGATCATGGTGCCGCTGTTTGAGGAAGAAGCGCGGCGCTTGCTGGGTAAGATGCCGGTTTATCTGGATCTGTTCAAGAATCATGTGGTTCCCTGGCTGGAAACAAGATTCAACATCAGTTTGCAACCGGATATGAATGTGCTGAAGCAGGCCGTATCAGAACACTGGAAGAGTGCCGGCGGCTTTGCTGCGAAAGCGCTGCCTTCGTTAACCAGCGGCGGAATGGCGGTGGTTGAGTTTATGGTCAATTTGCTGTTGGTGCCTGTTGTATTGTTTTATCTGCTGCGCGATTGGAATAAGCTGATCAAGTTGATCGATGAGATGGTTCCGCGCTATTGGCATCAGCAAGTGTCGCTATTAGCGCATGAGACGGACCGGATTCTGGCGGAATTTCTGCGCGGACAGTTGTCCGTCATCGTGTTGATGAGTATGTGTTATATCACGGGTCTCTGGCTGGTGGGACTGGAGTTTGCATTACCGATCGGATTAGTCGCTGGAATTCTGGTATTTGTACCGTATCTCGGCATGATTGTTGGCCTGACGCTGGCAACGTTTGCCGCAGTGATGCAGTTTCAGGGCTGGAGCGGGGTGATTCCCGTGTGGATTGTGTTTGGTGCCGGGCAATTGCTCGAAGGCATGTTGATTACACCGTGGTTGGTCGGTGATCGCATCGGATTGCATCCGGTCATGGTCATTTTTGCGTTACTGGCATTTGGTCAGTTATTTGGATTCTTCGGTATTCTGATGGCGCTGCCGGTAAGTGCCGTGCTGCTGGTTTGGTTGCGTCATCTGCATCAGCGCTACCTGGGAAGCAATCTCTATAATTCATAGTTATTTGCAAGGCTGGACTATGCCTATTGAGCGATTACCATGCAACAGTTGCTGCTAGACATTCAACCCCTGCCATCGCCAGCGTTAGTCAATTTCCTGCCGGGACGCAACACTGAGCTGTTGCACATGCTGACGACGATCTTGTCAGGGCAGGAAAAAGAACACTTTGTTTACCTGTGGGGCGGCTTGGGGTGCGGTAAAAGTCATTTGTTACAAGCAACCGTTGCTGCCTATACCCAAAAAAACTTAAAAGCGGTATATTTCTCCGCCGCAGAACGTCGCGAGTTTTCTGTGCATGGCGAGTTGGATTGCATCGCGATCGATGACATTGATTGTTTAGATGCGTCAGCTCAGATTAAATTATTCAATCTTTATAATCAGTTGCGCGACGAAGGACATACGTTTCTGCTGATGAGCGGGATAGCTGCGCCGATGTACCTGGACATGCGGCAAGACTTGGTAACCCGCTTGGGGTGGGGGTTGGTCTATCAAGTGCTTGAGTTAACTGAGGAAGAAAAAATACAAGCGATGAAAAGTCATGCCGCTGCTTGCGGTTTTGATTTGACACAGGAAATTTGCCTGTATCTGTTACGTCACGGTCGGCGCGATTTGCCGTCGTTGATGATGACACTGGATGCGCTGGATCGTTATTCTCTGGTGCATCAGCGTCAGATTACCATCCCTTTATTACGAGAATTATTACAGGTGGCTTCATGAATTTAGCATTATTTGATCTGGATAACACACTGATTGCCGGTGATAGTGATTTCCAGTGGGCGCAGTTCTTGATTGAAAAGAAAGCATTGGATCGTGAATTGCACGAAGCCAAAAATATAGAGTTTTACGAGCAATATAAAACAGGAACACTGGATATTCACGAATTCCTGGATTTTCAGTTAAGGCCATTGGCGCGCCATCCGCGTGCTCAGCTGGAGGCATGGCGCAGTGAATTTATGTGCAAAAAGATTATGTCGCTAATTGCGCCGGGTGCGCGTCAGTTGATCGAACGGCATATGCTGGATGATGATTTGTGCATTATTATTACCGCCACCAACAGTTTCGTCACCGCACCGATCGCGCAAGCACTTGGCATCAGTCATTTGATCGCGACCGAGCCGGAAGAGAAAGATGGCGAATTTACCGGCCGGGTAACCGGCACGCCGTCTTTCCGGGAAGGGAAAATTGAACGGCTGGAGCAGTGGCTGGATGCGCATAATTTAACCTGGCTTTCCTTCTTGCGCAGCTGGTTTTATAGTGACTCGCTCAATGATCTACCCTTATTGAGTAAAGTAACGCATCCGGTCGCGGTAGATCCGGACCCTACATTGAAAAACCACGCCGAAAGAAATAACTGGCCGATTATTAGTTTGCGTTGATGAGGTGGTTGACGATTCAGGAAGACCCTTTTGTCCGATTGCTAAGAGGAAGGAGTGCAATGTCATGATGTGCCCCCTTTGTTGCTCGGGCTGTTTGCATGATTTTATTCTACAATTCGATGGAGCCAGTAACCGGGTTTTCTGCTTTGATGCATTACGGCAATCACGTAGATTTTTTCTTTTGATTGCCTGTAAATGACTGCAAATGGAAAACAAGTAAGGATATAACGCCGGAACCCTTTTCCGAACTGCGGCCATACGCCGGGAAGTTCGGCGATGGCTTCGTAAGCGCTTTCAAGCTCATTGATGAAATCACCGCCTAATCCTTTTGCCTGCGATTCATACCAGACGATCGATTCATGTATATCGCGCGCAACTTCAGGATGAAAGTAAACGTTTGTCACAACTCACGGTTCAATTTCAGCTTGATTTCTTCCCAACTAACCGGTTTCAACGCACCGGATTCAAGTTGCGCGAACCGGCGTTCTGCGATCTGAATCCACGCTTTATCAACATGCTTCTCATTGGCATCATCCAAACTTGAAATCAAGCAATGCGCAAGCGTAGCTTTTTCATGGGACGACAATGTCTTGATATTTTCCAGAATCCGTTTCATTTTATCGGGCATGATAAACTCTCCGAAACCTTCATTAACATGCAGTTTATCATTGAATGATGAGTTGGATTTCGATAATGATGTTTAAGAAATTTATCACGGATGGTGCAAAATTATCCGGGCTGCTTGTTGTTAACTTCAAGGAGTGCTACTTCTAGGACAAAAAGACAAGCTGTATGGGCTGCATGCACCGCTAGGCGTGCGTGATGGGCTGCTGGCAAGAATGCGGCAGCAGCTCTCCCATGAGCGCTGCCTGCGGGAGTCCTAAATGCTCCGACCCCGTCGACAATTGCGCCGAGCCCAGAAAGTATCTTGTTCAGGTCGCCTTCGTTTGTGGGATCGGGTGCCAAATTTAGGTACTTAACGACGACTTTCCATAGTCCCTGAAGTGTCTGTTTCGTCGGCATATTTAGTTGTCGACCTTCAATATATATCTTACATAGCGATTCTAGGATCGCGCATGCTGCTGTAATCGCCGCTGGCGGATCTGACTCAACTGACTTGAACGCGCGTTCAAATTCTGCATTCAGCTCTGGAATTGATTTATCCCTAAGCGTCTGCCCTAGCGTCCGCGATGGGGTTTCCAGTGTCGCACCGTAAATCCGCCCGCCGGATGCGTAGTGTAAATTGTAGCGCTTCAGTATCTCCTTGATACGGGAGATATTCGCTTCCCGTTGACTTGAGTCGCCGAATCGGTTTTCGCCCGTATCCATATACTCGCGCAGAACTTGGCCGAGGACGACATATACGCCCTGTGGGTTCTTGCTGGCTTCCTGTAAAAGCCAAGACGTAATTTTTGACTTGCAGTTTCCACTTGGCCTATCAGTGGTAGCTCCCGCCTCGTAGAAAAGAGTTTCAATTGCACAATGGTTATAGTAATAGTCGCCAAGTATGTCGCCGATGACTGTCGCGATAGCTCGGGGAATTTCTGCCTGCATGAAATCGTTTATTTTTATAAGAGTAATGAATAATTAATGCCTAATGCTGTTTCTATTGCGCCCTAAGATTTGGCGGATTGCATTCTTTCTAAATTTTTCACTTACGATATGAAATAAAAAACGGGCCATCAAACATTAAGGGTAGCGCCATGATATCACTCATCTACAAAAGGTGTGCTTCATAAACGGGTAGCGAATTATTCAGCGCTTCCCTAATCTTCCCGTCGCAACTGCGGAAACAAAATCACGTCGCGGATGCTGGGACTGTCGGTCAACAGCATGATCAGTCGGTCAATGCCGATGCCTTCACCAGCGGTGGGGGGCAGGCCGTATTCCAGCGCACGGATATAGTCGGCGTCGTAATGCATGGCTTCGGCATCGCCAGCCTCCTTGGCTTTGGCTTGTTCCTGAAAGCGTGCTGCCTGGTCTTCCGGGTCGTTGAGTTCCGAAAAACCATTAGCGATTTCGCGTCCGGCGATATAGAGCTCGAAGCGGTCGGTGATGTCGGGGTTGTTGTCGTTGCGTCGCGCCAGCGGTGAGACTTCAGCCGGATAATCGACAATGAATGTGGGTTCAAACAGTAAATGCTCGGTAGTTTCGTCGAATAACGACAGTTGCAGGCCACCGATGCCGTCCTGCGGGTTATGGTGAATACTGAGGGTTTGCAATTGTTTGATTAGGAAACCACGGTCCTGCAATTGCGCATCGGAATATTGCGGGTGGAATTTTTGTATCGCCTGCGTGATAGTCAGACGCATGAACGGTTCGGCCAGATCAAGGGATTTTCCCTGGTAAGTGATTTGTGTGGTGCCGAGCACTTTTTCTGCTACTTCCGCCAGCATTTTTTCCGTGAAATCCATCAGATAGGTAAAATCCTGGTACGCCTCATAGAATTCCACCATGGTGAATTCCGGATTGTGCCGCGTGGAAATCCCTTCATTGCGGAAATTGCGGTTAATCTCAAAAACCTTCTCCATGCCGCCGACCACCAATCGCTTCAGATAAAGCTCGGGTGCGATGCGCAAATATAGCGCCATATCCAATGCGTTGTGATGCGTGACGAACGGGCGTGCCGAGGCGCCACCGGGAATCGGGTGCATCATCGGGGTTTCGACTTCCAGATAATCCCGCGCGACAAAGAATTCCCGGATCGCCTGAATCACTTTTGAACGCACAGTAAATACTTTGCGGGCTTCTTCGTTGGTAATCAGATCGAGGTAGCGCTGGCGGTATTTTTGTTCCTGATCGGTCAAGCCATGAAATTTTTCCGGTAGTGGGCGCAGCGACTTTGTCAGTAATTGCAGATCAGTGACGCGAATCGAGAGTTCGCCGGTTTTGGTTTTAAACAGCACACCCTGCGCGCCGAGGATGTCGCCCAAATCATGATGCTTGAATGCAGTATGCACCGCTACGCCGGTGTGGTCATCCGAAATATATAACTGGATACGTCCGCTCATGTCCTGAATCGTGGCAAAACTGGCTTTACCCATGACACGCTTCAACACCATACGCCCAGCCACTTTTGCAGAAACTGGATGTTCCTCCAGTTGTTCTTTCGAAAATTCATCGTATTGCTGATGGAGTTCTGACGCTAGGTGTTCGCGCCGGAAGGTATTCGGGAAAGCGTTGCCTGTTTGTCGTATTTCAGCTAGCTTGGCGCGACGTTCGGCAATGATTTGATTTTCATCCTGAGGTGTGGTGGGTTGATTTTCCTGGGTCATATTAGGCTTTTTGTTAAAAAATGTAATTTCGATTCTCAATGAATAGCGCAATTATACGCTGCATCCATGGAACTGCAGTGATGAGTCAACGGCCTGTTAGCAGAAATCGATTGACTGGCTCATGCTGTGAAACTACTGCAGTCGGTATTGAATTCAGGTGGGAACCTGTCTAAATTAACAGATTCCTGGAAATTTCTCTCTGTGACTTATCTGGAATTTTTGCGGTTGACGAGATTTTCTTTATTATCGATATGAACCATCTCCACTCGATTTCTACCGTTATGCTTGGCTAGATAAAGTGCTTCATCCGCTTTTTGCAAGAGTAAATTTTCATCCAATGTTTCCTGCTCAGTACTGATCGCCACGCCTAGGCTGATTGTGACAGGAATCAACATTTTATTGGCACTGATTGCTTGGCATGCTATCGCATTACGGAATCTTTCGGCGGCTTTTAGCGCGCCTTCCTGATCATAGGGCGACACGATGGCCAGAAACTCTTCACCACCATAACGTCCGATGTATTCATGTGAGCGGGCTGAATTAGTCAAGCGTTCGGCAATTCCACATAACACCTCATCGCCGATGAGATGGCCGCAGCTATCATTGATTGCTTTGAAGCGATCAATATCAATCATGATAACCGCGATTTGGAGCCCGCCACGCTTGGCGCGCAGGACTTGCTTATGTAGGATATCGAATATGGCCGGCCGGTTGAATAAACCGGTCAGTGCATCATGCATGACGCGCTGCTCTAGTGATTTTTTTTGCGCGATGAGCTGCTTGTTTAGTTTCACATCTTTGTATAACTGGGTTTTCTCAATAATTAAAGCCAGATGACTTGCGATTTGCAGCGATAAATCCTCATGCAGTTTTTTGTAGATATTTTTCTTGCGGCAGGAGAATATAACAAATCCAATCGATTTTCCGGTGGCGATCAAAGGGCAGACCAAGCAGGAATGAATACCTTCTTTAAAAGCCGCTTGAACCAGATTGGATTCTGATAACTCTTCCAGATGCGTGCTTAGATCGTCAATAATCAGCATGTCGTGCGTATCGAGGAGTTTCTGCACGCTACTATCTGTCACGGGTAAAGAATAGCCAGTGCTCAACTCAAGTTTGTTGTAATTGGCGCGCACCCAATGCAACTTGAGCTTGCTTTTATCGTGTTCGAATAAAACCAAACTCATTCGGTCATACGGTAAGTGCTTCTGAAAGGATTCGTAAATATGATTGAGTACATCAATCAGGCGCAGATTGAAATTGCACTTAACCATAATCTTGTAAAGAGATTGGCGTTTATCGAATTGCTTTTGCAGATGGGATGATAATTTTTTGAGTGATTTGCCCAGATGACCGATGTCATCATCCCCGATGGGAATGTCTGATGTGAAATCCCCGCGCGCCATCGCTTCGGCCGCTTTACACAAGGCGAGGATTCGATCATTTTTTTTCATTTGCTCGTTCTATCGACTGCAATAATGATGTGGTTGGGGCAATGAGTATTCATAGAACACTCTCTGGCATTGTGACTGAATTGCCGGTTATTAATTCAAAAAATTGCAAGGAATTCATTGTGTATTTTGTCGGTTGAATATAGGCAACGCGGTAATTTTTAATATTTTCATATTTGTACATAACAACTCAACGCTATTTAAGTGGCGTCAGTGCTAAAATTCTTAAGTCAATTCTTGAAAATCAACGCAGGGCAAAAATAATATGATTGGGATTCTAGTTCTCACACATGAAGATTTGGGCAGTCATTTGATTCGCTGTGCGACGCATGTGGTAGGTGCAGAGCCACCGCAGCTGATGTATTTGAGTGTTTTTCCACAGGATGATCCGGACGAGATGCTATCCAACGCGCATGCATTGATCAAACAACTGGATAGCGGCGATGGCGTGTTAGTGCTCAGTGATATATGTGGCGCAACGCCCTGCAACATTGCCAGTCGACTGGTACAACCCGGTAAAGTGGAATGTGTGGCAGGCGTTAATTTGCCGATGTTGGTGCGCGCACTGACCTATCGGAATGAACCACTGTCCGTTGTCATCGAGAAAGGACTCAGTGGTGGCCAAGATGGCGTGGTGCATATCAACAATGGTTAATGTGGAATTCTGTCATGCAAATTAAAGAAGTGGAGATTATCAACAAGCTGGGGCTGCATGCGCGCGCATCCGCAAAGCTGACCAAACTGGCGAGTCAATTTAAATGCGAAGTCTGGGCGACACGTAATTCCCGTCGGGTCAATGCGAAAAGCATCATGGGTGTTATGACGCTGGCAGCCAATAAAGGCTCACGCATACAGATCGAAACGATCGGCGATGACGAGAATGAAGCGCTGGCGGCGTTGGTTGCATTGATCGAAGATTACTTTGGTGAAGGCGAATGAGCTTTATTCTGCAGGGTATTGGGGTATCTGAAGGCATCGCCATAGGGCACGCCCATCTGGCCGCACCTGCTGCATTGGAGGTAATGCATTATCTGATTCCCAAGAATCAGGCAGAGAAGGAGATTGCGCGCCTGGACCGCGCTTTTTCGGTGGTGCGTAAAGAATTTGAGGCATTGCAGAAGTCTGTGGTCGATGGTCATGCGCGCGCTGAGTTCAGTGCATTCCTGGATTTGCATCTGATGATTCTGGATGATCCGACCCTATCGGAAGCCGCCCGCAGCATGATTGCGCAGACGCATTGCAATGCTGAATGGGCATTGGCGCAACAAATGCAAGTGTTATTGGCGCAATTTGAAGAAATTGACGATGCTTATTTGCGCGAACGCAAAGCCGATGTGGTGCAAGTGGTTGAGCGCGTGCTCAAGGCCATGCTGGGGCACCCTGGCTACTTACCCATTGCATCGAAACATACCGGGGACAGCATTCTGATTGCGCATGATCTGAGTCCTGCCGATGTGATGCAATACAAACAGCACCAATTTATCGCTTTTCTAACCGATCTGGGCAGCCAAACTTCGCACACGGCCATCGTTGCGCGCAGCCTCAATATTCCTTCGATCGTGGCGCTGCATCATGCGCATCAGCTCATTCTGGAAGATGACTGTCTGATTGTCGATGGCAATCAAGGTATTATCATCGTCAATCCGGATAAATACGTGCTGGATGAATATCGCTTGCGGCAAGGCCATCTGGAGCTGGAGAAAAAGAAATTAAAGCGCATTAAAAGCATTGCTGCAATGACGTTGGATGGTACACCGATCGATTTGTATGCCAATATCGAATTGCCGGAAGATATCGAGCAAGTCAAGGAAAGCGGTGCCACAGGTATTGGTTTGTTCCGTAGTGAATTTTTGTTCATGAATCGTGATGATCTGCCCGGTGAAGATGAACAATTTGAAGCGTATCGCACGGTCGCGGTCAAAATGCATAGGCAGCCCGTTACCATTCGTACATTTGATCTGGGCGCCGACAAGAATCTCCGGGGCGCCGTGCAAATTGCGGCAAATCCTGCGCTGGGGCTGCGCGCGATTCGCTGGAGTCTGGCGGAACCCAAAATGTTTCACACACAACTGCGCGCGATCTTGCGTGCTTCCCAGTACGGCGAAGTGCGTATTTTGATACCCATGCTTTCGAATGTGGCGGAAATTGATCAAACGTTGCACCTCATTGACTATGCAAAAAAGACGCTGCGCGATGAAAAAATTCATTTTGACGAACATATCAAGATAGGCGGTATGATTGAGATTCCAGCGGCCGCGTTGAGTCTGGATATTTTTATGCGCAAGCTGGATTTTCTCTCCATCGGCACCAATGACCTGATTCAATATACCCTGGCGGTTGACCGGATTGATGATACCGTGGCGCATCTTTATGATCCATTTCATCCGGCCATCGTATGGTTGGTTTCGCACATCATTCAGAGCGCCAACCGGGCCAAAGTGCCGGTATCGCTTTGCGGTGAAATGGCCGGTGACAAGCAGTTTACGCGCTTGCTTCTGGGTCTGGGGTTGCAGCAATTTTCCATGTACCCGGCTCAGTTACTGACTGTTAAAAACCAGGTACTGAAAAGTCACTTGCCCGATATTATTCCGCTGGTCCATAAGATCATCAAAACGGATCACCCGGAAAAAATGCTCGCATTGCTGGCCAAATTGAACGACTAGTTGTTTTTCAACGGTCTGCTAGTGTGTGGCGGTTCTTTGGCGATATAATCGTCAACACATGATTGGCTGTTTCTTCGGATTATTTTTATATATACATGCAAGATTCAAAATCAGTGGGTGTCGTAACCCCTCAGTACGTGCAAATCGGCAAGCCATTGCAGTTGAAAAGCGGACTGGTGCTCGATAGTTATCACTTGGTGTATGAAACTTACGGCCAGTTGAATGCAGCACGATCCAATGCGGTGTTGATTTGCCATGCACTTTCAGGCAATCACCATGTGGCCGGTGTTTATGCCGAAGCAGAAAAGAGCTACGGTTGGTGGGATAACATGGTGGGTCCTGGCAAACCGATAGATACCGAGCGCTTCTTTGTCATCGGCGTCAATAATCTGGGCGGATGTCACGGCTCTACCGGTCCCGCTAGTATTGACACCAAAACCGGCAAGCACTATGGCGCTAGTTTTCCTATCGTCACCGTAGAAGACTGGGTGGAGACCCAGGCGCAATTGGCGGAGCATTTAGGGATTGAGCAATTTGCAGCGGTGGTGGGCGGCAGTCTTGGCGGTATGCAGGCAATGCAATGGACGCTGGATTATCCGGAAAAAGTGCGTCACGCACTGGTAGTTGCAGCCGCTGCCAAGTTGACTGCACAAAATATCGCGTTTAATGACGTTGCCCGCCAGGCGATCATGACCGACCAGGAATTTTACGGCGGCAATTATTACGCTTACGACACTTTGCCGCGGCGCGGTTTGCGGCTGGCGCGTATGCTGGGGCATATCACCTATCTTTCCGACGACTCAATGGCGGCGAAATTCGGGCGCAACCTGCGTAAAAATGAACTGTCTTTCGGTTTTGACGTGGAATTTGAAATTGAGTCGTATCTACGCTATCAAGGTGATAAATTTGCAGATTTGTTCGATGCCAATACTTATTTGCTGATGACCAAGGCGTTGGATTATTTTAATCCGGCCGATGCGTATGACGGCGATTTAAGTGCGGCCTTCCGGGTTGCTCAGGCGAATTACCTGATTTTATCGTTTACGTCGGATTGGCGCTTCTCGCCGGAGCGCTCTCGGGAAATTGTCAAAGCATTGCTGGACAATAAAATTAACGTGAGCTATGCGGAAATCACTTCCAGCCATGGCCATGATTCGTTTCTAATGGAAACGCCGTACTATCACCAACTGGTGCAGGCGTATATGGACAATATTTCTACCTAGTAATTTTGAGCCTATTAATTAACCATGAATGATACAACAGTGCCATCTCCCATCGTGTTACGCCCGGATTTTGAGGCCATTGCCGAGTGGATTAAACCCGGCGCAAAAATACTCGACTTAGGTTGCGGCGATGGTTCATTACTGCGCTATTTGCGCGATACGCGCGATGTCTTTGGTTATGGCGTGGAAATTGACGATGACAAGTTGCTCAAATGTTTTACTAATGGTATCAACGTCATTCAAAATGACTTAGAGTCAGGATTGTCGAGCTTTGAATCGGATTCGTTCGATTATGTCATTCTATCCCAGACACTCCAGGCCATGCGGCACACCGAAGGTATCGTGCAGGAAATGTTGCGGGTCGGCAGAGAGGGTATTGTTTCATTTCCTAATTTCGGCTACTGGAAAAACCGTGTGCAGGTTATTTCCGGCCATATGCCGATTTCAAAGGCGCTGCCTTATCATTGGTACGACACACCCAATATTCATCTCTGTACGCTGGGTGATTTTGAAGCGCTGTGTCAGCAATGTGGTGCACGTATTCTGGAGCGCCGAGTGATGAACAATAATGCCCCCGTTCATATTCTGCCGAATCTGATGGGCGTGCTGGCATTCTATCGTTTTGAACGGCGAACATGATGAGGCTGAAAACCGCTTTCTCAAGGTACTGTATTTTCGAAGCGCGCACTGGATCTTTCCGTGCATTCCAGTGCTTCTAATTCCGTTGCGGTAAACCCTGCTTTTTGTCTTGCTTCATAATGAAAAGGACCACTGATTTGTCCACTGAAATGGTGGCTGATTAATGTGCGAAATGTTTGCTCGGAATCCAGCCCGCGATTGTCACAGCAATATTTAAACCAGCGCGATCCGATCGCTACATGCCCGATCTCATCGTGCAGAATGACTTCCAGTACCGCTGCTGTGCTGTCGTCACCCGCCTGACGCAACCGCTTGATAATCCCCGGCGTCACGTCCAGCCCCCGGGCTTCCAGCACACGCGGTATCAATGCCATGCGTATCAGCGGATCGGCGGCGGTGCGCGTGGCCACTTCCCACAAACCGTTATGCGCCGGCAAATCGCCGTAGTCGCTACCTAACTCGTTCAAACGCTGGTGTAACAATTGAAAGTGATAGGCTTCCTCAGTGGCCACTTGTACCCAGTCGTGGTAAAACTGCTTGGGTAAGTGACGAAAACGGTACACCGCATCCCAGGCCAAATTGATGGCGTTGAATTCGATATGCGTGATTGCATGAATCAGGGCAATGATCCCGGTTTGTGAGTCGAAACGGCGTTTAGGCACATCGCTTGGTGGCACTAGAACCGGTTTGGCGGGATGCCCGGGTTCACCAATAGGATTGGGTTCGTTTCGAGATTGCAACGATAACAATCCATCGCGCCAGGCTTGAGCGGTTTTTTCGGTCAAACATAGTTTTTCTTCGATTTCGCAAGCCGACAAGCAGCCAGCAGCCGCATCAAACAGAGATTCCATAAGCATTTGCGCAGGAAGAATAATTAATAGTGCTATTTTCGCGTGTTTTCTGACGAAAAACTAACGGAACTTGCATAAAAGAAAGTCTGGTTCAAAATGAAGGATCATTGTATTCTTAGATTTCTGTAACAATGATTCTGTTTTCATAACAATTCGTGAGCGATAAACCAGCATGTCTAATGATTCTAATGATGTACCAATCAGCGTTGTTTTGCCGGATGGCCAACCCGTACTGCGTATGGTGCCGATGCCATCAAACACCAATTCTGCCGGCGATATTTTCGGTGGCTGGATCATGTCGCAAGTCGATATGGCAGGCACCATTCCAGCCATGCGGCGTGCGCACGGGAGAGTCGTAACGGTGGCCGTCAATTCCTTTGTATTCAAGCAGCCTGTATTTGTCGGCGATCTCGTCAGTTTTTATGCGGATATTACCAAGGTAGGGCGTACCTCGATTACTGTCGATGTGGCGGTATACGCCCAGCGCGGCGTGCGTGAAGGTGGTAAGGAAATTTGCATCAAGGTAACCGAAGCGGTACTGACTTACGTAGCGATCGATAATAGCCGGCGTCCGAAAGCGGTGTCGCAGGAATGATCTTGTTTAACGACAATGTAATGGATTGGTTGGTGTAAATGTCAGAGAATAATGCGGCCGACTGTGCTTTGATCATCTTGCCTGCTATTTTTAGGGAGCAGATAGCTGATAATGGCAACCAGTGACTTGTACAACAGTGGCGCCGATTAACGTCAGGAATATGTTTTTCGTTATCAAGCACTGATCGCTAGCGTTATCCACAGGCGCACACGCTACTCGAATGCGTGCCTTGGTTTCCTGGTTGATTTCATCGAGTTGGATAGCTGCTTGATTGCGTTGTCGAATTACCGTGACGGGATGGGGCGCTATTTGATGATTATTTTCTGATCCTCATTATCTTTGCGGATAGTAATCGACCCATCCGCCGCTTCGGACTCCGTGGCAATCTTCAAAAGTGCGATTGCCTTTCTTAATACCTCGGCTTTGGAAGAGGCGCCAAAATGAGCCTGCAGCTCTTCAAGCGTTTTTCCCATTTTTTCGTCGATATTGAAAGTTGTGACTGGCATGACTAACCCTCCGCGTTTATAATAATATATATTTTATATAGCTGTTATATGTAGATCAAGCGTTATCTATAGATTGCTAACTGTTGACGATAAATGGGAATATTTGTTTTCTGTTTACATTGAGTTATGCCTCAATAAGTATTCTCGGACAGCCTTTTTGCTTAATACTTCCTTCCTTACCCTATATCTGTTTCAAAAACTGTAACCGCTGACTGAGTTCGCTGCAACAACCAAACAATCGGTAATTTCGGATCGGGATCTTCACTTAATCGATCCAGTAATTCTCGCTTAGTCTTACCAGTAACCACCAGCGCAATATGTTCACTCTCCGTCAGCATTTTCAATGAAAGACTAACCCGCAGCGATGGCGCAAGCGGCGGCTCAACCGCCACGCAGTGATGCGTGGAGAGCAAATCAGGATTCATACCCGGAAACAGTGAGGCCGTATGACCATCTTCTCCTAAGCCCAATACCGTCAAGTTTAATGGAGGCGGCAGACTGTCCAGGCGGTGATGAATTTCATCGACAGCATCAAAAGGATTGTTGTGTTGGGTTTTGAGTCCGACGAAGCGCGTATTTGCGGGAAGGTGACTCATCAGGTATTGTTTTACCAGACGTTCGTTGGATTGCTCATTATTGATATCGACCCAGCGCTCGTCGCTGAGTGTGACGGTGATGCGATCCCAGGGTAATGCACATTCTGCCAATGCGGGCAGGTAATGGCGCGGGGTGTTGCCGCCGGGGACGGCCAGTGTGGCATGTTGTTTGCGGGCTAAGGTGTTTTGCAGCGTAGTTTCAACGTATTTTGCGAAGCTCTGGCTTAACGATTCGATATCTGGGAAGTGGTGTCGCTGCATTGAGATCATAATAATCCTACGAGATTAATCCGCGAAAATCGGGAACGATTCTCACGTCGGTTGGAAAAGGATTCGGGTCGCCGGGAAAGACGCGGCCCAAGAACGCGGTGTCGTTGGCTTGCGCGCCCTCAAAATCCGCCATGGCGTCACCGATCATCAGCACCGATTCGGGTTGGAGTGCGTATGCGGATAAGATTTCCGCGATGATGGTTGATTTAAGTGCCGGTGCGCCGCGCACTTCTTTAAAATAAGGGGTCAGGCCGCGGCGTTCGACGATGACTTTGAGTTCGGTTTCCGGGGTGCCGGAGGCGACAAATAACGGAATTCTTTCGGCTTGTTGGCGGATGAGTTCTATCGCGCCGGGGACGGCTTCGGCGGCGATGACGGCTTCGACCACCAACTCGGAGAAGCGGATGTCCAGTTGTTTTTCTTCCGTTTCTGTCAGTGGTGGTTTGTCGAGAAAGTGTTGTTGAAAGTGACGGAATTTGTGGTAGCGTGACATACCGCCATTCTGGGTATGGAATTGTACGACCCGGGCGACGATGTTTTCGCCGTAGGGACGGTAGAGTTCCGCGAACGCTTGGGTTTTGATTTTTCCGGATTCCACCACTACACCGTCAAAATCAAAAATGATCGCTTGCCAATCGAGATTCTTCATGTTTATGCGCGATTATCCGACGTTGCCGGTGTGGCGTCGTCGTTTTCATCGCCGTGATGCAGATCCTGGTGAATTTCCCGCAGGCAATCGAGGATGCCTTGCCCGAGATCGACATGTTCGTTCAATACCAATTTGCGGCCAATGCGCGGTTGAAATGCATATGGCGTAATTTCGTAGTGGTGCACGGCATTGGCTTCGTCAAAGTGTAATTCAACCGGCCACGGCAGGATTTCCGAGATCATGGTCATGACATCTTTGATGCGTAGCCTTTCTTGCCCAGTTAGAATCAGATGCCGGTTGGCAAATTCAGGCGCTAAAATTTGTACGCTCATGCGCGCAGCATCTTCTACGTGGATATATTCCCGCATGGCATCGCCGCTGCCTTTGTAGGTGATGGAATGGTGTGCAACGGCCTCGCGTAGCATGCGATAAATGCCGTTGCGCTTGTCCGAGCGCCGACCATACAGTGAGCCATAGCGCAGAATGCTGTAATCCAGACCGTAGCGGTCGTGATAGGTTTCGGTGAAGCGTTCGGCGGCCTGCTTGCTGGCGCGATAAAAAGAACCGGATTCGGAATACACATAAATGCTACTGGCAAACACAAAACGTCGGGCGCCGGCGATGCGCGCGGCTTCCAGTGCGTGCATGTTGCCTAGTACGTTGATGGTTGCAGTAGGAATGGGTTTGTCGTTGGCTTCATCGATGTCGGCAATCGCGGCAAAGTTGTATACGACGGATGCCCCTTTGGCGGCTTCGGTGACCTGATCGAGATTCATGATATCGCCAATGATCATTTCCTGATTGCTTTTAAGATACGGTGACGGACTGCGGTCAAATAATCGTACCTTGTAGCCGGCGGTCGACAAGGCATCGGCAACGTGGCTGCCCAAGAAACCGCTGGCGCCAAATACCACAACTGTTTCGTTTACCATAGCACTTCCATTATTTGATTAAACCGGTTTTGATTAAGCCCTGCAATAGATTTTCAGCGGCCTCGATTTCCATGCGTTGCCGCGATTCTCTGGCAAGGGAGCCGACATGCGAAGTTAGGATGATGTTGCCGCATTCGATGAGTGGACCGCGATAGGGCTCTTGCTCAAAGACATCCAACGCAGCGGCGCTGATTTTTCCTGTTTGTAATGCTGCCGCCAGCGCGTTCTCATCGACTAATCCGCCGCGCGCCGCATTGATGACGATGGTTTCAGGTTTCATGGCGGCGAATGCTTGGGCGTTCAGCAGATGATGTGTATCCGGTGTGTAAGGCAGGTGCAGCGTGATGATGTCGGCGGTGGCCAGTAATTGTTCCAGCGACATCAGTATGACGCCATCAGGTACTTGGCTCGCATATGGATCATGCGCGATGACGGCGGCTTCAAATGCCTGACAAAGGTGTGCGACACGGCGGCCGATATATCCCAATCCGATAATACCGATCGTTTGCGCTGCCAGCAGACGACCTTGTGTGCGGGGCCATTCGCCTTGGCGTACCGCTTGGTCAATCGGGCTGATTTGCCGCAATAGCGTCAAGATGTATCCCATCGTCAGTTCCGCTACCGCTTGCGCCGGCGCTTCCGGTGTATTGAAAACGGGAATACCGTACTTTTTTGCCGCAACCAGATCGACGCTGTCCAGTCCGGTGCCACAACGTGAGATCACTTTCAGATTCCGGGCGGATTCAAGTACCCGCCCAGTCAGTGGTTCAATGCCGGCAATCAGGCCGATTGCACCGCCGCTCAGTAATTCGATAATTTCATCTTCGGTGAGTTTGCGGCGATGCGGATTGATGATGATGTGCATGCCTTTTTGCAGCAACTGCTGCAGCGGCGGATTGTTGTCGATGTCGAAGGAAGAAGTGGAAATGACCAATGCGTTCATGATGTTTTGAGTGTTGCGCGGATGTTTTGTAAATGCGTGCGGCAGATTGAGTCCAGAATACGGATATCCAAGCCATAGCCGAGGAAATTGAAACCTGACTGAATGCGTTGTTGCAGCGCTTGCGGATCGGGTTCGATGACATGAATGCCGCCGGGTTTCCGGGCGCGACGGCCTGCTTCGAGAACTGCGGCAATGGCCGCTTGCACGTCAGGATGGTTAAGATCGCCGGGGCGACCCATCGAGCCGGATAAATCGTAGGGGCCGATGATGTAAGCGTCAATACCGGGAACAGCCAAAATATGATCAATGGCTCTGACGGCGTCGACATGTTCGATCATGACGACGATCACCGCATTGTCTTCCAACCATTGTCGGTAGGCCTGGAAACTTGAACCATAACCCTGCGCGCGCGCTAGGCCGACGCCGCGTTGTCCACGTGGTGGGTAATATACGCCATCCACAGCAGCTTTGGCATCAGCGGCGGATTTGATCATCGGTACCATGATACCGGTTGCGCCGGCATCCATGACGCGTTTGATCTGATCGGGATGGTTTGACGTCAGGCGCACAATCGCCGGGCATTGCTTACCGTCCAGCACTTGGATGATGGCTTGCACCTCGCTGAGTTCCAGTACGCTGTGCTCCATATCCAGCACTAACCAGTCAAATCCCGCCGCCGCCATGATTTCAGCAATCGATGGGTGCCCCAGTGTGACCCAAGAACCAATGGTCAATTCAGATCGACTCAATCTTGATTTTAGTGACATGACATTTCCTAGTAGCGAGAGAGTAGCGGGTCTGTTTCCATCAGTTTTGCAACACGCGCCAAGTCTGCTGTGGTATCAACCGCTTGGGTATTGAATTCCGTATGTACCATTTTGACGGTAAAGCCATGTTCGAGCAGGCGCAACATGTCGACGGATTCCAGTTGTTCCAGCGGTGTCGGTGGTAAGTGGGTATATTCATACAGCGTGGTGCGGCGAAACGGGATGATGCAGACCTGTTTGTAAGCGGCAGTATCGGTGAAACCAGTTTTGGCCAATGTCGGAATGGGGCGGCGTGACATGTACAGAGCTTCACCTTGTTGATTCATGACGACCTTGATGGTATTGGGGTCCAGATAATCCGCTTCATGATCAATTTTGCGTACCAGATTGACGCAACCCAATTGTGGATCATTCCTAAAAGGTGCCACGGCGGTGTCAATCATATCCGGATGCGTCATCGGTTCATCCCCCTGCACCATAACGATCAGGTCGGCATCAAGTTGGGTGACTGCTTCAGCAACACGATCGCTGGCGCGTTCGTGTGTGTCGGATGTCATGATGACGGGAGCGCCAAAGCTTTCTGCTACTTCCCGGATTTCTTCATCGCAGGTTGCAATATAGGTGGCGTCGAGCGATTTGCTCAAAGCGACGCGTTTATAGATGTGTTCAATCATGGGGCGTCCCAGTATTTTTGCGATGGGTTTGCCGGGGAAACGCGATGAGCCCATACGGGCAGGTATGACAGCGATTGTTTTCATTGAAATAGTGTGTGATTGATTAATTTTACAAGTATTAGAAATTACACCCGAAAGCTATTTGCTGATTATCAGGTTTTTCTTGTTTGTTGGGCAATATTTATTGTTAAATTTAAACGATAGGTTGCATGCTGAAATTTTATCGCGGCGGTGTGCAGGTGCGTTGCTGGTAATTGGATAGTGGCAAGAGTAGAATGACGCGCTTTGCAGAATCTTTTGTTTAGATTGGGAAAATAATTGAAATGCTGTATGTTCTGAATATTTTTGTAATCATCTTATTGCTATGAAAGCTCTTTTTTTTCTTCGTCATTATAACGACATCGATCATGTCACTCCGGTCATTTACAAATGGATCAAATCGGGTCATCAATGCGATGTGGTACTGATTGGCTCTACAGCATTCCGTCGTGATTTCCGCATTAAATATCTCGGTCAGTTGGAGGGTGTGCGTGTCGCGCATATGCGTGAGCTATTTTCATTGCTTGACTATATCAAATGGCGTTTACAGATGCTTTTGTTGACGCGCAATGTACGGCGCATAAAAATTATCGGCCCATTAGTGACCAGATTGGCCGAGCGCTATGATGAAAAGCGACGCGAACCGTTGTGGCGGCATACTGCCGAATATCTACTAAACAGGAGTTTTGGCGATGCCGGCAAAGGCGTTATCGCTTTTGACTGGGTTGAGCGGAATTCGGTGATTTGTGTGGAATGGGTCGAAGTGGTGGTGGCAATGGCAAAAAGTAGAGGATTGGGTACCGTATCTTTGCCGCATGGTGATAGTCCGCACGCCAGCCAATTGATCCGCCGCGGTGAACGGCGTGCGGAACCCGATGTCACGTTTTCGGCAGCCACGATATTCGACAGGGTGGTAGTGCCCAACCAGTTATGTGCCATACGTTTCCGTCCATTTATGACAGCAGACCAACTGGCTGTATTGGGTTCGCCACGGTACTGCGAAGAGTGGTTGAAAATACTTTCCGGATTGATGCCGCCCTCGCCGTTAGTCCGTTCGGATAGTCGGCTTAAGATTGTGATGTTCCTGAGAAAAGCCAATTTCACGACATTCTGGGAAGAAGTAAGCGAAGTGGTGCATATGATCGCAGAATTTCCCGGCGTGGAATTGATCATCAAACCGCATACGCGCAGCGGTTGGAAGCAGTCGCTGACGAAAGACAGCACGATCAAGCAATTGCCCAATGTGAGTATTGCCGGCGATACTGCGCACTCGGTTCATTTGATGAATTGGTCTGATGTTATTATCGACTTGGCAACTTCAGTGGTTTTTGAGGCTGTTAGAGCAAAAAAACCGGTGCTGGCCGCTGATTATTTAATCGCCGCCCGCTCAGCTGTGGCTTATTACATGCCGGAGACGGAATTAAAATGCCGCGATGATGTGTATGAGAAAATTGATGGCTTTTTAACGCATGGCTGCGATGCTTTTTATGTTGAAGAGCATCGACAGCATTTCTTGAAGGAAATGCTGGATTTTCCGGATGCGGATGTGCTGCCTCGCTATGTCGCGCTGCTTGAGCAGTCAGCGTGTTAAGTTGTTTTAGCGGGTCGTTGAAAAATGTATTCGAGGCAACCTTTGCAAGGCAAAGGCGGGCGAAAAAGCGCAGTTTATGCGTGATAAATGAGCATTTTGAGCCTGCTTTTAACACCGCAACAGTAACGTAGATAGTTTCTCAATGTCTATTAGATGTTAACCTTGCAAAAATCAAGGTTTTTCATATAACTTCATAAAGTGTTGTGATGGCAGCTAAGGACATACTCAATGAATTGGTTGTGGCGGCGTATAAGCTGAAAGGCGGGTATGCGGATATACAGGTTAGGGATCAACGTATTTTGATTTCAGTCGATCACTTGCGTACCCTTCAACGGGCAAAAACCTATTCGATTAAAGAACCGGATACGCTGGACTGGTTGGACAGTTTTGAACCGGATTCATGCTATTTTGATATCGGCGCTAATATCGGTCAATATTCCTTGTACCCGGCTAAAAAATACGGCGATAAAATCCAAGTGTATGCGTTTGAGCCGCAAAGCAACAATTACTACGCACTCAACAAGAATATTTTTTTTAATAACCTGGGAAAAAATATTTTGTCGTATTGCGTTGCGGTGTCAGGTCAAAGTGAATTTTCCAAATTGTATGTTCCCAAATTTATTCCTGGCGGGAATCGATCGCAGTTCGGGCATGAAGACATCGAGAATATGAAAATATCAGCGACGAATGTGCAAGGGGTGTTTGGCGTTACATTGGATGATTTATGCGGCAAATGGGGATTCCCTTATCCGAATTATATGAAAATTGATGTCGATGGCATAGAAATCGCTATCCTGAATGGCGCCAGATCGGTATTGGCGCACTCCGCATTGCGGTCGGTCATCATTGAGCTAGGTACTGATGAGGAACGGAATAAAGCGATCGCTTTAATGGAGCAGGCAGGTCTTAAGGTTAAGCAAGAGTCGACCAGAAACTGGGGGGAAGCGTACCTGATATTTGAGAGAGCTTAAATTTGTATGAATGAGTCCGTTGCGCTGTCTGTTGATGTCATTATCCCGGTTTATAATGCACCGGTGCTGACAAAGCGCTGCATTGATTCCGTTGTAACCTATCTTGGCCAGTCGATCAGGACTATCTACGTTCAAGATGATGCATCAGACGCTGAAACCAGCGCGATGCTCGATGGTTTGTCTTACCGGCAGTTGCGTATTCATCACGCGCCGGAAAATCAAGGCTACGGCAAATCGGTCAATGAAGCGGTTGCGCGCTCTGATGCCGATTGGGTATTGATACTCAATTCGGATACAGAAGTTTATGAAAATTTCTTGCCGGTATTGTGCGAGACTTTCGCGGCTGATCCGCAATTGGCGGTGATCAGCCCTACTGTTGATAATTTTCCCAGGCATCGTCTTGAACGTTACGTGCGTCAACCTGGTGGATATATTATTACCTATCGCTTTCAAGGCTACGCTTTTCTAATCCGACGCAATCTATTTGTCGCGCTGGGTGGATTTGATGCACAGTTTGGTCGAGGTTATTTTGAAGATACAGACCTAGGACGACGGTTGGATCAACAAGGGTGGCGCATGGGTGTACATCCGGACGCTCATATCCGCCATGCGGGCGGTGCATCTTTCGGGCGTGGCCGGGCCTATCGGTTATTGGCACAACGTAACCGTAACTTGTATCTGTCGCGCTATCCGGAAGTGCGCCAAAATATCCTGCTGGTGTCAGGTTGCTATGCGCTGACTGATTTACCGGTTCAACTTGCTGATTCGATCGAGCATGTGTTGCGGCAAGGTGGCGGTGTTCATTGGTTGACGCCCGTACCATTACCGCAGTTATCTTGTCTGCAGATGCACAACAGCAGGACAAGTTTCAAAATGTTCATAACATTGATGTTGCGTGGTTGGTCACGTGAGGATAAGCGCATCTCTGCGGTGTGGATTTTGTCTGACGTTTCAATATGGTTGCGCATGTTATTAGTACTGTTGTTTGCTCGTGTGCGTAAACTGGATGATATGAAATGGGAGAAAGACAGTTTGAATTAGCGGTGCAACAACTGGATTCTCAGAAAGATGGATCAACCGAGTCTGTACCAAGGCAAGGTATTATCAAGCGATATTCAGAATCAGTATCCCGTGTTAGTAACAAAATAAAAATATCAACCGATTGGTTTTATGCAAGCTAATATGACATGGCGCGAGTTGTTTATCAGGTTTTCGCTGATTTTTATCTGCGTGGGGTTTTGGCGTGGCAGTTTGAATTCTATTTCTTTTTCATTGTTAGGCATAGCCTGGTTGATGGATGGTGGCTTATATCGATTTAATCAAATCATCAAAGAGCCATTTGTACAAGCCATCCTTCTGTTATGTGTGCTGCTGCTGTTAGGACTGTTATGGGGCGAATTACCAGAAGATGGTAGGATGAAGTGGTTGAAATACTTTATTCTGCTGATTTTTATTCCTTTCTACGCACTTCTGAGCAAGGAGCGCCTGCCGTGGGTGGTGGGCGCGCTTGTGCTGAGCTATTTGGGTGTTATAGCGCTGGGCCTTTATTACTCGCTGGTCACGGGAGAGCAGGGCGTGCCATTCCTGCGAATGTCTTACCTGAGTTTCTCGGCGGTGCTCGGGATAGGCGTCATAGTGGCTACTTGTCTGGCGAGTTTGCAGCAATCAATAGCGCTGAAAATGATATTGGGGATTGTCGCGCTTGCATTACTGTGGATGCAATTTCATCAAGGTGGGAGAGTGCTTCTGTTTGCAACGCTGATCGCTACGCTGTGTTTGTTTTTCTTTCGCTATCGAGTGGATATTAAGAAATTTATCAGCATTGCTGCAGCTGTGTTTTTGATCGCTGCGATTTTTGCTGCTAACAGTTCGGTTTTTCAAAATAGGTGGGCTCAAGTAAAAAATGATATCGAGCTGTTACAGCAAGGCAACTACAGCTCCAGCCTGGGATATCGGCTGGCGATATGGGATGTGGGTGTACATGGCATTATCGAGCGCCCATTGTTGGGTCATGGAACCGGGGCGCCTGAGCGCTACTTTGAGCATACGATACTGACTTATAAAGATGGCATTTACAAAAACCTGCCGCAGTTTCAGGAAACCTCCAATTATCATAATGATTGGATTGAAATTACCATGCATATCGGTATGCTGGGTTTATTGGCTTTGCTGTTTTTATTACGGGGTTGGTATCAAATATTCCAGAAAAATCAGTTAAGTATATTGGGGGTTGGTTTATTAAGTTACATTTTTGTGGCAGGACTGACGGATACTTTTTTGATTTTTAGTAAAGCCCAGATTTTATTATTGATGGTTACTGCAGTTGCCATAAGCTGGCAAAAACAAGCGCAGCGATTGCCTGAGTATAGTGGCTAGCTTGTTACTGCGATAAGAGGAGCTATGGGTAATATTCAGTTTCCGGTTGTCGATGAAGCCGTTGGATTAATTCCTGTTAATCCGGCAATTGAAGCCTATATGCGCAGTTTGGTAACGCACACTGATCACCCTGTTCTCATCGAGATGGAAGAATTTGCGCGACAGAGAGATTTTCCGATTGTGAATCGCTTAGTCGGTATTTTTCTTGAAGCCCAGGCGAAAATGATTAATGCAAAACGGATATTTGAATTCGGTAGTGGTTTTGGTTATTCGGCATACTGGTTCGCTAAGGCTGTTGGTGCTGATGGATGTGTCATGTGCAGTGATGCCGATGCTGCGAACCGCGAGCGTGCGGAGAAATATCTTGCTGCGGTTGATTTATGGCAGCGCACAGAGTTTCGTGTAGGTCTGGCACAGGAGGTTTTTGCGCAAACGGATGGCTTGTTTGATATTTGCTATAACGATGTCGATAAAGATGCTTATCCGGAGATTTGGCACATGGCTAAAAATCGCATTCGTTCGGGAGGTCTTTATATTGCTGATAATGCTTTGTGGCATGGCCGTGTTGCTATGGAAAACTATACTGATACGATACTCGGTTCAACGGAAGCAATTGTGGAACATAATCGACTGATTTTTAATGATTCGGAATTCGATGTATTTATTAATCCAATTCGTGATGGCGTGATTGTCGCAAGAAAAAAATAGCACTAAGTGGCGCCAGACAAAGCATATTCAGTTGCCGAAAGCATGATGGTTTATGTGATTCTCATGGCGGTACAATGGATTAATTGGTATAGTTACATCTGATTTGTAAAATAACTTGCTGCGGCAAGCGTGTTATTGGCTATGATTGATTTTCTAGGGAAATATTATGCAAATTCATGTTTATGATACTTATGTTAAGGCTAAAGATGGGCATACAATGCATTTTGATGTTTTTACCGCGGTGAAAGATGATCAGAAAGCTGTTGAGTATGCAAAGCAATGGCTGACTTCTATTGGAGAAAGTGGCGCAACCGTGACGAGTAAGGAATGTAGCTTTTGTCACAGTCAAAGCGCTCCGGAAAATGTCATTAATGAGATTAACAAGAGCGGTTTTTATATTTACAAAATGGAAGGCTGTTAATTGTGACTGTAGGCTGTAAAAGCACTGTAGAGTAACAATGCCGAACCCCTAATTCTGAAGGTTTCCGAAATGAAGCTCAAATTTAAACAATTAATGATTTCTAGCGCTATTTTTATGTTGTGTAACTCAGCTCAGGCTACCGAGCCAAAATTGATTGGCGAACATGGCGACTGGACGGCCTATATGTTTGTGGAAAACAATAATAAAGTTTGTTATATGGTGAGTCAGCCTAAAAAAACTTCAGGTAATTACACAAAACGCGGCGATGTGTTTGTCTTGGTAACGCATCGACCAGCGGAGAAAAGTAAAAATGTCTTTAGTTATATTGCTGGTTATTCGTACAAGCCAGGTAGTGAAGCGACAATTACAGTCAATAATCAGAATTTTCGTCTTTTTACTCAGGATGATTCTGCTTGGGCTCCGGATGAATCGACCGACAATAAAATAACGGATGCAATAAAGCGTGGTAGTTCTCTGGTAGTCAAAGGCGCATCAGCGCGTGGGACGGAAACCGTGGATACTTTCGGGCTAAGTGGATCATCATCTGCGTATAAAGCCATTTCATCCGAATGTGGCGTCAAATAAGAATATATTTTGCTTTGTTGTCGTGTCAAGTGTCAATATAGATTGTACTTTTAACCAAGAATTGACTTGGGGCGGCATAAATCAGAGAGTGTTGTGTTATGAGTGATAAAATAATTATTTATCAGAAGCCTACATGCAGTAAATGTAGAGCAACATTATCGTTGTTAGAGGATAGCGGCGAAGAGTTTGAGTCAGTTAATTATTATGAAGCACCCTTAACAGCTGATAAATTGCGAGAATTGATTCAGAAACTCAATATGTCGGCGCATGATATATTGCGCAAGGATGAGCCGTCAGCGCGACGTTTAAATGCTGCATCGGATGATGAGATCATCAAGGCAATGGTGGAAAACCCGGATCTGATTCAACGTCCTATCGTAGTGCGCGGCGACAAAGCGAAGTTGTGCAGACCGCCGGAGAGTGTTTTGGATTTGCTCAAATAAATAACAAGATTAGCTCTGATATTCGATTTCTCGTTTTTCTTATTTGGCTATTACGTCAGGCTATTACGTCACTGCACTGCACAAAAAAAACCGTACGGCTGATTTAGCAAAATCGCATACGGTTTTTTGTTTTTCAGGCAACTTTATTTTTTCTGTTAAGTGGAAGCTTCTTGTGTCGAAATTTGTGGTTTGGTCGACGCTAAATTTTTACTTTCGCGGGTCGGTAGTTTTTCACGAATACGAGCGGATTTTCCTGCAAGATTTCTAAGATAATAAAGTTTTGCGCGACGAACTGCGCCTCGACGTTTAATTTCGATATTTGCTATCAATGGCGAGTATGTTTGAAAGGTACGTTCTACACCTTCTCCACTTGAAATTTTACGTACTGTAAAGGCAGAGTTCAGGCCACGATTGCGCTTGGCTATGACAACGCCTTCATAAGCTTGCACGCGCTTGCGGTCTCCCTCAACAACATTGACACTAACAATCACGGTATCTCCGGGGGAGAAACTGGGTATGTCTTTGTTCAGGCGTTTTATTTCTTCAGCTTCTAATTGCTCAATTAAATTCATATTTCCTTCCTTTTCTTCCCTATTTTGCTAATTCTACCTGGATTTACAGGATTGTTTAAACTCTTCTAACAGTTTCTCTTCTTCAATCGTCATGCCGTATGCAAATTTTAACTCAAATAAATCGGGTCGCTTGAGCCATGTTCTACCGATGGCTTGTTGTAAGCGCCAACGGTGTATATGTGCATGATTGCCGGACATCAGTATTTCGGGTACACGATTGCCTTGATACGACTCAGGCCGAGTATAATGTGGGTAATCTAATAGACCGTCCACAAACGAGTCCTGATTTGCTGATTCTGGATCACCTAGTGTGCCCGGAATTTGTCTAACGACACAATCAATTAATACCATTGCAGCTAATTCACCACCTGAAACGACATAATCCCCAATCGATATTTCCATGTCGACTTGGCGTGTCATTAGCCGCTCATCTATTCCTTCATAACGCCCGCAGAGTAAAATTAACCCTGGCAAGGTGCTGAGCTGCTTGACCAGCGCATGATCAAGTCGTTTGCCTTGCGGTGTCAGATAAATAACCTTGGTTTTCTCGACACCCAATGCGGCTTGTCTTGCTCTGGCTTGAATGATGGCATCTTCTAATGGTTGAGCCATCATTACCATGCCCGGTCCTCCGCCATAAGGACTGTCGTCTACAGTACGATAATTGTCGTGAGTAAAGTCACGAGGATTCCATGTATTAAGTTGAAAGATCGTGTTTCTGCTAGCCTTTCCTGTTACACCATATTGAGTGATGGCGTTGAACATTTCCGGAAATAATGTGATCACGTCACATTCAAAAGGCATCGTTCATTACCTTAATAATCTACACCCCAGTCAACTATGATTCGAGAAAGCTTCAAATCGACTTTTACGATAACTTGCTCAATAAAAGGAATGAGGATCTCTTCTTTTTTCTTATCTATGCTTCGTACGCGTAAAACATCATTTGCGCCAGTTTCAAATAATCCTGCAACTTTACCAAGGTTTTCGTTGTGTAGATTGATGACATCGGTGCCAATCAAGTCTGACCAATAATAGCCACATTCTCCTTCTTCTGGCAGAGTAGGCAGTTGGGCGCGTGGAATAGCTATTTGCATTCCTTTTAGCTTGAGAGCCTGTGTGCGGTCGGTATATTCCTTTAACTGTGCGTTTAAAGTATTGCCATTACTGTGACCCGTCACGACCCGCGCTTCTTGCCATTCATTATTTCCTTTACTCAACCACCATGATGGATATTCCATTAATCCGTCGGCATATTCGGTGTAAGGGAGAACTTTAATCCAACCATAAACACCAAATGGGCCAATAACATGCCCCATTACCACCATTGGGATAGCTGGCTGCTGGTTTGTGTTATCTTTAGCTATTTTCAGGTGCTTTGTTATTAACAGTAAACTGCTTAACCAGTCGCGTTGCTGTTGCTGATAATTGTGCACCTTGGGATTGCCAATAGGTAACGCGATCCAATTGAATTCGCAGTGTTTCTTCGCCGCCAATGGCTCTCGGATTATAGAATCCAACGCGCTCTATAAATCGACCATCGCGCGCATCGCGAGAATTTGCAACAACCATATTAAAAAACGGGCGGTTTTTAGCACCACCCCTTGCCAACCTGATAATAACCATATTTTTTGCCTATAAGCCTATAATTGCACGAGAAGTCTTCAAAGAACCTTTAATTTTACAGTAATTTCTTTATTATTGACAAGTGAAAAACTGATCAAGTTTTTGATTTCTCCTCGGCAAGAGGGGGATCTGAGCATGAATTTTTATCATAGGATTTATTAAATTGTCTTCAGAGATCTCTAAGGATTTTATTATTGTTGAGTCAAATCAATGTGTTTCTTGCGGGCTATGTTTGCCGCATTGTCCAACTTATCGCTTGTTGAAATCAGAAGCGGATTCTCCGCGTGGGCGTATTGCTTTAATGAGTGGAGTTGCTAATAAGCGTATTCCGCTGAATAAAAAATTTATTCAGCACATGGATCGCTGCCTAACGTGTAGGGCTTGTGAGGCAGCGTGTCCTAATCATGTTGCTTATGGGGATTTAATTGATGAAGCTCGTGTTCTGATTGCAGATCAATCAAAATCTTTTGCGTCAGGTCAAAATTTAAGTATAAAAATATTATTGCGAATGTTATTGCTGACGAAGTCTGCACGCATAAAACGGTTGCGTCAGTTGTTTTATTTTCTGCAGAAAAGTGGTTTGTTACGATGGTTACTAAAATTTAATCGATTGGAGAAAAATAAATTATTTAAATTTGCTGGGCAACTTCCTCTGGTTAAGTTTCCCTATGTGGCAAATTCAAATGGAAAGCATACTATTAGCAATATCTGGGAGAAAGTTTATCCTGCGAAAGGAGAAAAACGAGGTGAAGTCGGTTTGTTTTTGGGCTGTGTGGCGCGAATAACCGATGTCGCAGTATTGAACTCGAGTATTTATGTATTGAATTGCTTGGGCTATACCGTTCATGTTCCTTCTAGCCAAACTTGCTGCGGTGCGTTACATCAGCATAGCGGCGAACTAGAGCAGGCTGCTGCATTGGCAAAACAAAATAAAGCAGCTTTTGCTGCGCTGAATATCAGTGCAATAATCAATACTGCGTCGGGGTGTGGTGTGCAATTGCTTGAATCTGAAGTGGCTGATGACCATAGTCGGATTACAGACATCAGCAAATTTCTGATTGAAGTCGAGGGATGGGAGGGTGTGAAAATAGCGCCATTGCCGCAAAAAATTCTGGTGCATGATCCATGTAGTTTGCGCAATGTATTGCATGATCACGTATATCCGTATCAGTTGATTGCGCGGATACCGGGTGCGCAAGTAGTGTCTTTGGCGGGTAACGATCAATGCTGTGGCGCTGCAGGCACTTATTTTATGGATCAACCTGAAATCGCCAACATGCTGCTGAATGATAAGATGTCTGCGTTGGTGGCAGGTGATGCTAGGTACTTAGTCACTTCCAATATTGGTTGCTCAATGCATATTGCTAATGGGCTGTATGAGCAAAAAATAAATATTGAAGTCTTCCACCCAGTTACATTGCTGGCAAGGCAAATGGGCTTGGAATTATAGTGAAAACAAGTAATTATGTAATTCTATTGCCTATTTGCTAACAGCTTGTTGATACAACACAGTATTTAGCAAAGATGTAAATAATCGTCTATGTACTAAGAGGGTGGCTGACTTTCTGAATATCAGTCTATAATGGGCATCTATATTCATCATTCATTTTTAATAGATCATGGTTAGTATCGATAAGCTTATCATTGGTTTTGATAGCGCTCTGCGCACGTTGTTGACGTCGGCTCAAACCTTGCGACCTGTTCCGGGTAACGAGCTACCGGAAGTCGAACTGACTGAAGCGGAAAAACGCTTGTCTTGTGCGCTCATGCGTGTGAATCATGTTGGCGAAGTTTGCGCGCAGGCGCTGTATCAAGGGCAGGGATTAACGGCACGCAACCAGGCCGTACAGCAAACCTTGATGCAGGCTGCACGCGAGGAAACAGAACATCTGGCATGGACAGAGCGACGCATTGCTGAACTGAGTGGGCGCAAAAGCTTGTTGAATCCGCTGTGGTATGGCGGGTCTTTTGCCATAGGCGTAGTGGCAGGAATGCTGGGCGATAAATGGAATTTGGGATTTCTTGCTGAAACAGAGCACCAAGTGGGTGCGCATTTGGCAAGTCATTTGGAACGCTTGCCCAATAGTGATGAGAAAAGTCGCGCTATTGTCACGCAAATGAAAATTGATGAAGCCAATCATGCGACCATGGCGCTGTCCCATGGCGGTGCTGAGCTGCCATTGCCTGTAAAATTCACCATGAAGCTTGGGTCAAAGGTAATGACTAAAACGGCCTATTGGGTTTGATCAAAATGAAGAGCTTAAAAATTAAACGATATGAAATAAGCAGAATAACAACAGTGATGCGATAAACAAATAGAGTGCCGATTTCGCTATGAAAAATATTAATCTGACACATCATTTCCTGATTGCTATGCCGACAATGGCGGATTCTATATTTTCTAAGACATTGACGTATATTTGTGAGCACAATGAACAAGGCGCGATCGGCATCGTCATTAACCGGCCAACTGACCTTACTCTGGTTAATTTATTCAAGCAATTAGGTATTCCGCAAGCTAATTTTCTAGCGCAAACAACCCCGGTACTTTTTGGCGGGCCCGTGCAAATGGACTGCGGTTTTGTATTACATCATCCCATAGGTAAGTGGCAATCAACGCTAATGGTGAATCAGGAAGTGGGATTGACCACATCGTTGGACATCTTAAAAGCGATAGCGAGTGCCGATGGACCGGATCAAATATTGATTGCCCTTGGCTATGCGGGTTGGGCTGCGGGACAAATTGAGCACGAATTGGCTCAGAACGCATGGTTGACGGTGCCGGCCTCATCCGATGTGATATTTAACATGCCGTCGGAAGAAAGACTCGCTGCGGCAATGCAATTACTAGGCATTCATGATGCAAATCTCTCCAATGAAGTTGGGCACGCATAGCTATCAGCACTATCATCGTCGATGACAGAAACTTTTTTAGACGTGAATTCGGAGTACCAGTCATTGGAGCAGCTCCCACAAGGTACTGTACTGGCTTTTGATTTTGGCAAAAAACGCATTGGTGTGGCGATTGGCAATAATATGCTAGGCACAGCGCGCCCCTTGGTTACGATCGATAGCGAAGTGACAGAGCGATGTTTTGTTACAATTGCGCAATTGATTGAGACCTGGCAGCCAGTTTTGCTGGTGGTGGGGTTGCCGCTGCACAGCGATGGAACCGCGCATGAACTGACCCAATTGAGCCAGCGCTTTGCGCGGCGCTTGGCAGGGCGCTTTAATATCCGGGTAATATTGAAGGACGAGCGGTATACCAGCCAAACTGCCAGTGCTGCGTTACGTGAATCAGGCATTACCGGTAGAAAACAAAAAACAGTACTGGACCAGGTGGCTGCACAACAAATACTACAATCATTTTTTGACGAACAGCATGCGATTACCAGACGCTGAGATCTTATTCAAGGGTCTCGCAAAAAAAATACAATCTGATTGTGACAGAGACTTTGCACTCGTGGGCATTCATACGGGGGGAGTATGGTTGGCTGAACGTTTGCATCAAGAGCTGGCAATCACGCAACCGCTAGGTACACTGGATGTATCTTTTTATCGCGATGATTTCGATAAAATCGGTTTGCATTCACAGATTAAACGGTCGGAAATACCCTTTGAAGTGGAAGGAGCGCATATTATTTTGGTGGATGATGTGCTTTATACCGGACGCACAATCCGTGCAGCGATTAACGAACTATTTGATTATGGCCGCCCCGCCTGCATCAGGTTGGCTACGTTGGTGGATCGCGGTGGGCGGGAATTGCCGATTGCCGCTCAATATACGGGCACTGAACTGCAGTTGCCAGTAGACAAGATGCTGGAACTAAAGCGCGAGACGAGTGGAAAATTAAGCTTGAATTTGTATGACAAGAGCCTTGCGGAATGATAAACAGGAATCCGCAACTGGATGAGAATGGTGTGTTGCAACATTTGTTGACGACGGAAGGATTGCCGGCATCTATTTTATTGCACATATTGGATACCGCCGAGTCATTCGTTGGCGTTACTGAACGCGATGTTAAAAAAATTCCATTATTACGTGGAAAATCGATATTCAATCTTTTTTTTGAACCCAGTACGCGAACACGAACAACTTTTGAAATTGCCGCTAAACGATTGTCGGCCGATGTCATTAATCTCAATATTGCAGTTTCTGCGCAATCCAAGGGTGAAGCGCTGTTGGATACCGTCAATAATCTTTCTGCGATGAATGCAGATATGTTTGTGGTGCGGCATGCGCAGAGTGGCGCTGCGCATTTGATTGCGAGGCATGTGCGGTCAGATATTCATGTGATTAATGCCGGCGACGGCAGTCATGCGCACCCCACGCAAGCATTGCTGGATATGTTCACGATCCGGCGTTACAAGCAGGATTTCCATAATCTGCGGGTTGCAATCATTGGCGACATTCTACATTCCAGGGTAGCGCGCTCTCAGATTCATGCGCTGACTACATTGGGGGTACCGGAAGTCCGTGTGATTGCACCTAAGACTTTGCTGCCGAAAATGGTGGAACGCTTAGGTGTGCATGTCTATCATGATATGGCGAGAGGGCTGAAGGATATTGATGTGCTGATGATGCTGCGCCTGCAGAATGAGCGTATGCAGGGTGCAAACCTGCCTAGCCCGGAAGAATATTTTAAATACTATGGATTGACTCCAGAGAAGTTATCGCTTGCGCGGCGCGATGCCATTGTCATGCATCCTGGGCCGATGAATCGTGGCGTGGAAATTGATTCTGCGGTGGCAGATGGTAAACAGTCAGTGATTTTGCCTCAGGTGACATTTGGTATCGCAGTACGCATGGCTGTGATGTCGATTCTGGCGGGTAATCAAGCTTAAGGTCGTCTGCATGAGAATTCATATTAAGAATGGGCGTTTGATTGATCCCAAACATGGCGTTGATGCCATTCAGGATATTTTTATTGCGAAAGGTAAGGTCGTCGCCATCGGAGAAATTCCCAAGGAATTTCAGGCCAGTCGCGTCATTGATGCACGTTCGCTAATCGTTTGCCCGGGTTTCATTGATTTGTCGGTGCGCTTGCGAGAACCTGGGTTTGAATATAAAGCAACATTGGAATCTGAGATGGGAGCGGCGGTTGCGGGTGGTGTCACGAGCTTTGCCTGTCCGCCGGATACGGATCCTCCGTTGGATGAACCGGGGTTGGTCGAAATGCTGAAACATCGTGCTAAAAGTCTTAATCAGGCGCATGTTTATCCCATTGGCGCGCTTACTCAAGGATTAAACGGTGAGCGTCTGACTGAAATGGCGGAATTGAATGATGCCGGGTGCGTTGTGTTTGGTCAGTCGGATGGCTTGCTATCTAATTTGCGCGTGTTAATGCAGGCAATGCGGTACGCTTCTACATTCGGTTTCAGCGTGTGGTTACGTCCACAAGAAATCAGCTTGACCAGTGACGGCGTGGCACACGATGGGGAAGTGGCGACCCGGCTGGGTTTGCCCGCAATTCCGGTGTGTGCTGAAACAATTGCTTTGGCCAATATTGTTTTACTGACCAAAGAAACGGGTGTCAGAGTGCATTTGTGTCGGATTTCCAGTGCTGAGGGACTAGCGATGGTTCGTGCCGCTAAGCAGCAGGGCTTGCCAATAAGCTGCGATGTGACGATCAATCACCTGCATCTGTCTGACATGGATATTGGTTTCTTCGATTCCAATTGTCATCTGATGCCACCATTGCGTGGTTTCAGTGATAGGGATGCGTTGCGGCAAGGTGTGCTGGATGGCACGATCGATGCGATTTGTTCAGATCATGCGCCGGTGGATGAAGATGCTAAACTGCTGCCTTTCGGTCAATCCGAGATCGGTGCAACCGGCGTGGAATTGTTGCTGCCGCTAACGTTAAAATGGGGGATGGAAATGCGCCTGCCTATGTTGAAAGTGTTGGCGAAGATTACATCGGATCCGGCACAAATACTGGGAATTGACGCGGGACATATCGCTGTCGGGAGTGCCGCGGATATCTGCATATTTGATCCTGATCATTACTGGAAGGTGACACCGACAGCTATTTTGAGTCAAGGTAAAAACACGCCCTTTATGGGGATGGAATTACCGGGCGGTATTAAATATACTTTGGTGAATGGCCAGATTGTTTACGAGCGCTGAAGCCTGATGGATTGCGCGGATTTTAATTCGCATTGGCACGATGGTATTTGTTTTTAACTGACTATTGGGAGCAACATGTCAAACCCGTTACTTGATTTTTCCGGATTGCCCCGTTTTGCGGAAATAAAGAATGAGCATATTTCACCAGCCATTGAGATGTTGTTGAAGGAAAATCGCACGGTAATGGAAAAAGTGCGGATTGATAATCGCGTGCCTACCTGGCAAATTTTTGTGCAGCCGATGGTGGATGCCAGTGAACGTTTGTCGCGTGCCTGGGGGCAGGTGTCGCACCTGAATGCAGTGATGAACAGCTCGCAACTCCGTGAAATCTATAACACAAATCTTCCGTTGATTACGCAGTTTTACGCTGAATTATCGCAAGACTTGGTGTTGTTCGAGAAATTTAAGCAATTACGGGCGAGTGCGGAATTTGACCATTTGACCCCGGCGCGAAAAAAAATTATTGAAAATGAATTGAGAGATTTTCGTTTAGGTGGCGCGGAATTGCCGTCTGATAAAAAGCAACGATTTATGCAAATCCAGGAGGATTTGTCGAAATTATCTTCAGAGTTTAACGATAACTTACTGGATGCCACGAATGCCTATGCGCTATTTATTGAAGATGCAGAAACCGTAGCGGGTATTCCGGACGATGTATTACAAGCCGCTAAAGAACAGGCTGTAACGGATTCCAGGGCGGGATGGAAATTTACCTTGCATATGCCATCTTATCTTCCCGTGTTGCAGTATGCCGACAATCGCAATTTTCGCGAACAAATGTACCGTGCTTATGCTACGCGTGCCAGTGAGTTGGATCATCAGGCTGGACTCGATAAAGACAATATGCCGCTTATCAATAAGATATTGACACTGCGTCAGGAAGCAGCGCAAATGTTGGGGCATGCAAATTATGCCGAGGTTTCGTTAGCAACGAAAATGGCGACTTCCCCACAACAGGTCCTGGATTTTCTAAGGAAATTAGCAACCAAAGCAAAACCGTACGCTGAACGAGATCTGAAAGCACTACAGCAATTTGCAGCAGAGAGGCTGAGTTTGCCGAAACTTGAAGCTTGGGATTTAGCCTATGTGAGTGAGAAATTACGTGAAGAGCGCTATGCTTTTTCAGACCAGAAAGTTAAACAATATTTCCCGGAAGACAAAGTGTTGGCGGGTATGTTTAAGTTAGTGGAAAAACTGTACGGTATACATATTGTGCCAGCGATAGCTAAGCGCAATGTTCAGTGCTGGCACCCTGATGTGAAATTTTTTGATATTAACGATGCGAAAGGTCAATTAATCGGCCAATTTTATCTGGATCTCTATGCGCGGCCTACCAAGCGGGGCGGCGCATGGATGGACGATGCGATTACACGGCGTCGGATCGACAATGAACAAACAGGAAATCACGACATACAAATACCGGTCGCATACCTCACGTGTAACTTCTCGGCACCTGTGACTATCAATAACCAACGTCGTCCGGCTTTATTCACCCATAATGAAGTGATCGTGTTGTTTCATGAATTCGGTCATGGTTTGCATCATTTGTTGACACAAGTGGAAGATTTGGGTGTGTCCGGTATTAATGGGGTTGAATGGGATGCAGTGGAGTTGCCCAGCCAGTTTATGGAGAATTTTTGTTGGGAGTGGGATGTGCTAACCGGAATGACGCAGCATGTGGATACCGGTGAATCACTACCGAGAGCCTTATTCGATAAGATGATCAAAGCCAAGAACTTTCAAAGTGGATTGCAGATGTTGCGGCAGATTGAGTTTGCGCTTTTTGATATGCATATCCACTTTGATTTTAAACCAAAGGGCGACCAGACAGTGCTACAACTGCTGGATGATATTCGCAAAGCGGTTGCGGTGGTCGTTCCACCGGACTTTAATCGCTTTCCTAATAGCTTTGCGCATATTTTTGCAGGAGGGTATGCTGCGGGTTATTATAGCTATAAATGGGCGGAAGTACTCTCGGCAGATGCTTATAGCATGTTTGAAGAGACTGCCTCGGACGGCGTAGTCAATGCCGCAACCGGTTCACGTTTTCTTGAAGAGATCCTTGCGATGGGCGGGAGCCGCTCAGCACTGGAATCATTTATGGCATTTCGTGGCCGCGAACCGGAACTGGATGCACTGTTGCGTCATAATGGGATGGAGGCAGCGTAATTCGTTAAACTGTATCATTTTCTCGTTGAGTGAATATACTGTTATGAAGTACTATGGATAATCTGTCATATATCCGAGGCTTGGCAGTTGGATGAATGGAAATTTTTTAACGGAAGAAACCTCGGAGGTTTGCTCCCGAGTCAAAGTCGATAATAAAAATTCCGCTTGACTGGAGATCAATCAGGCTGGCGTAAACTTGGTTGCTTGCGGCCGAGTAGTCAACCTGAAGGAATTTTTTCATTGATTTTCTGCGCGTAGTGTCACAATTAAAAGTGAGTGAATGACACTTATCAGGTCGTTGAGAAACGTTTTCGAGGAACTCCGGGCAAGAACAGGTGATAAGGCGTAGCTTGTGCTTAATAATTGAGCATTTTGAGCTTATTTTTAACATCGTGGCGGCAAGCGCAGATAGTTTTTTAACGATCTGTTAACGATAAGGTGTATTGAACCAATTGTGTAAATGTGGCAAGATCGATCAGTTTTTTAATAAAATAAATAAGAGCATGATGAATACTATCCATTCCAAAGCTATTGCTATTCTGGTATTTAGTTTATTTTTAACAGGTTGCGCTGCGACCAAGACGAATAACCAAAATGGTCCTCATGATCCTCTGGAGTCTATGAATCGCTCCGTTTTTAATTTTAATGAAATGGTGTATGAAAATGTATTAGATCCGGTTGCCAGAGGCTATAAGTTCGTTACTCCCGATCCTATCGAATTGGTGGTTGGAAACTTTTTTTCCAATCTGAACGACGTGGTGGTGATTACTAATTCTTTGCTGCAGTTAAATTATGAGAGCGTACTTGCAACTGGTGCGCGGCTATTGATCAATACCACTTTCGGTATATTTGGCTTGATCGATATTGCCAGTGATATCAGTGCAGCAAGCGATGTTAATCTTAATAAACGCAACGAGGACTTCGGTCAAACATTGGGACGCTATGGTGTTGCCAGTGGGCCGTATATTGTGCTGCCTTTTTTGGGGCCAAGTTCTGTACGCGATGCGTTCGGAGTTGGTATTGATAGTCTCTTCATAGATCCTGTTACACAAGGGGTAACGGGGGTTTTTCTGCACCATGTTGATTATATTAATAAAGTATCGGTACGTTTACCTATCGCAGCAGCGAGAACTATCAATACACGTGCACAGTTTCTTGAAGACGACAAAACGCTTGAAGAGGCTGCATTGGATAAATATGAATTCATGCGCGACGCCTATTTGCAAAGACGTGTCAGCTTGATCAACAACACAGCTACTACGGAAACTAAGTAATAAAGTGGAAAATATACTTTGTTTTTCTGCTATTACTGTTTTGTGAATCACTACTTATCTTTATATTTACTACATGACTATACTTCAGGAAGTTAAGTTTTTGCATATATCGTTTTTCTGCTGAAGCACTATTCAACATTACGCTGTTATTAAATAATAAATAGGCACATTGATTGATGGAGAATTTCTCTAAATTAATGTGCATATTTTTTATATGGCTTTGTAAATAAAGTTTAAAGAAATGAAGAAATTTCAATGCAACAATGTAGTTATGCGGATTTGTTTATGATGAAGCAGCGGGTGATCCAGAGCATGGTGTAAAAGCCGGGACACGTTGAAAGTATTCCCGAGAACTGGGCTTGTCCTGAGTGTGACGTGGATAAAGCGGATTTTGAAATGATGGAGATCTGAGTAATGGGTAATCCGGTTGTTATTGTAGGGAGTGGACTGGCTGGTTATGCTGCGGCACGTGAGCTACGAAAACTCAATACAGAGATTCCGATAACCATGCTATCTGCCGATCACGGCGGTTTTTATTCCAAGCCGATGCTGTCAAATGCTTTGTCACTCGGTAAGACTCCCGCATCTATTTTGAATAGTGATGCTGCTCAAATGGCATCACAATTGAAGATTTCTATTCGCCCGCATTGTCGTGTCATTGCCATTGATCAATCGGAAAGTGTGGTGACATTGATCGATGGTGAGAAAATACGCTATGATCAACTGGTTCTGGCATTGGGTGCGGATCAGGTGCGGTTGCCGCTGCGGGGAGATGGCGTAGCAAAAATATTGACCGTGAATGACTTGGATGATTATCAAAAATTTCGCGAGGCGCTGATCGGCAAGAAACGAGTCGGCATTATTGGTGCCGGCTTAATCGGTTGTGAATTTGCAAACGACTTGGTGACATCTGGATATCAGGTCGATGTTGTTGATATCAATGCACAACCTCTGGGGAAGTTGTTGCCGCCAGCAGGCGGTGCATTTATACGACAGAAATTGGAAGCGGCTGGTGTGATTTTTCACTTAGACACGACAATCCAGACTGTTGAACAAGTTGAAGACCGACTACGTTTGACGCTCGCTAGTGGTGAGTCGATCGATGCTGATGTGGTGCTTTCAGCAGTGGGGTTGTGTCCTCGTACGCAACTCGCTGACGCAGCGGACATTCAGGTTAATCGTGGCATTGTAGTGAATCACTTGTTACAAACCCGGGTTGCGAATATTTATGCGTTGGGTGATTGCGCAGAAGTCGAAGGTAGGGTGTTACCTTTTGTGATGCCAATTACACACGCAGCACGGGCTCTAGCTGCAACACTTGCGGGTAACCCAACACCTGTTCATTATCCGGCAATGCCAGTCATGGTAAAAACGCCAGCGTGCCCAACAGTCGTTTCGCCGCCTGATTTCAATGCGCAGGGTGAGTGGCATGTCGAGGCTGATGCCGATGGCGTAACAGCATTGTATCGGGATGAGGCCGGTAATTTACTGGGGTATGCATTATTGGGGACTGCAATCAAGGAAAAGAATAACCTTACAACCCAATTACCGGCAGTATTGGAATGAAATTTTTGACGATTGGTTTTTTAACTGACGATGAGTAAATACTGAGTATTGGTAATGATGAAGTTTCTATTCGATCTTTTTCCCGTTATTTTGTTTTTTGTGGCCTTCAAAGTTTACGATATTTTTGTTGCGACTGCAGTTGCGATAGTAGCGGCTGTGGTACAAATTGGTTGGCTTTGGTTTCGGCATCGCCACGTCGATAAAATGATGTGGTCAAATCTGGCTATCATTGTCATTTTTGGCGGTGCTACCTTAGTGCTTCAGGATGAAACATTTATTAAATGGAAACCGACAGTACTATATTGGCTGATCGCCACTGCTTTGCTGGCATCCAGTCTAATTTTCAGAAAGAATCTGATTCAAGCGATGCTGGAAAAGCAGATGGTATTGCCATCAATCATCTGGAATAAACTTAATTTGAGCTGGGTAGGTTTTTTTCTATCCATGGGCTGTATTAATCTTTATGTCGCATTTAGTTTTTCAGTAGATACTTGGGTGACGTTTAAATTATTTGGAGCGACTGGATTAATGCTTGTTTTTATCATAGCGCAAGTGTTGATGCTGGGAAAATATCTGAAAGATACGCCGCAGGTATTAGCTGTCAGTAAACAGGATAATGCAACGGAAGAAAATCGAAAATAAAGTGAGTGAAGAGCAATGATGCTATATGCGATCCACGGTGAAGATGTTCCGAACAGCCTGGAAAAAAGAATGGCAGTTCGTCCGGAGCATTTAAAAAGAATTCAGGCACTGCAAGAAGCGGGGCGTTTAATTTTAGCCGGACCGTATCCTGCTATCGATAGCCAGGATCCAGGGCCAGCAGGTTTTTCAGGGAGCCTGATTGTGGCAGAATTTGAGTCCTTAGAAGCCGCCCAAGATTGGGCTGACGCTGATCCCTACACCAGCGCGGGCGTCTATCAGAAAGTGACTGTTAAACCTTTTAAGAAGGTACTGCCTGCATAAGCGATTGTAGGCTTTACTTTTCTCATTACTACCAAATTGCTTCAAGATCAATGAAAATACGTAAGGATTCACGTCCATCAAGTTAAGGCGTATACTTTCTCAAGGCAATTATATTCATCAGAATATAAATTTTATCCAAATCACAATAAGGAAATTCCATGCGTTTGACGAAATTTTCACAAGTAATGGCAGTTAGTATTCTGGGCTTGTTCGCGCTATCAGTTCAAGCTCAGTCGACCGGAGTAGTGGCTAAGGTGAATGGTGTGGCAATTCCACAGTCACGTCTGGATTTAATGGTGAAAGCAAGCGTTGCGCAAGGTCAGCCGGATGGTCCGGAAATGAGAAAAGCATTGCGTGAAAACCTGATTGCTGAGGAGATTCTGGCGCAAGAGGCAGTAAAAAAGAAGCTGGATAAAGATCCGGAAGTTATTGCACAGCTTGAAGTATCCAAGCAAGCAGTATTGGTAAGAGCATTCCAAGCTGATTACATCAAACGTAATGCAGTCAGTGACGACATCTTGCGCAAGGAATATGAAATGCTGAAAGTGCAGATGGGCGATAAAGAATATAAAGCACGACATATTCTGGTGGAAAGTGAAAGTGTGGCGCGCGATATTATTGCCAGCCTTAAGAAAGGTGGTAATTTTGCCAAAATCGCTGCAGAGAAATCCATTGATGATGGTAGCAAGGAAAATGGTGGTGAACTGAATTGGAGCCCACCGGCGGCCTATGTTCGGCCTTTTTCCGAAGCGCTGGTCAAGTTGTCGAAAGGTGGGTTGACAGAACAACCCGTGCAAACTTCGTTTGGTTGGCATGTAATTCAGTTAATGGATACGCGCCCAATGGAAGTTCCACCCTTTGAAGAAGTAAAACAAAATATACAGCAGCGCGTATTGCAGCGGGAATTTGCAACCGTTGTGCAAGATTTACGTGGTAAGGCAAAAGTGGAATAAGCATTTCTGCGTTGCCGAGCTACCACCAGTAGATTGCGTTCTTTACTGGCCGCTGAAAAACTATTTGCGTTGCCGCTGCGGTGTTAAAAACAGGCTTGAAATGCTCATTATTAAGCATAATTTGCGCTTTTTCGCCCGTTTTTGACTTGCATCGACTACCTCGAATACGTTTTTCAGCGGCCTGTTAATAACGAGAGCACAATTTCTCTACCCGTGGCGCTAATGCGCAAAGCAGTTCATAACTGGTTGTGCCCGCACGATAAGCAACCTCATCAACCGATATCTCCGCTCCCCAAAGGATAACCGGACTGTTTAGTTCGGCGCCCTCAATTTCAGTTAAGTCTACAGCCAGCATATCCATAGATACTCGACCCAATAAGCGGCTACGTTGATTGTTTACCAGTACCGGCGTGTTTGTTGGTGCATGGCGCGGATACCCGTCGGCATAGCCGCACGCTACAATTCCGATACGCATTGGGCGATCAGCCTGGAATAGGCCGTGATAGCCTACTTTGTCTCCATATTTTAGATTGTGTATTGCAATGATCCGGCTGGAGAGTGTCATAGCAGGCCGCAAGTTGAGGTCTGATGCGGTTTGGTCAGAAAAAGGTGAGGCGCCATATAACATGATTCCAGGACGCACCCAATCAGCGTGTGTTGTCGGATAACGTATGATGGCTGCTGAATTTGCGAGTGAGCGTGGATGGTTGTACTGCTTGGTAGTCAGTTCAAAACACTGGAGCTGTCGCAGCACACTCTCTTCTTCTGAAGACTCATCGGCACAGGCAAAATGCGTCATCAATGTAATAGTGTGTGCGTATCGACTTTCTTTGAGTTGCTTCATTGTTCTGGGAAATTGCCCAGGTGTCAGTCCTAAGCGATTCATGCCGGTATTGATTTTTATAAACAAGTCCAGTTTCTGATGCTTGGAATCTAATAACATAGCGACTTGTTCACTATGGTGAATGACTGCGCTTAGTCGATATTGTTCAAACAGCGCCAATTCTTGTGTAGAAAAAAAACCCTCCAACAGCAGGATGGGCTGCTGATAACCGGCATCGCGCAGAGATATTGCAGCATCAAGCTCCAGCAGTGCAAATCCATCAGCACCTTTTAAAGCGCTGGTAGTATGAAGCAGCCCATGACCATAGGCATCTGCCTTGATGACTGCCATCATGCGCGAGTGTGGTGCATGTTGGCGTACTATGGTCAGATTGTGTGATAAAGCAGAAAGGTCTATAGAAGCTTTGATAGGGCGCGGCATTGATAGTGTGTCCAGAATGAGCAGAAGTGAATATACTTTTTCGCAGGATTTTTATAATAATCTAAATTGGGGGTGCTGAATTCAACTTTCAGATAATAGCCGACATAATATGATAATCTCGCGCTCTTAATGAATAGAATATGAAGAAGCGCTGTGTGGAATTGTTTAAGTAGCTGTTAGAGCAATGAATGACAAGAATTAATTCTTTAAAACTTACCCCTACAAGGAAATAAGCTTGGAACGCGGTTTTTATACGATTATGGCAGCGCAGTTTTTCTCTTCTCTGGCAGATAATGCGTTGTTGGTTGTGGCGATTGCGCTGCTGATAGATCTGCATGCTCCCGCCTACTTAACACCCATGTTGAAGTTCGTTTTTGTATTGTTTTATGTCATTCTCGCTCCCTTCGTTGGCGCATTTGCTGATTCTATGCCGAAAGGGCGTGTCATGTTTGTCAGCAATACTATTAAGATTGTCGGCTGTGGTTTATTATTTATCGCCATGCACCAGTATTTCGCATTGGCTGCTTATGCCGTTGTGGGGTTAGGCGCAGCGGCATATTCACCTGCTAAATATGGCATATTGACCGAATTATTGCCACCTGAGAAATTGGTAATTGCCAATGGCTGGATCGAAGGATTAACGGTGGCATCCATCGTGTTGGGTACTGTCTTTGGTGGCGTTCTGATTACTCCCGCTGTCGCAAGTGTTTTGTTGGGATTTGATTTTCCGTTCATCGACACGGGAATAGATAGTGCATTGGAAAGCAGCATTTTTTTGATCGCCATCATTTATGCGATTGCGGCGTTGTTTAACTTATATATTCCTAATACCGGCGTTGATCATCGCGTTCCTAAGAAGAATCCTTTTTATCTGATTCATGAGTTTAGTCATTGCATAAAATTGTTATGGTCGGACAAACTCGGGCAGATTTCGCTGGCAGTCACCACGCTGTTCTGGGGGGCGGGAGCTACACTGCAGTTTATTGTCTTGAAATGGGCTGAAGTGGCAATGAATTATCCGCTCAACCAAGCTGCCCAACTACAGGGTGTGGTTGCTGTAGGTATTGCCGTGGGTGCCGTCATGGCAGCGCGATGGGTGTCGTTGAAGCAATCCGTAAAGGTTATTCCGCTAGGTATTGCAATGGGTATCGTTGTGATGGCGATGGTTTTTGTAAAGGATCTGTGGATCGCAATTATTTTATTAATGCTAATTGGTGGATTAGCCGGATTCTTTGTGGTGCCGATGAATGCACTGTTACAACACCGGGGACATATTTTGATGGGGGCCGGACATTCCATCGCAGTACAGAATTTCAATGAAAATCTGAGTATTTTGACGATGCTGTCAGTGTATGCGGTATTGATATTGTTTGAAGTGCATATTTACGTTGTCATTGTCGCTTTTGGATTATTTGTATCGATTATGATGACATTGATTAGAAAATGGCATTTGCTGAATCAGAGTAAAGTGGATTCGCTGCACTTGATCGGTGAAAAGAAGAAGCACTGATTCCAATATACCAAAGCGTTGTGGTGGTATGGAATAGTTTATTCGATGGATTGCATCGTTGATTGGGCGAAACATAAATCTTTCCAGGCTTTGGCTTTCTCCGGGAGCGCGCGTAACAAGTAGGCCGGATGGTAAGTGACGATCAAGGGGATACCCGAATAATCATGTACCTTTCCTCGCAAGCTGGAAATGCTGTCTTCACAGCCAAGCAGATTCTGTGCGGCAACTTTTCCCAATGCAATGATAAGTTTAGGTTTTATTAGCTCAATCTGCCTGGTCAGGTAAGGTTCGCACTGACGAGCCTCACTTAAAGCGGGGTTCCTGTTATTGGGCGGGCGGCATTTTACAATATTCGCGATATAAACTTGATGGTCACGTTTTAAGCCGATAGCCGCCAACATTTGATCAAGCAGTTTGCCGGCCTGCCCCACAAAGGGCTCTCCTGTTGCATCTTCCCGGGCACCGGGGCCTTCGCCTACAAAGAGCCAGTCGGCATTTTCGTCACCAACGCCAAATACTGTTTGTGTGCGTGCCTGGCTTAAAAGGCACGCAGTGCAATGAGATACCGATAATTTGAGTTGTTCCCAGTTCATCTGTTGGATTTCCTGAGGTTGCTGCAAATCTTTCGCAGCATCAGGTGAAGTTGCTAGCTCATTGATCTCAATCGGTTGTGATTCTAGTATCTCATCGTGTGCTAGTGCGGCTGATTTTAAATGCCACACCGGCGTGAGACCCAGTTCCTTGAGTATTTGCTTGCGCCGGATGTTCATAGCATCAGTTGCATGACCAGCGCATCTTCGCGTCCACACATGGCAGGATAGTAGTCTTTGCGCGTGGCAATGTGCTGGAAACCCATTTGTTGATAGAGCTTTGCAGCATCGTGATTGGATTCCCGCACATCCAGGAACATTGATTTTGCATTTTCATCTTTGGCATAGCGAATGAAGTGTTGCAGGAGTTTCTTCCCCCAGCCTTTTTTCTGCCAGTTTGCGGCAATACCCAGTGTGAGAACATGCGCTTCTTCGGGACTCATCATCATGATGCCGTAACCCATCAGCGTATCGGTTTGTTGCAGAACCTGACAGACATAACCCGCCTCGATTGAGTCCGCAAAATTTCCCAATGACCATGGAAAAAGAAAAATTTCTCGTTCGATAAGGATGACACGATTCAGATCCGATGGTTGCATTTTTCTGATCTCAACCATTTGTTGTTCCGTGATATTCATCGCTCACTTTCCTTTAGCGCTACTTTATTGCGTATATAGATGGGAATTGCGTTTGCTGGATCGGTATTTGATCCATCGGTAAACTTGGGTAGTGCAAGCTGCACTATTTCTCCGGCCTGGGGATGGAGTCCATAGTGAATCTGCTCAAGATTGTTATTATAAACCAGTGTTAATTCTTTGTTATATACCTCAAAGCCGCTGCCGCATCCACGCCATTCGTTGCCTACTATCGGGGGTGACTGTTGAGGTGAGCAGAGTGTGGGTGGGCTAATGATTTTCCAGGTATGGTTTGGTAATTGTTGATAGGCTGCATGATAAATTTCACCCATGCGAGCATCGAGTGCCACAATGACTTTTTGTTCACCGGTTTTTTGCGCAACTGCTTTCAGCGTGCTCACGCCAACAGCAGGTAGGGTGGCTGCGTATGCTAGGCCTTGGGCGACTCCGCATGCTATGCGCAAGCCAGTGAAAGAGCCGGGGCCTGCACCAAAAGCAATTCCGTCGATTTGACGCAACGTCAATTCAGCTTCCGCCAGTATCTCCTGAACCATAGGCAAAAGAATTTCAGAATGACGGCGCTCAGCAAGAATTTCCTTATTGAGAATCTTGCCATCCAGATAAAGTGCGACTGAGCAGTATTCAGTAGAGGTTTCGAGGGCGAGAATTTTCAAGATGATTGAGTGTTATGGGTTGCCGATGATCTTGTAATCAATTTATCGCAGGTGCCATTGACTCAGTGGAATGTATTCAACACCGCGATCGGTTTGCTTGGATTGGATAAGAAACCACTCACTAACATGCCAGATGACGGGAGTATCCAGGTTGATTTTTTTGCTATGAGTTGCCTTGCGGATCAGCGTAACATGGGGTTTATAGGTGCGCGTATCAATTAAGAATCCAGCATCTGATACTGCGTTCTTTAATGAATCAGCAAGAGTGAACAGTGCTGCAGGAAATTGTTTTGCTTGGCAATACACAATCTGGTTATGTTTCCAGTAGCAAATTTCCTCCAATTTAAATTCAAATTTCTTTGCAGCAACATTCTTCATGGCTTGCTGAAGTATCTCAAGTCGATGAATAGCTATATTTCCTAAAAATAGCAAGGTGAGATGAATTTGTTGCATTTTGACTGTGTTGCCCCCGCAAATGGGTTTTAGTTGCTCAGCTTGGTGGGTCAGTTGTGCTTGCACAGACTTGTCAGGAAAAATGGCAAAAAATACTCGAATCGGTTTTGTATTAGTATGAGTGTGTTCTTTAATCAATCTTGCTTCCTGTTGTGCGATCGATTAAACATACAGCTTCTGCTGCAATACCTTCTTTGCGACCAATTGCACCCAGGTGCTCAGCCGTTTTGGCCTTAATGTTAATATTGCCCGGGTAGGTTTTTAAATCTTGCGCGATATTTGCAATCATGGCAGGAATATGGGGGGCCATTTTGGGAGCTTGCGCAATAATGGTTGCGTCAATATTAACAATTTTATATTGATTGCTTTCTAATAGACTGTACACATTGCGCAATAACAGGCGACTATCAATATTTTTGTAGCGCGGATCAGAATCCGAAAAATGTTGACCAATATCTCCCAATGCGGCGGCACCTAGCAATGCGTCACAAATTGCGTGCAACAATACATCCGCGTCAGAGTGGCCGAGTAATCCCAGTTCGTAAGGGATAGTTACGCCGCCAATGATGAGTTGGCGATCTTTAGCTAATTGATGCACATCGAAACCTTGTCCGATTCTTAGGGTATTCACAAATTATTCCTTTCTTGTAGTATTAATTCTGCTAGCGCCAGATCTTGAGGGTAAGTCACTTTAAAATTGTACGCATCGCTGAGTACAAGTCTGGGATGTAGTCCTAAGGCCTCGATTGCGCTGGCGTCATCCGTAATATTTGCGTTAGCTGCATTATGGAGCGCTTGAGTGAGTAGGTCGTAACGGAACATTTGCGGCGTTTGTGCTTGCCATAAATTTTCTCTCGATTCGGTTTGTATTATCCGATGGCCGGCATTACTGCGTTTTAATGTATCGGCGACTGGTACGGCCAGCAATCCACCTACTTCGTCTTCAGCTAATTCTCCGATTAGATTTTCCAGTTGAGTTGAAGTTAAACAAGGCCGTGCGGCATCATGTACTAATATCCAGTCATTTGACTGGACCAGGTCATTTTGTTTTGCGGCAATGAGACCGTTGAGTACACTTTCTGCCCGAGTTATGCCGCCACAGCTTAGTATGGTTAGCTTTTCTGAGAATTGTGACCAGTCGTATTTGAACCACTCAAGATCGCCGGGTGCCAGTATGACAAGAATCCTTGTAATGAGTCGACTTTGCCATAACGTATTTATGGCATGATAAATCATAGGCTGTTGATTCAGTGATAGATATTGCTTAGGAAGCTCATGGCCCATGCGGGAACCTGAGCCTGCTGCCGGAATTAATGCAATAAACTTTGACATCGTTGGGTTTTCGAAAAAATGAATTAATAAAGCTGATCGGTCTATGAAAAATGTACGGACCTTCAGTTGCATTTACAAACGATTATAATTTTTTTGCTGATCTATAGTTTGGGAATGTTGCGTTATCCGTTTAAAAAATTGTATCTGCTGTAGCGGAGAAATATGGTTTGCGGGAATTAATGGCAGATACTCAAGATTTGGTGCGCTAATAGGTATAATTAAGGAATTAAATTTTAGGTGAAAATTATGGAAGCAGAACAAATCAATTCAATCGCTAATCATCTTCAAGATCTGGAAAATCGTGCTAATGAATTACGGAGGTTTCTTTGACTTCGATACTAAACAAACTCGATTAAGTGAGTTAACTCGGTTGCTTGAGGATCCGGCTATTTGGAATGACAGTAAGCGCACTCAGGAAATAGGCCGTGAGAAGAAGTTATTGGAAGATACGGTTGTCACATTGGAGACAATGGAGCATCAATTAAATGATGCCCAAGAGTTGTTTCAAATTGCGAAGGATGAATTAGACCACGAAACTCTCTCCAGTATCGCTGACGATGTCGGGAATGTAGAAAAAGTGATCGCTGATTTGGAGTTCCGACGCATGTTTTCTGATCCCATGGATCCGAATAATTGTTTTGTGGATATTCAATCGGGCTCTGGAGGAACCGAAGCACAAGACTGGGCAGCGATGCTTGAACGCATGTATTTACGTTACTGCGAGCGGCAAGGATTCAATATTGAGGTTTTAGAGGAGTCGCCGGGTGATATTGCCGGTATTAAAAATGCGACTTTAAAAGTGTCTGGTGAATACGCTTATGGTTATTTGCGTACTGAGACCGGCGTTCATCGTTTGGTCAGAAAGTCGCCATTTGATTCCGGTAATCGTCGGCACACATCGTTTGCGAGCGTATTTGTTTACCCGGAAGTGGATGACACGATAGAAATTGAAATTAATCCGGCAGATTTAAGAATCGATACTTTTAGGGCCTCAGGAGCAGGTGGCCAACATATTAATAAAACAGATTCTGCAATTCGTATTACGCATAATCCCACGGGGATAGTGGTGCAGTGTCAAAGTGGGCGGTCACAGCATCGGAACAAAGCAGATGCACTTGCAATGCTAAGGTCAAGGTTATATGAGGCTGAACTTCGTAAGCGCAACGATGAAAAGCAAGCCATGGAAGAGACTAAGACAGATATCGGCTGGGGGCATCAAATTCGATCATATGTACTGGATCAATCACGCATCAAAGATCTACGAACAAATTTAGAGATTGGGAACACGCAAGGCGTTTTAGATGGAGATCTAAATGCTTTTATCGAAGCAAGTCTCAAACAAGGCGCTGGATCAAATATAAAGTAAGAGACTTGAGTAACTGAATATAAAGTAGTTTGTGGTTTTTTTGGATCCATTATAATTTTTATATGACAATTAAATGAAAAAAACTCTTGACCCATAAAAAGGAGTCTGTATAATTCCGCTTCTCGCTGCTTAGCAACACATTAAAAAGTAGCGACGCTCTTTAAAAAAATACAATCGATAGGTGTGAGTACTTAATAGAAATTTAGAGTGTAAGAGCTCTAATAAAGTAATATAGTATTCGCAAGATAAGTAGATATTGGTTTATTAATCAACATCAAAAAACGTCAAGCGAGAGTAAAACAGAATTAAACTTAAGAGTTTGATCCTGGCTCAGATTGAACGCTGGCGGCATGCT